>JBILYN010000287.1:0-5885 GCA_044377715.1 Aquabacterium sp.
CCTGTCAACGCTTCGCCCACACCCTCACGGATGTACACGCATGACTCGGGGCCGCCGTAGCTGGCTAAGCCTTCAACGTATGAAACTTTCATTCACAACACCTTGCCGGTTTTGACCGGCGCACGGAGACGACGATGAAACACAAGACCCCAACGACGGCGAAACTGCAGGACCTGCGCGTCAATGGCCCCCGGCTGTGGGACTCGCTGATGGAACTCGCGCAGATTGGCGCCACGCCCAAAGGCGGCGTCTGCCGCTTGACCCTGACCGACCTGGACAAGCAGGGCCGCGACCTGGTCAGCCGCTGGGCGGTCGAAGCCGGCATGACGGTGACCATCGACAAGATAGGCAACGGCTTCCTGCGCCGGGCCGGTCGCAACAATGCGCTGCCGCCAGTGATGACCGGCAGCCACATCGACACCCAGCCCACAGGCGGCAAGTTCGACGGCAACTACGGCGTGCTCGCTGGCATCGAGGTGGTGCGGACCCTCAACGACGCTGGCATCACGACCGAGGCGCCTATCGAGGTGGCCTGGTGGACCAATGAGGAGGGCTCACGCTTCGTACCAGTGATGATGGGGTCGGGCGTGTTCGCCAAGGCCTTCACGCTGGAACATGCTTATGCCGCGACCGATGCCGAGGGCAAGACCGTCAAGGGCGAACTCGAGCGCATCGGCTACATCGGCGAGCAAGAGCCCGGCGACCATCCGATCGGCAGCTATTTCGAGACCCACATCGAGCAAGGACCGGTGCTCGAAGACCACGACATCACGATCGGCGTGGTCACCGGCGTGCTGGGCATACGCTGGTACGACTGCGTGGTCACCGGCATGGAAGCGCATGCCGGCCCGACGCCGATGGCGCTGCGCCGCGACGCGCTGCAGGTGGCCGCCGAGTTGATGCAGCAGGTGGTGGCCTGCGCCCACCGCCACCCGCCGCATGGCCGTGGCACGGTGGGCATGGTCAACGTGCACCCGAACAGCCGCAACGTGATCCCAGGCCGGGTCAAGTTCAGCATCGACCTGCGCAATGCCAGCGACGAGCTCTGCGAGGCGATGGACGCCGACATCCGCGCGGTGGCGGCCTTGCTCAGCGCCGAGAGCGGGCTGCCGATCGAGATCACCCCGGTGTCGGCCTACACCGCCCAACCCTTCCACGCCGACTGCGTGCACGCGGTGGCTCGGGCTGCGGAAGCGCTGGGCTACAGCAACATGCCGGTGGTCTCCGGCGCAGGCCACGACGCGGTCTACATGGCGCGGCTGGCACCTGCGGGCATGATCTTCATCCCCTGCAAGGACGGCATCAGCCACAACGAGATCGAAGACGCCAAGCCCGATCACATCACGGCGGGCTGCAACGTGCTGCTGCACGCGATGCTAGAGCGCGCAGGCGTCGCCGATCCCGGCTGACCGGCAGCGTCGTTCAGCGCCGACCTGCGCCGGCAGGCTCAGGGCCGGCAGGCCCAGGGTTGACAGGCAACATCCGAACGTCCATCTTGCTGCCCGGGCAACCCGGTGCTGCGATGGCCGCCGCCGGTGGGCAGGCTGCCAGCGCAGCCGCATCGGCCCGCTTGGCCTTGGCATTCATCAACTGCCGGTGCGGAGCGAGCATCTCGACCGCGATGACCCACACCGTGGCCAGGCTCAGCAGCGCGATCAGCCAACTACGCCGCCGGCTGATCGGGCGATAAGGCGGCAGCTTTGGCTCGGGGGGCGCTTCGGTCATCGGGATCGATGATCCCATGAAAGCCCAGGCCCCGCGGCAAGCCAGCGATCAGTTCGAGACGAGCTTGGACCCGGCGTCAACCGGCAGCACTTCGCCAGTGGTCTTGACCGCGTCCACACCCAGGAACCAGGCCGCGCGCGCAACATCCTCGGGCTGGATGATCTCGGCCAGCGCGACGCGCGCCTTGTAGGCCACCACGCCCGCAGCGTAGCGCTCGGCACCCATGCCGTTCTGCAGCCAGGGTGACTCGACCAGCCCAGGCGCGATCGCATTGACCCGAATCACCGGCCCCAGGGCCCTGGCCAGCGACATCGTCAAAGTGTTGAGCGCACCTTTGGAGGCGGCGTAGGCCAGCGACGAGCCCAGGCCAGTGGTCGCTGCGATCGACGAGATGTTGATCACCGCCCCCGGCGGGTGGAGTTTGAGCAGCGGCGCAAATGCGCGCGTCATCTGGAAAGCGCCGACCACGTTGACGCCGTAGATGCGCTGGAAGTCCTCGGCGTCCAGGCCATCGAGGTCGCGAACGCCGACGAACTTGGTCGTGCCGGCGTTGTTGACCAGCACATCGCAGCGGCCCCAGCGGGCCTGCACCGCAGCCGCCAGCGCGCGGCAATCGGCGTCCTGGGCAACGTCGGCCTTCTGCACCAGCACCTCGGCACCCAGCGCACGGCAGGCTTCAGCCACGGCCTCGGCAGGCGCGGCTTCGCGCGAATAGTTGACAGCGACGTTCCAGCCGCGTTCGGCATACAGCTGCGCGGTCGCCGCGCCTATGCCAGACGACGAACCGGTCACCACACACACTTTGCGTTCCATGTTGTTCTCCTTGAATCGGTTGAGGCCTGGCTCACCACCAGGGGTAGAAATCGGGCAAGCCGTCAGAGGCTCGCCCGGTGAAGACAGGCGCGCGCTTGCCGTTGAAAGCGGCCACGCCCTCCTTGCCGTCGTGCAGACTGGTCTGCAGCATCGCCAGTGACTCGACCGCATGCGCATCGCGCGGATGCGCCAGCCCAGGGTTGCGCAGCAGCATCTGGCGCATCAGCGCGATCGACACCGGGCTGCGCTGGTCGATGTACTTGTGCGCCAGCTTGTGCGCCTCCACCAACAACTGCTCGTGCGGCACCACGGCCTTGACCAGCCGGCCGGCCAAGGCCTCCTGGGCGTCGAAAATGTCGCCCGAATAGACCCAGTCGAAAGCCTGCTGAGCACCGACGATGCGCGGCAGAAACCAGGTCGAGCAGGCCTCGGGCACGACACCGATGCGGCCGAACACAAACCCGATGCGGGCCTTGTCGGATGCCAGACGCACGTCCATCGCCAGCGTCATCGTCGCGCCGATGCCGACCGCTGCACCGTTGATCGCGGCGATCACCGGTTTCTTGCAGTCGTAGACCGCCAGCGCGACCCGTCCGCCGGTGTCGCGAACGCCTGACACCATTGCCGGATCGTCCCAGCGCGCCTTGAGCTCATCGAGTCCGGGCGACAAGGTCTCGTCCAGGCCGAACACATTGCCCGGCGACGACAAGTCCATGCCGGCGCAAAAAGCCCGTCCGGCCCCGGTGACCACCACCGCACCGACCGCGTCGTCTTCGCTGGCGCGCTGGTAAGCGTCGATCAGCTCGTTGGCCATGGTCACGGTGAAGGCGTTGAGCTGGGCCGGACGCTGCAGCGTGAGCGTGAGCACTCGGTCGTCGATCTGCCAGTCCAGGGTGGTGTAGTTCATCGCTGTCGAGCTCTCGTGAAGGGTAGACCAGCATAGGCCGCAGGCCGTGGCGGCGACCGTCACCTCAGCGACCTGCTGCGCCGAAGCCGTGCTGCGCCAGCCCGCAGCCGCGCAGGATCAGCGACACCACATGCTCGGTGGCCCGCTCGTGGTCGCGCGCGACCAGCTGTTCGCGACCGAGTACCGCGCAGACCTGCAGCTCGAAGTCGGCGTAGGTCTGGGTCGCAGCCCAGATCGTGAAGAATAAATGCGTCGAGTCGACCGCTGCCATGCGCCCTGCGGCTATCCAGCCGTCGATCACGGCGGCCTTGCGGCGCACCGTTGCGCGCAACTCGCTGCGCATCAGCTCACCGACCACCGCCGCACCATGCAGCAACTCGTTGGCAAAGACGCGCGACGCGTCGGGCCGCTGCGCGCTCATCGCCATCTTGGCGCGGATATAGGCCGCCAGCGCTTGGCCCGGGTCGGCCTCGGGCGTCAAGCCGTCCAGCGGCAGCAGCCAGTCGTGCAGGGTTCGCGCCAGCACCGCGCGGTAAAGCTCGTGCTTGCTGCCGAAGTAATAGTGCAGATTGGCCTTGGGCAGGCCGGCTGCATCGGCGATCTCGGCCACCGTCGCACCGTTGAAACCGGCTCGGGCGAAAACGCGCTCACCGGCACTGAGGATCAAGGCCTCGTTGACCTGGCGGATCTGGCCCTTGCGGGCCTCCTCCTCGGCCTTGGGCGGGCTGAGTTTGCGTGCAGACATGTTCGCGTATCAGGGCCGCTGGCGGGTCCAGGGCGCGAACCCGGGACCCGCCAGCTCAGCTCACTTGGCTGCGGCTTCGAACACCACGTGGCTGTAGGCTGCCTTGCCCGGGTCCTTCTTGATCACCGGCGAGCTGCCACCGGCCAGCAACACCTTGACGGTGCGCTCGTAGGCCGCAGGGTCGAGGTAACCGATCTTCTTGGTGCCGGCATTGCTGATCAGCGTCGCGACGTTCTCCATCTGGCGCTTCTGCACCTTCAGCGTGGCGCTGCCAGACGGGTCAGCCGCCACCACGATCTTGGCCGCTTCCTCGGGGTTCTTGACCGCGTCGTTCCAGCCCTTGAGCGTGGCCTTAAGGAACTTGCCCATGCGGGCGACGAAAGCCGGGTCTTTCAACTTGCCTTCGAGCACGTAGAGACCGTCCTCGAGCGAGGCCACACCCTCTTTCTCGTAGAAGAAGGTGACGAGTTCGCTTTCTTTCACGCCCGCATCGACCACCTGCCAGTACTCGTTGTAGATCATCGTTGAGATGCAAGCGGCCTGGTTCTGCAACAGCGGGTCGACGTTGAAGCCTTGCTTGAGCACCTTGACATCGGTGTCGGGTTTGAGGCCCAGCTTGGCCATCCAGTTCAGGAACGGGTATTCATTGCCACCGAACCAGACGCCCAGGGTCTTGCCCTTGAAGTCCTTGGACGTGGCCACGCCGCTGGACTTCTTGCAAGTCAGCATCAGCCCAGACTTGTCGAAGATCTGCGCGATGTTGACCAGCGGCACCCCCGCTTCACGCGCGGCGAGTGCATCGGGCATCCAGTTGACGATCGCGTCAGCTTGGTTGCCCGCCAGCACCTGCACCGGGCTCACATCCGGGCCACCCGGCTTGATCACCACGTCCAGCCCTTCGGCTTTGTAATAACCTTTCGATGCAGCGACATAGTAGCCAGCGAACTGGGCTTGCGGCACCCATTTCATCTGCACCACCACCTTGTCGGCAGCGTAAGCGGCAGGACTGGCCGCCAAGCCGCCCACCGCCAGCAAGGCGCCCATCGCCAAACCCTTGATTGTGAAACCGGTCATCACGCACTCCTGTCGTTGGTTGTGAAACGAAATACGGCCCGGCAAATGCCGGGACCGCCGAGAAAACACAGCCCCAGCTTCATTCGGCCCGGATCGATGGATGCCAAAACGCCACCCGTCGCTCGACCAACACCAGCAAGGCATAGGCCAGCGAACCGGTGACCGCCGCCACGACGATCGCGCCCCAGACCAGCGCCATGTTCATGCGCGCCGCCTCTGTGCTGATGCGAAATCCCAAGCCCACCGTCGGCGAACCGAAGAACTCGGCGACGATCGCGCCGATCAGCGCCAGCGTCGCGTTGATCTTCAGTGCGCTGAACAGAAACGGCATCGCCGCGGGCAGCCGCAAGTCCAGCAGCGTTCGGGTGTAGCCCGCAGCGTAGCTGTGCATCAATTCACGCTCGAGCTTGCCCGCCGCCTGCAGCCCCGCCAGCGTGGCCACCAGCATCGGAAAGAAAGTCATCAGCACGACCACCGCGGCCTTGCTCTGCCAGTCGAAGCCGAACCACATCACCGCGATAGGCGCCACCGCCACCAGCGGCACGGTGCTGGTCAGGTTGGCCAAGGGCAGCAGGCCGCGCTGCAGGAATGGCGCCCGGTCTATCGCCACGCCGACCGCAA
>JBILYN010000289.1:0-5868 GCA_044377715.1 Aquabacterium sp.
CGCTTGCCCTGAACCACCTTGGAACGCGAACCCCACGTTTGCAGGAAGTCAATGGTGCGGGCCTCCCACTCAGGCTTCACCAGCAGGTTGAAACGAGCGCCATCCATGTACCCCTCGATGGCAGCCTGCCAATCCGAGTCCAGGTCGACCAGGTCACACAGCACCTGCACACCCGCTTCTGGATGTCGCTCGCGGACGCGGTCCAGCGCCAGGATGGTGTCCCGGTTGTAGTTGCCAGCGCCCGCGGCCAAGCGTTGCTTGCGTTCAGCAAGCTCAGTTCGTTCCTTGCGAGCCGCTTCGCCACGCTGCGTGAGCGCTGCCGCTTCCGCTGCAACCGCGGTCAGGACACTGTCATCGGCGCCCGTCAGGACTCTCTGCAGCTGGTCCAGGCCCGTCTCGACCCCGTCAAAGGCTGGTGCGAGCTGAAAGAGCTTTTCCACGGAAATCACGTCGTCGCGATTGGCGTCTACGACGGCGTCCAGCAGGCCGGCAAAACGCTCCACGCTCGTCGTGCCGATGGCCTTGGCGACAGCCGCCACCGACGCCCCCAGCTTGGGAAACTGCTCCGGCACGGGGCGCTTGGCTAAGCCGTCGGCGACGTTCTTGATGTGCGCGGCCGCGTGCAACCCGGCGTGCAACTCGCTGAGCTTGGCGCGAGCGCCCGCTGTCGCGCGCTCCAGCCGCTCATCCAGCGCCTTCTTCTCAGTGTGTGCGGCGATGCCGCTGAGCTTCGCAGCAATCTCGATACGGCTGTCGTCCACACCCTTTTTGAGCTGTGTCTCGGTCTTCGCCCTGAACTCGTAGCGGTCTGCCAAGGCGTTGTCGTCGGCAATCTTCTTGCGCTCGGCAGCGATGCGGTCGTCGTCGTCGGCTACCTGCATCTTTGCGAGCAGCAGTTCATAGTAGACCTGCTCCTCGAACGTCGAGGCCGTCTTGCCAATGCCTTCCTTGAGCTCGCGCAGCCTGGTGACAGTGCCTTCCAGCCGTTTGCCCTCATGCTTGAGGCTGGTTACCTGTCGCATCAGGTCGCTGATGCGGGTGATGCTCTCATGCAGGGCCTTGCCGTCGAACTCAAGGATGTCGTCGCGCACCAGGTCGTGCACCGACCCAATGGGCTTGTAGGCAATGGACTGGGACCAGGCCTTGGCGGCGTTTTGTGCCTCGTCCCAGGCGATGGAATTGCGACCTCGGAAGCGCCCATAGAGGCCGCAAAGGTAGTCTCGCTTGTGGTCGTCGTAGGTGTGGACCTTGGGGTACTTCTCCTTGAGCCGCTTTACGACCTCCTCGACGGGCACGCAGATGCCTTGGTCGACGTCTTCGAAGAAGTCCTCGACCGTCAGGGCTGCGTCTTCCACGATGACCAGCACCAGCCGTTCCAGCTTGGCGTCTCGCCAATCGCCGGTGCCGTCCACCCGGGCGGACACGGCAACAAGGGCCGTGAACGCCTTGGCTGTCGCTTCCTCCGGTTCCGGACGGAAGACGGCGGCGATGTAGCCCTGGGCGCCATCTGGACGAGAGAAGCGGCTGTACTCGGCGCCGACCACGAACGACTCGAGCGTGCGCTTGGACTTGCCGCGCCGCTGGCCTTGCGTGACCTCTTCTTGGCCGGGGTTGTAGGCGACGATGCCTTGGTAGGCCGCCGTCATGATGGTTTGCAGGCCATCGAGCATGGTCGACTTGCCGGCGCCCGTCGGGCCGGTCAGCAGCGTCATGTTCCCCAGCTCGTAGTTGCCCGGGCGCAATTGCCCCCAGTTCACGAGCACTATTCGGTCGAGCTTCATTCCTGGTCTCCCTCGGCAGTCACTTCTTGTTCGACAACCCCATCGGCTTCAAGGGCCGAACTGAGCGCATCGTTGGACACGATGCCGAGGATGGTCGGTCGGATGGCCAGCAACGCGTCCTCATCGGCAATCGAGAAATCCGCGGTGTAGCTGAGCAGCCGGTGCCGCTTCAGCTCTGCGAGCAGGGTCATCTTGTCGCCCATGCCATTGGGCAGCGCGCGCTTCAACTGCGTCTGCATGGTCGCGGCAATTTCTTCGAAGCTCACGAGCACCTCGCCCTGCGCCTGAATGTCGCCGGTGTTGAGCTTGTTCTGGTAGAGGAACCGCAGCGCAAGGGCCATGGCAACAAAGTCCGGCGATACCCGGGCACGCAGCGACGGCGCCGGCTCCACGGTGTCCTCGGGCAGCCCGTCAACGACCGCGCCAGCCACGTAGAGCCGGTAGAACTGGTTCGTGCTGTCGTGGTGCAGCCGGAACCCAGCAATGTCGAAGTAGTCCTCGAGCAGCCCCTCGATGCGCCGGGCATCGTCGTAGAGCAGCTGTTCAACCCGGTCCTCGTCACGCACGATGGCGCCGTAGGCCATCAAGCGGGTGATGATTTCGCGAAGCCGCTCCTGCTTGAGGTTTGCGAGAGCCATCTGTTCTGCGATGGTGGAGTGCAAGGTCATTTCTTCAACTCGATTTCGTAGTCGTTGCAGTCATACAGTTCGTTCGTCACGCGCATCGGTAGCTTCCTGACGGTCATGTCGGCGCCGCCATCGCTGCGCACCGCTTCAACGGCTTGCATCGCGCGAATGACATCCCGAGCGGTAGCGGTTGGCAGTGCCGAGACACGGATGGGCCGGTCAAAGACGCGAAGGTCTCGCCGCAGCTGCTGCACGACCTCTTCGTTGGGGATGGAGAAGGCTTCGGACTCGGCACGCGCCATTGCTGCAGCGAGCCGCTCTTCCCGGGAAGGACGCGGTCGGATAGACACGGTCACGGCTTTGCGGCGCTGCGAGGCGGTACGCAGCTTGAAGCTCGCGGGGTCGAGCAGCCGGACTTCTGCCGGCGCCAGGAACTGGCCGATGCGCGAGAGCAACTGGTCTTGCTTCTCCTTGGGCGCTTCGGCCGCCAGCTGAATGGCGGCCAGGTAGGCATGCCGAGTCTGGCCAGCACGCAGCATCATCGACTGCAGGGCGAGGCCGTTGACCCGCTTCAGGTAGTTCTCCATCGCTTTCAGGAAGCCTGGCTGCTTCGACTGGCAGGCCGCGTCGACGATGTCTTCGATACGGCTCAACAGCCAGTCGTAGACCGAGGTGCCGGCATGGTCCTTCACCGCCCAGTGCGCGATGTCGCGCAGTTGCTCGTCCATACGACGAAACTTGTTCTCCTGCACCGTGCGCAAGCGCTCGAGCTTCTGCACGATGGCCTGGCGGTTCAACGTGGCGTTGTCGGAGGTCAACTGCTTGGAGTAGTCCCGCTGAAAGCGGTCCAGGAACTCGACGAACTCTTCCCACTGCGTGTGCACCGATGCCGTCTGCATCAGATGGCGCACTAGCTCCTGGAAGTAGTCGATGCCGTCAGTCAGGTCTTCGATGACCTTCTCGGCGTACTCATAGGCGTCGACCAGGTCGTGGGCGTCTCCCTTTTGAGAGAGCGCAGCCTCCAGGGCGTTGCGGCAGCCACGCATGTTGCGCTGGCGGCTACGGCTCGGGCGGTCGAGCGACCACAGGGCTTCGGAGAAGAGCTTGCCGGGACGGGAGAGTCGGAAGGCAGTCACCAAGCCTGTGCGGTCGGCAAACTGCTCCAACCATCCATCGGTGAGCAATGCGCGTATGACCATGGCGACGAGCGTTTGCGGGTCGTCGTCGGTCGTTGCGGTCAGCTCATCGTCCGGGGCGTCGTCTGCCCTGGCATCGCGGTACTCGCGGACGACGGGTAGCAGCAGTTCCCTCAACGCGTCGCGCGTGAGGTTGTGGGCGTAGTCCGCCGCTGGGCCGTGAAGCCGGTCGTAGAGCGCCCGAAGGCACGCCGCGACAAGCTCGCGCCGGGTGCCGTTCAATGGCCTGAAAAAACGTTTCCGCTCGTTTTCGAAGAACACGGTGTGACTCATCCTGTAAGTCCTCCGTGTATGCAGGCCGGTTTAGATTCCGCGGCGCATCGGAATGCGGTGCAGCTCATCGGGTGGCCACCTTCCTCGCTGCGCGCTTTGGGGCAGCGGCTTCTGCTTCCGGCTCGGGTGGCACTTCAACGCAATGACGCTGGCAGTACTCGAGGATGGCCACCTCAAACATGTTGGCGAGCGAGCGGCGCTCGCTCGCCGCAGCCGCTTCCCAAGCGCGCCGGCACTCCGGCGTTAGCTTGATGGTGGCGACCATGGTCTTGGTCCTCTCGCGTGCCATGGCGCTGCTCCTTCGGGTTCCGGTATTGCCTTTATATGGTCTTTCGGAATTCTCTTCAAGGGCTGTATGCACGCAACGGCGGAGTTATGCCATGTCACCTCAGCGAAGGGGGTCGATCTTGAATGGTTTATGGCCAGTACTGACCAAGTACCAACCGGCCATCAGATCATCCTGATGCAAGGGCGAGGTGCACTGCGTCTTGAGTGATCATGGTTTAGAAGCCAGAAGTCACCAAAGGGTGCGCGTGCCAAACGCAACAAACGCTGGGTCGCGGGTGACGAGCACCAAGCGCTCCAGATCGGCCTGCGCAGCGAGCATGCGATCGAAGGGATCGCGATGGTCTTGGGGGTAGTTGCCGGACCGCAACGCGTGCAAGTGGGTCATGGGGAGGTTGGACAAAGCCATCGGCCAGGACGAGCTCGCTGAAGGCGCGATGCGCTTCAGGCACGCCGCCAAGCTTGCCCAGACGCTGCTTGGTGCTCACTTCCCACGCACTGGCGACGCTGACCAAGACCTCGTTGGCTTCGTCGGCGATCGCCGAGCGCGCCGTGGTGCTGAGCTGCGGGTCGTCTGTCCACCACCACAACAGGACATGGGTGTCAATCAGGAGGTGCATCAATCCTGATTCCAAGCCCGAAGTTCGTCTGCAGGCAGGGGATCGAAAAACTCGTCCCCCACCCGCCCGGCCAAGCGACCGGGCTGCCGTCGCGGTGGCAGCACCTGCAAAGGCACCAGGCGCGCATAGGGCTTGCCAGCCTTGGCCGATATGATTTCCTCTCCGGCATGCGCTTGTTCCAGCAAGCGAGACAGGTGGGTCTTGGCTTCGTGAACATTGACGGTGATGGCCATCGCGAAATTTTGACTAAGTCAGAAGACTAAGTCAATTTTTGTCTTAAGTGGCGCGCTCACCACCCCCCGGCGCGATGACGCCGGCCAGCTGACACTGAGCGGCGACGGCGACATCCTGCCGCGAGGCTCTTCTGGCTGTACGTGTGAGAAATCACCCCAGCCGGCGCGGCCTCGCTGTACTACGTGGGACGCGCTGGCCTGGTCACCTGAAGTCTAGACGGCACGTCCTTCGTGGGCCACGGAGCTTCCTGGCGCCATCAGCGGGTGGCGGCGCCAAGGTCCTGGCATCGCCGGATGGTGCGCTCTCCACGCGACAGAGCCCAGAAACCTCAATGAAATCAACGTGTCCCCGGTGTCCCCGCGTGCCCCCTGCCTTTTTGAAGCAGGGCGCAGCGGATGACGACTTTGAGCATGAAGCCCCCAAGAAACGAGCCGCGATCATGGAATTCGACGGTGGCATGACGCTGGCCGATGCCGAAGCGTCGGCGCGTGCGCTGCTCGGACTGGCGGCGTAAAACCAACCAAGGACATCGACATGGCGCGGAAATCGAGCACGACCGCAACGGCCAGCAAGCCGGCGGCGAAGAAGGTGGCGATGGAGAGATTTCCAGATCCACCGAACAAGGATGCTGCCGACGCGCAGCAGATCGGCGATCGAAAGCGCTTATCCACGGCCGCGCGATCGGCGCCTCTCACGCAAGACTGGCGCGGCGGTGGGTAAGCCGTCTGGCTCGGCCATCGGCCACTGCGGCACGCGCTGTCAGCAGTGCTTGCAGCCCTGAGGCGAAGGGCCTGCCAATCGGGCAACCGGAAGCGCCCGCAACAGTGGCTGCTGATGCAGTTCTCCTGAAACT
>JBILYN010000288.1:0-5868 GCA_044377715.1 Aquabacterium sp.
CGTCGATCGGGTAGTCGGTCGCTCGCTTGCGCACGTTCGGGTCGATCGACCAGGGGCCAGTGGTCTGGACCTCCCAGTCGCGGCGCGTGCTCGGATACTCGGCCGGGTTGGTCCAGTCACCCTGCTCCAGGCAGACGATGCGCATCCGGGTCTCGGCAAGACTCCAGGCCACTGCGGCGCCGGAGGCGCCCGAGCCGATGATCAACACGTCGACGATGTCTTCGGCCATGGGCGGCTCCGTGGGCGTTGGGTTCGAAAGCTAGGCCAGCGGTCCGGTCAGCGACATGCGGCTCGACGGACCAATTGTTCAAGCACCCTATTCTCGCCCGTGGCTCCCACCGCGATCTGTTCAGGGTATTCGCGGCAGGCGCAGTGCTGCGCCCGACGCTCGATCCGCTGGGTCCGCCTCGTGCGCCGGCGCCACGGGCTCAGCGAGCAGACGGATCAGCCAGTCAATGCTGTTGGCTTCGTGCAGTGGCTTGTCAGGCAGTACTCGCAGCAGGCGTGGCGCTTTCAGTGCAACGCCGCTCTTGTGGCGCGGGCTGCGTGCGATGGCTTCGAAGCCGAGTTCAAACACCAAACTGGGCCGCAGACTGCGCACCGGGCCGAATTTCTCCACCGTGTTGGCGCGGATGACTTTGTCCAAGCCCTTGAACACCTCTTCGTTCAGGCCTGAACCGACTTTGGCAAAAGTCAGCAACTGCAGCGCACCGGGCATTGGCTGCTCGCGCCGCTCGATCGCGGTGACCACCGCGTCGGCCTCGGCTGCGCTGGCGGGCTCGCGGCTCCAGACCGCGAAGCTGTAGTCGGACCCGGTACGCTGATCGAGCTGGGCGTAAACCAGCACGCAGTCCACCCGCTGCAGCTCGCATGGCCAGACCCAAGCACCCGCCTGACCTTGCCCGCGGCGGTCGCTTGCATCGCGGCGCCTGAGCATCAAACTTTCGCCACCGCGGGCTCGTTGGCGGGCGCCGACCAGCGCGTCCCAGCTCACAAGCTGGACCTGCTGCGCCAGCAGCCAGGACGCACCACGCGACAGCGCCTCGAGTTGGAGGCGCCGCTGCTGCCAAGGTTGGGCCCGCCAATCGGCAGCGCCCAGCGCCAGCAGGTCATGGGCGACGAACTTCACCGGCAACTCGACCAACTGCCGACGGCTCAAAGTCTTGGCACTGGCGCGCTGCTGCTGCAGGTTGAAGGGCGCTGGCGCGCCTGCGAGCCACACCAGCAGTTCGCCGTCCAGCACCGTGCCTTCGGGCAGGTGCTGCACCGAGGCCACCACTTCGGGGTATTGCTCGGTGATCAGCGCCTCCTCCAGCGACCAGATCCAGACCTGGCCGGACTCGCACAGGATCTGGGCACGCAGGCCACTGCAGCACCACTCGGCCTGCCACTGCTCGACCTGCCCCAGCAAGTCCTCAAGCGTCGACGCTTCGGGCCCACAGTCCAGCGTCGAGGCCTGGCTGACCGGGTAAGGCTGGCCCGGCGCCCGGGTTGGCGGATCGACTTCGGGCGCCAGCAGCGCCAACATGCGCTCGGCGCTGGGTGCACGGCTCGCGTCGGTCCAATCCAGCATGCGCTGGGCGACGCGCCGAGGGTCCAGCCCGGCATGTCGGGCCAGCGCGCGTTGCACCTGCAACCGGCTGACACCGGGTCGCAGGTCGCCGCCGATCAGCTTGTTCAGGACCCAGCGCTCGTCGGGCTGCAACTCATCCCACCAACTATGCAACTGCTCGATCTGCCGAGCGACTGCCTCCCCACGCAGCGGCAGCAAGCGCTCGGTCAGCCAAACCGACAAGCCCAGCAAACTCGCCGCGCGCGGCGGCGGCAGGATCTGGGCGATGGTCTCAGCCAAGTCGCCGGTGGCCTGCAGGCTGGCCTCGAACAGCCAGTCTGGGATGCCGGCGGCAACGCAGGCCTCAGCGCGCAGCAGTGCGGCGGGCATCGCACGGCGCGGCTTGCCGCCGACCAGCAACTGCAAGGCCCAGGCGGCGTCGACCGGGTCAGCCCCGGCCAGGTAACGCTGCAGCGCGGCCAGCCTGGCCTCGGTGGCGCTGCTGGCGCTGAGCGCTGCGCACAGGCTTGCGAAGCGGCGCATCAGCTCGCGCCAGTCCAGGTCGCTTCGGTGTCGCCCAGGGCTTGGCCGGCGGCCAGTGTCTGCACGACAGGCAACTCGGCGCTTGCCGGTCCGCCGCGCTCAACGCCGAACGAGCCGGCCTGCAGCCCTTGCTCGCGCAGCCAGCGACCCATCACTGCTTCCTGGCCATGGGTGACGATCACCCGCTCGGCGCCGGTGGCGGCGATCGCGCGCAGCAGACCTGGCCAATCGGCATGGTCACTGAACACGAAGCCGCGGTCCATGCTTTGGCGACGGCGTCGCAGCTGCATCCAACCGCTGGCAAAACCAACGCTGTGCTCACCCAGCGCGGCAACGACATCTCGGGCCGAGGGCGGCGCGATCACGAGCGCACCACGCTGCGGATCGATGGGCTCGCCCAGCACCGAGGTGAATGGCAACGCCACACCGGCAGCGCGGTAAGCCTGGTTGATCGTTGCCACCGCGCTGTGCACGACGATCGGTCCGATCCCGGCATCGACACCTGCCAACAGCCGCTGCGCCTTGCCAAAACTGTAGGCCAGCAGCAGGCTGTTTCGGCCGGCCGCCGCATTGCCGCGCCACCAGTCGTTGATCTCGGCGAACACCTCGGTCTGCGGCCGCCAGCGGTAGATCGGCAGGCCGAAGGTCGACTCGGTGATGAAACAGTCGCAGCGCAAAGGCTCGAAGGGCTCGCAGGTCGGGTTGCGCTCGTCGAAAGCGCTGAGGCAATAGTCGCCCGATGCCACCCAGACCCGGCCACGATGCTCCAACCGCACCTGGGCCGACCCCAACACATGGCCGGCTGGGTGCAGGCTGATGCGCACGCCGCGGTGCAACACCGGCTCACCGTAGGCCAGACCCTGCAGCGGCAGCCCGGCGCCGAGTCGGCTGCGCAACACGCCCTCGCTGACAGCGGTGGCGAGCACCTGGCCGTGACCGGCGCGGGCATGGTCGGCATGGGCATGGGTGATCACCGCGTGCGGCACTGCCCGCGAGGGATCGATGTAGAAATCGCCCGGCGGACAGTACAGGCCTTGCGGACGAGCGATGACCAGATCATCCATGGTCAGGTGCCGGGTGGCCCGACCCGGCGGTCGATGGGGTCGGCAAGCACGTCTGGATCAATACTTGCCGCTGGTACCGGCCAGCCGCAGGAACCAGTAGGCCGCCCAGGCCACGAAGCCGCGCCGCAGCACCGCCCACCAGCCCGCGGCCACCGGTGGCCTCAGCACCTCGGTCGAGACCTGCAAGGCGGTCTCGATGCGCAGCACCAGATCGGCGGCGAAAGGCTGGTCACGGATGATCACGTTGGCCTCCAGGTTGAGCAACAGCGACAGCGGGTCGATGTTGCTGCTGCCCACAGTCGCCCAGTCGTCGTCGACCACCGCAACCTTGGCATGCAGAAATGCCGGGCTGTACTCAAAGACGCGCACGCCGCTGCGCAGCATCTCGTCGTACAAGACCTGCGCCGCCAGCGCCGCAAAGCGGTAATCGGCTTTGCCCTGGAGCAGCAGCCGCACCCGAACGCCACGCTGCGCGGCGCCGCGCAGCGCGCGGCGAAACAGCCTGCCGGGGTAGAAGTACGGACAGACCAGGTCGACCCGGGTCTGGGCGCGCGAAATCGCATCGACATAGGCCTGCTCGATGCTGCGACGTCGGCGCAGGTTGTCGCGCACCAGAAACACCACTTGCACCGGCGTCAGCCGGGCCGGCGGCTGGGCTGGGGCGCTCGGCAGCATGCGCAAGCGTGCCAGCACGCGGCGCGCCCGGGCCAGCGGCTCGGCGCTGCGAGCGAGTTGCAACACCTCATCGCGCCAGTCGGCGCCCAGCGCAGCCCGGCTCCACATCGCGCGGGCGGTCTGCTCCATCAAGGCCACCGCAGGCCCTTGCAACTGCACCGCGAAATCGAGTCGCGGCGCGTCCGACCAGCCGTGGTTGAGGTCGAACCTGTCGTCGATCAGGTTGATGCCGCCGACGAAACCGGTATGCCCATCAACAACGCACAGCTTGTGGTGCAGGCGGCGCAGCTGGCCGGGTTGCAGCAGACGCCACCAGCGGTCTACCGGACGAAACACCGCCAGGTTGACGCCAGCCGATGTCAGCCGTTGGCGAAGCGCGATCAAGGTGTCCTTGCTGCCAAAGCCGTCGACCACGACACCGACCCAGACACCGCGCTGCGCAGCATCAGCCAGCGCCTGCGCCACGACTTGCGCGGCGGCATCCTCGTGAAAAATATAAGTCGTCAGCCAGACCTGATGCCGCGCCGCAGCGATGGCTTGGCACATCGCCGGAAACAACTCATCGCCACCGGCCAACAGGCCGACGCGGTTGCCGCCGGTCAACAGCGGCGCGGGACTGTGCGACGGCGCGGTGCGGGCGGGCGGCTTCATCGGGTGGCCAGTCCGGGCGCAGCGGCTCAAGCCAGCTGCAACTCCACCAGCAGCGGCAGGTGGTCGGACATCCGCGACCAGTTGGCGTTGCGCGGCACGGTGGCCGAGATGCAAGCCAGTCCACGGATGTAGACCCGGTCCATCGCGAACATCGGCACCGACGACGGGAAGGTGCGCTGGGCCCGCGCGGGCCCAGCGCTGGCGCGCAGCAGGTCGATGGCCTGCATCGGACCGTCGAGCTTTTCGCCCCAGTCGTTGAAATCACCAGCCACCAGCAGCGGCGCACCGGCCGGCACCTCGGCGGCGACAAAAGCAGCCAGGCGTTCGACCTGGCGCACCCGACTGGCGTGGATCAGGCCGAAATGCGCGACCACGGTGTGGATCTCGACGCCCTGCCACTGCACCGGCACGTGCAGCAAGCCGCGCTGCTCGAAACGATGGTCGCTGACATCGTGGTGGCCGACCGAGAGAATCGGCCAGCGCGACAGCAGCGCGTTGCCGTGTTCGCCATGACGCGTGGTGGCATTGGTGCGGTACGCCACCTCATAGCCTTCGGGTGCCAAGTAATCGGCCTGACCGCCTTCGGGCCATCCCAACAGCGTGCGCTCAAAGCGCAGCGCATCGCGCCGGTGATGCAGCCGCACCTCCTGCAGACAGACCAGGTCGGCATCCAGTGCCTCGATGCCCAGGCCGAGGTTGTGGATCTCGAGCCGCTTGCGCGGGCCCAGACCACGAACGCCCTTGTGAATGTTGTAGGTCGCCACCCGCAGCGATGCTTGCCGCGTCGTCGGAGCGCCGTGTCCAGGCAGGCGTGAGGCGCCAAAGTTGCGCATGCCGGGGCTCAATCGGTGGCGCCAGACAGCTGCGGCAGGTGCAGCAGCGCCTCGGCGTTGCTCGGCGAAAAGCAGCGGTCAGCGGCCTCGCGCCAGGGCAGCCAGACATGCTGCAGGTGCTCGCGCGGGCTCAGCGTGACGGGCGTGCCGGCGGGCACGCAAAGGCCGAACACATGCTCGGTGTTGTGCGTCACACCGGGCGCATAGCGGTGTCGCCAGACCGGGTAGAGCTCGTAGACATTGCGCAGACCCCAATCGCGCAGCGCCGAGCTAGGCACCGCAGCAGAGCCGACGGCGATGCCGGTCTCTTCTTCGACCTCGCGCATGGCCGTCTCGAACAGCGGCTCGTCGAGCGCGTCGCGGCTGCCGGTCACGCTCTGCCAGAAACCGGGATGGTCGGCACGCTCGATCAGCAAGACCTCGAGCGCAGGCGTGTGGATCACCACCAGCACGCTTTCCGGGATCTTGAAAGCCTTGGCCGTCATGCCAGCGCCCGCCGCTGGCGCACCGCTTGCGCCAGGTTGCGCAGCAGCGGCTCGGTGTCTTCCCA
>JBILYN010000290.1:0-5863 GCA_044377715.1 Aquabacterium sp.
AACACCCGCGTGGCGGGCGCGCAGTTCGACGAGACCGCGCATGGCTGGCAGGCCTGGTCAGACAGCGGCGAGCGTTGGTCGGCGCGCTTCCTGTTGCTGGCCGCAGGGCCGTTGTCAACGCCCAACCAGCCCGATTTTGCTGGCCTGGCCGACTTCAAGGGCCGGGTCCTGCACACCGCAGGCTGGCCCGAGCAGCCGGTGGATTTCACCGGCCATCGCGTCGGCGTGATCGGCACCGGCTCATCGGGCGTGCAGTCCATCCCGGTGATCGCCGAGCAGGCGGCCGCGCTCACCGTGTTTCAGCGCACAGCCACCTATGCGGTGCCGGCGCACAACGGCCCGCTCGACCCTGAGCTCGAAGCTGCCGTCAAGGCTGACTACCCGGGTTTTCGCGAACGCAACCGCAAGATGATTGGCGGTTTTGGCTCGATGCAGCCGCCCAATATGTTCCCGGCGATGTCGGTGTCGGCCGAGGAGCGTGAGGCGCTGTTCGAGGCACGCTGGCGCCGCGGTGGCTTTGGCCTGCTGGGCGCTTTCAACGACCTGATCGTCAACCCGCAGGCCAACGAGCTGGCGGGCGACTTTGTGCGGCGCAAGATCCGCCAAACCGTGCACGATCCAGTCACGGCCGAGGCGCTGTGCCCGAGCCACCCGATCGGTTGCAAGCGGCTGTGCGTGGACACCGGCTACTACGCCACCTTCAACCGGCCCAATGTGCACCTGGTCGATCTGCAGAAAGCGCCGATCGAACACTTCACGCCGCAGGGGCTGGTCGCGGGCGGCGAGGAGCACCGCTTCGACACGTTGGTGTTGGCCACAGGCTTTGACGCGATGACAGGCACCGTGCTGCGGATGGATTTGCGCGGACGCGGCGGTGTGCGCATCCAGGACAAATGGCGTGCCGGGCCGCTGAACTACCTGGGCATGGCGGTGGCCGGCTTCCCCAACCTGTTCAACATGGTGGGGCCGGGCAGCACCTCGGCCTTCACCAACGTGATCGTCGCCATCGAGCACCAGGTCAATTGGATCACCGACTGCATCGCCGATCTGCGGTCGCGAGGCCTGCACACCATCGAGGCCACGGCCGAGGCTGAGCAAACCTATATAGCCCATGTCAACACGGTGGCGGCGCGCACCATTTACCTGAACTGCAACTCCTGGTACCTGGGCGCCAACATCGCCGGCAAGCCACGGATCTTCATGCCGCTGTTCGGTTTTCCGGCCTATGTGGACAAGTGCGCCGAAGTGGTACGCCAGGGTTACGAGGGTTTCGCGCTGGCTTGAAAGCCTTGGTGGCGCCTGCCTGCAAGCTGCCCCAGCCGGCTGCTCGCAAGCCTCGCAGCGTCGGGTTGACCTGGGCCTCTCAAGCAAATATGGCTTTGCCACTTTGTTTGACCCCCCATGGGGGGCGGCCGGCTTCGGCCGGCCTCGGGGCGCTCAGGACTTCGCTGAGCCCGAAACTTGCGCTGCATCGTCGGCCGCTAGGTGGTCGACCGCGCGCCGCAAGCCGTCGCGCCCGAATGCGATGCCTTGCACCAGCATCGCGGCTTCCAGCGCGCCCAAGCAGCCCAGGATGGTGGCCGGATTGCTGTCGCCGAGGTGGCCGATGCGGAATGCCTTGCCCGTCAGCGGGCCCAGCCCACCAGCGATCGCCACGCCGAAGCGGTCGCGAGCAAGCGCGCGCAGAGCGTCGATGTCGACGCCTTCGGGCACGGTGATGGTCGTCACCGACACCGATCGGCTGGCCGGGTCGCGGGCGAAGAATCCGAGCGCACCAGCCTCGGCCCAGCCTGCCACCGCCGCCTGTACCGCACCGGCTAGGCGGCGATGCCTGGCGTACAGCGCAGCTTCGCCTTCCAACGCGATCAGCCCGAAGGCGGCTTCGAGCCCGAACAACAGGTTCTGCGGCGGCGTGCCGCAGAACTTGCGGTAATTCAGCGGGCTGCGGCGCAGCCGCCAGTCCCAGTAAAAGCGGGGCGCTGGGTTGCGTTCGGCCTGTTGCCAGGCCAGCGCGTCGACCGCGACAAAGCCCACGCCGGGCGGCGTCATCAAGCCTTTTTGCGATGCGCCCAGCACCACGTTGGCCGGCAGCGCGTCCATGTCGATCGGCGTGCAGCCCAGCGAGGCTACCGCGTCGACCACCAGCAGCGCCGGGTGGCCGGTGGCCGCCATTGCGCTGCGGATCGCCCGCAGGTCGCTGGTGATGCCGCTGGAGGTGTCGGTGTGGACCACGAACACTGCGACGATCTGGTGGCCGGTGTCGTCGCGCAGCGCCTGCGCCAGCGCTACGGTGTCGATCGCCCAGCCCGGCTGCCAGGGCGTGCGGACCACGCGCCGGCCCAGCGCCTCGGTCTGCACCGCCCAGGACTCGGAGAAATGCCCGGTGCCTGGAATCAGCACCGCGCCGCCCGGCGGCACCAGGTTCTCGACCACCGCCTCCCAGGCGCCATGGCCGTTGGTGGCATAGAAGAAGACCTCGGCGCTGTCGCTGTGCAGCAATCGGCGCAGGCCGGACTCACAGGCTGTGATCGTGTCGTCCAGCCGCGGGTCGCCCATGTCCATGGGCTGGCGCGCCATCGCATGCAGCACCTCGTCGGGCACCGGCGTCGGGCCAGGCGACTGCAGCAAGCGGCGACCGGGGATTCTGGGGCTGGACGGGTTGGCAGGCATGATGGACTGGGCAGCGCGCAGCAATGCGCGGAACGCTGATGCTAAGGCTCAAACCAAAGCGGCCCGCCAAAGCGCCTCACCAGGGTCGACCCCGGCACAGCCCATGCTGGCGCGCGCTAGACTGGATCCCGACCCGCGGCACTCCCGCGGGCCCAAGCGCTCGCGCGAGCCCGGCAGACTGCCAGCCGGGATCGGCGGGCTTGCCAAACCCGTTCGAGAAAAGGCTGGACATGATGGATGCTCAAGCGCTGAAGTTGCTGCAGTGGTTGGCCGACGTGGAGGCCATCAAGCAGCTCAAGCACCGTTACTGCGCGCACTGCGACGCGGATTACGACGCGGACCGACTGGCCGAACTGTTCACCGAAGACGCGGTCTGGGATGGCGGCGTGATGGGTTTGCACGACGGGCGCGAAGCGATCCGCCGCTTTTTTCTCGGCTCGTCGGCCCGGGTTTCCTTCGCGATGCACATGGTCGCCAACCCGGTGATCGAGGTCGATGGCGACCACGCGACCGGCCAGTGGTACCTCTGGCAGCCGATGGTCTACGCCTTGCCGGGCGGCGATCAGGCGCACTGGTTGTCGGCGCGCTACGACGACCGCTATCGGCGCTGCGCCGATGGCTGGAAGTTCGAGCATGTGGCGATCACGATCAAGTTCCTGACACCGTACGAGCAGGGTTTTGCCAAGGTTCGGATCGCCGATGTGTACGGCGCCAGAGCCAAGTCCGGCCAGTAGCTCAGCGCTGGCGCGCCGATCGCCGCGCAGCGGCCAGCACCAGCGGCTGGTACCACGAGCCAAGCAGGCGCAGCAGTTTGTCGGCCAGTTTGGCGTCGCGGCCGACCAGCACCCGGCGCTGGTTACGCTCGACCGCGCGCAGGATCTGCAGCGCGGCCGACTCGGCCGAGGTGGCGTTGAGCAGTTGGTCAAAGTGGGCGCGAGACTTCTCGTTGTCACGCCCCGTGACCAGCGCCACGCTGGGGTCCATCCTGGCCTGGCGGGCGATCTGGGTGCGAATGCCACCCGGGTGCACGCAGGTCGCGCTGACCGGCGCTTTGACCAGTTCGAGCTCCATACGCAAGGCCTCGGTGTATCCGCGCACCGCGAACTTCGAGGCGTTGTAGCAGCCGTTCAAGGGCAGCGACATCAGGCCGAACAGGCTCGACAGGTTGATCACATGGCCGTCCCCTGACGCGCGCAAGTGGGGCAGGAAGGCTTGCGTGCCCCAGACCACGCCCCAGAAGTTGATCGACATCAGCCACTCGAAGTCTTCGCGCTGCACATGTTCGAGCGTGGTCGACAGCGCTACGCCGGCGTTGTTGAAGATCAGGTGGATGCGGCCGTGCTCTGCGGCCGCCTGGTCGGCCCAGGCGTAGACCGCTGCGCGGTCGGCGGTGTCGACCTGCGCGGTGCTGATGCGCAGGCCCGGGTTGCGCTGCTGCGCCAGCGCCGCGCTGGCCGCCAGGCCGACCGGGTCGATGTCGGACAGCGCCAAGTGGCAGCTGCGGCCTGCCAACTCAATCGCCAGCGCTCGGCCTATGCCCGATGACGCACCGGTGATCGCGGCCACTTTGTCGTTGAAATTCTTCATATCGGGCAGAGCCTTCAAAGTCTTGGGATGTTGCGGCCCGACTCGCCGGGCGCTGGGTCAAGCGGCGAATCCGCGCACCGGCAGCGCCGGGCTGCGGCGAAGCCAGTTGTGCTCGGCGTATCGGGCTCGGCCATCGGTGGCATGCAAGGTGTAGGCTTGGCGCGACCTGGCCGAGCGGTTGGCCAGACTGCGGTGCGGCAGCATGCCGTGCAGGCATACCAGCGTTCCGGCCGCCACTTCCACCGGCAGCGCCTGGGTCGGCCAGGGCGTGGCGTCCAGCGGCTCCATGCGCAGACGGTCGCCCTCGCGGACATAGCGCTCGCGCAGCGGTCCGTGGTGGCCGCCCGGCGCCACCCACAGGCAGCCGTTGTCGATGCTGGCGTCCTCGAGCGCAAACCAAAAACCCGTCACCGACCTGGGCGCCGTGTCGAAGAAGCTCGCGTCCTGGTGCCAGCCGACCTCGCCGCCGATGCCTGGCTGCTTGAAGATCAGCATCGACTGCCAGAGCTGAGGATCGACCAGCCCCAGGTCGTCCGCCAGCTCAGCCAATGCCTGGGTGCGTGAAAACCGATCGAACAAGGGGTCCAGGTCGTGCAGTGCATGACCGATCTTGTTGATCGACAGCGCCTTGGATTGACGCAGCCGGCCGGCTGCGTCGAAGGCCTCTTCCTCAAAAAAGCACTCGATGCCTTCGGCCGAGTCCAGGAACGCCGCATCGGCGCTGCGCCGCCCCTGGTCCTTGGTCGAAAAGACGCTGTGGTGTGCCTCTGCGTCGAAAGCCTCGACGATTTGCCGGCCGCGTTCGCGCAGCGCGGCCAATTCATGGTCAGGCTTGAAGCCTGGCAATACGAGGTAGCCTTCGGCCTGGTATCGGTCTTGCTGCTGTGCGCTGAGCATCAAGCGATGATGCCATCCCGGCGTTTGTCAGCCTAAATCCGCAACCGATTGTTTTCACCAGAGGATAAGCATGTTGATCCGCAACGCAACCCTGCCAGACGGCCGCACCGGTGTGGACCTGTTGGTGCGTGACGGCCGCATCGCTGCGGTCGGCGAGCAGTTGTTCGCCCACCAGTCCCCACCGGCCGACGCCGAGATCGTCGACGCCGAGGGCTGGTTGCTCAGTCCGCCGTTTGTCGACGCGCACTTTCACCTCGACTCGACGCTGAGCTACGGTCTGCCGCGGGTCAACGCCAGCGGCACGCTGCTCGAAGGCATCGCGCTGTGGGGCGAGCTCAAGCCTTTGCTGACGCATGAAGCGCTGGTCGAGCGCGCCATGCATTACTGCGACTGGGCGGTGGCCAAAGGCTTGCTGGCGATCCGCAGCCATGTCGACATCTGCGACGATCGCTTGCTGGCGGTGCGGGCGCTGCTCGAGGTCAAGCAGCGGGTCGCACCCTACCTGGACCTGCAACTGGTGGCCTTCCCGCAGGACGGTCTGCTGCGCGCACCTGGCGCGCTGGCCATGCTCAAGCGCGCGCTAGACCTCGGCGTCGACGTGGTCGGTGGCATCCCGCATTTCGAGCGCACTTCTGAACAGGGGGCTGAGAGCGTGCGCCTGCTGTGCGAACTGGCGGCCGAGCGTGGCCTGCCGGTCGACATGCACTGC
>JBILYN010000064.1:0-17499 GCA_044377715.1 Aquabacterium sp.
TCGTGGCGCGCTTGACCTGTAAGGCGCCATGGCACCCTAGGCCCATCGGTGATGCGGGGTGTGCCGGCGCGCCGGTCAAACGGCGAGGACTGGCTTCTACTGCGGCTTCACGCCGGCGATCGTCGCGATGCGGCGAAACCGCTCGAGTTCTTCGCGTTGGAATTTCTGCATGTCGGCAGGTCCGTAGGGCATGAGTTCGCCCCCCGTCGACCTCCCGTATTCCTTGGCCTCGTTTGTGGCGAGTGCCTTCTGCAAGGTGTCGGCCAGCTTGGCCGTGATGTCGTCCGGTGTTTCTGAGCGCACGCTAAACGAGGTCCAGGTGTAAGTGACATATTCCGGATAACCGCTTTCCTTGACCGTCGGAACATCGGGAAACATCGGATGCCTTGTCTCGCCGGACATCGCAATGGCGCGCAGCTTCCCGCTCTTGATCAGCGGTGACGCACCCCCGACATCGACAATGGCAATTTCGAGTTGATTGCCCATCAGATCGGCATAAATCGGAGCCCCGCCTTTGTAGGGTATGTGATTGAACTTGATGCCGGCGAGGTTGGCGAACCACTCGAAAATCAGGTGGTATCCAGCTGAATAAGTGCCTGCACTGAGCGATTTCTTGTCGTCCTTCGAGGCCTTCACGACATCGGCCAGCGTGATCAGTTTCGAATTCTGCGGCACGATGATCGCGGCCATGCCGCGCGACAGGCCGGCGATCGGCTTGAGATCCTTGAGCGGATCGTAAGGCAGGTCCTTCACCGTGACCGGATTCACCGACATCAAGGAGATGCTCGCGAGAAGGATTGTGTGGCCGTCGGCGGGCGCCGACTTGATCGCCGACACCGCAATCACGCCGCTTGCGCCGGGGCGATTCTCGACCACGACCGTCTGTCCGAGGATGGCCGACATCTTTTCGCCGAAAAAGCGGGCCGAGGTATCGGAACCACTGCCCGCCGTAAACGGCACGATCACTTTGATGGCTCGATTGGGAAAGTCTTTTGCCTGACCGAGCGCCAGCGGGGCGACCGTCATCAGACTGATAAATGCAAGAAATATTTTTCTCATTTCATCTCCTCTAATTTTAAGAAACCATGATTGATCGAGCAGCGCTGCCCTCGGCATTCCATCTTGAATTTGAGCTTATGGCTAGATGTGAATGTCTTATCATTGTATCTATAGCGATCCGGTTTCGTTTGATGCCGGGCTTGCGACCATCCGGCGCCGGATCGCGGGGCCCTGCTGAGCGCGGCCATGACGGCTCGACTGCTGAGCGCATTTTGCGGCGCGGCGGGGCTTGCGACGGCATCGCCCTGAAGAAAGTAGTGGTCGTCAGGCGCCCCACATCATCATCCTTGGACAGGCGCTAGGTTTTGACCAGTGATATCGCCTGCGACGCTGCAGCAGCAGGATATCCATCCAGCATCAACGGCCATGTCGCGCCGTGTCATGATCCAAGCCGGCCGGCGCATGCTGGTGACCGCTTCCGAGGGTCACAGCGCTCATCCGACCCTCATCCGCACCTCAGGAGACATCCCCATGCAAACCCATCACTGGCCTGCACAGCAGCGCGTTCACGCCGGCATCGGCGCGCTTGAAACAGCCTTGCCTCGCGAACTCGATGCCTTTGGATGGCAGCGCCCGCTGCTGATCACCACCAACTCGCTGATCCGCAGCGGCATGGCCGAGCGGGTTCGTGCGCTGCTCGGTGATCGCTGCGCCGGCATGGTCGCCGACATTCCTGCGCACTCTCCGATTGTCGCGGTGGCGCGCCTGGTGGCGGCTTTCCGCGCCGAACGCGCCGATGGCGTTGTGGCGCTAGGGGGCGGCTCGGTGATCGACGCCACCAAGGCCATGCTGGTGGCGCTCGGGGCTGGCCTGGCGACTGGCGACATCACCGGTGAAACGCTCGGCAAAGCCTCTGGCGGAGGCACCAGCCACTGGGGTACTGACTTCGCTCGCCCGCGCATGATCGCGATACCCACAACCTTGTCGGCGGCTGAATTCACGTCGTTCGGTGGTGTCACCGACACCGCCATCGGCCGCAAGCTGATGGTCGGCCACCCCCTGTCGGTGCCGATCAGCGTGATACAGGACCCCGCTTGCACGATGGACACGCCTGCTGAACTGCTGTTGTCCACGGCAGCGCGCTCGGTCGATCACTCTGTCGAGGGCTTTTGCTCGGTCAATACCTCGCCAATCAGCGATGCCACCGCGATCGAGGCGGCGCGGCGGATGTGGAGCGCGCTGCCACGCATGCACGCGAACCCGGCAGATCCACAGGCGCGCGCCGACGCGCAAGCTGCTGCCTGGCTATCGATCCAGGGCCGCAGCGGCGGGGTGACGCACGGCGCCAGCCACGGCATCGGCTATCTGCTGGGCGGGGGCTTCAACGTGCCCCATGGACTGACCTCTTGCGTGATGCTGCCGGCGGTGCTGCGCTGGAACCGTCCGGTCAACGAGGCGCGTCAGCAGGCATTTTGCGAGCGGGTCGGCCTGGATCCGTTGCGTCCGCTGGCTGACCACGTCGAGGCGCTGTTTGCCTCGGTGGGTCTTGCCACGCGCCTGTCCCAGGTCGGGGTCGGTCCGGATCGCTTTGAGAAGTTGGCCTCGATGTACGACGGAACCGGCCCGATCGCCGCCAACCCGCGCCCCGTGAAAGGCGCTGCCGACCTGTTGGAGATCATTGCACTGGCCGCTTGATCGCCGCGCGTCGGTCTGGCTGGCCGGCGCGTCATTGCACCGGGGCAACCATCACGCCGATGTCTGGCTGCTTCAGGCCGTGGGGTCGCGCTCGGGTCCGGCGACGATGGCTGCGTCATGCAGCTTGCCGATGGCCGCAGCCGGCAGGCCCAGCACTTCGTGGAGTACCTCGTCGGTGTGGCGACCCAGCAGTGGCGCAGGCGCGGTGGCCTCGCGAGACAGACCGACCGCACGCACTGCTGTGCCGGCGGACAGGTGTTCGCCGATTCCCGGCGTGTTGCTGCGCTCGAAGACCGGGTTGGCCAGGCTGACACGCGGGTCGGCGGCGAGCAGTTCCGTCACGGTGCTGTAGCGTCCCCAGCAGACCTTGTGCCGCTCGAGTTCGCGCTCGGCGGTGGCGCGGTCGCGCTGCGCAAACCAGGGCTCGACCAGCGCGGCGATGGCGTCGCGGCCTTCAAAGCGCTGCGCTTCGTCGTCGAAGTCAAGACCGATTCGCTGCTGCAGCGCTGCGATGTGCTCACCGATGCCGCAAGCCTTGACCAGCGACTTCCACTGGCCTGCCGAGATCGCCGCGACCATGATGCGGTGTCCGTCGGATGTCGCGAAATCGCGGCCGAATGCGCCGTAGATGTGGTTGCCGATCGATGGGCGGTCTTCATGCAGCAGTTCAGCCTCGGCCAGCACGCCCAGGTGAGAAAGCGTGGTGAAAGCCATGTCCGACAGCGCGAGCTTGAGCTCGGTGCCGGCGCCCGTGCGCCTGCGGTGGTCGACCGCGGCGAGGATCGCAAAAGCGGCTTGATAGGCGCAGGCAATGTCCCATGCCGGCAGCACATGGTTGACGGGCCGCTGCGATGAGCCGCCACCCGTCACGGCCGGGTAGCCGCTGGCACTGTTGACGGTGTAGTCCACCGCAGTGCTGCCGTCAGCATTGCCTTGGATGGTGCAGCTGATCACGTCGGCCCGACGCGCCGCCAGCACACTGTGCGCGAGCCAGGGTGTGCCGATGTTGGTCAGCAGCACGCCGGCATCGGCGCCGGGCGCAGTCGCCAGTGCTTGCACGAGTTCGCGGCCTTCGGGTTTTTTCAGGTCGATCGCGACGGATCGCTTGCCCTTGTTCAGACCCGCCCAGTACAGGCTGCGGCCGCTGGCCATGCGGGGCATCCGGGCGTAGTCGATGCCGCCACCGATCATGTCCACCCGAATCACGTCTGCGCCGTACTGGGCCAGCGTCAGGCCGGCCAGAGGCGCCGCGATGAACGCAGAACTTTCGATCACGCGCAAGCGGTTCAGCAAAGGGTATGTCATGGTTGTGCAGCCTTTTCCAGGGCGTTGTCCAGCAGGCTTCTGGCGATGACTTTGAGTGCGAGCGTCTCTTCTGCGCCTTCGAAGATCGAGAGCACGCGGGCATCGACGAAGTAGCGGCTCACCGGTGTTTCCTCTGCATAACCCATACCGCCATGGATCTGCAGCGCGTCGCGTGTGACGGTTTCCGCAGAGCGGCAGGCGATCAGCTTGGCCAGGCTGGCCTCCATCGAGTTACCACCGCTCTCGAGTCGGCGGCCGATCGCATAAGTGAGCTGGCGGCAGGCGGCATAGCGCGCCGCCATCCGCGCGATCCTGGCCTGCGTCAGCGGCAAGCTGGCCAGCGCAGCGCCGAACACCTTGCGGTCCTGCGCATAGCGCACGGCCGCTTTGATCGCGGCGCGCATCACGCCGGATGCGCGCGCTGCCGTCTGCATGCGCCCGCCCGTCATGCCGGCCATGGTGTAGTAAAAGCCTTTGCCCAATCCGGCCTCGCCGCCGATCACCTTGTCGTCGGAGACAAAGAAATTTTCGAACGACAGGTCGAACGAATGCATGCCGCGGTAGCCGATGGTCGGGATGGCGCGGCCGGTGAGGGCGCCGCCGCCTTCTTGTCGGAAACTGAAATCATGGCCATCGTACGAAGGCTTTTCGACCAGCAGCAGGCTCAAGCCCTTGTGGCCAAGGCTGCGGTCGCGGTTGGTGCGCGTGACCACCATCAGCAACTCCGCTTTGCCGGCGAAGGTGCACCAGGTCTTGGCGCCATTGAGCAGCCAGCCCCCCGTGGTGCGCGTGCCTGCAAGCATCAGGCTCGCCACGTCGGAGCCAAAGTCGGGCTCGGTGATCGAGATCGCGCACAGCGGCCGCCCAGCGGCGATCTTCGGCAGCCAGTGGGTTTTCTGGGCGTCGGTCCCGCCTGCCAGCAGCGCGCGCGCCAGAATCTCGGGCCGGGTGATCAGGCTTCCTGCAGCCGCGAGCGAAGCCTCGGAGAGCGCTTCGGTCACCGCGATCATCATCATCGTGTCATCGTCATGGCCTGTCGCGCTGCCGCCGTAAGCCTCGGGAATCGACAGGCCGAATGCGCCCATCTCTCGCATCTGCTCGATGATGTCTTCGGGCACCGTCAGGTCTTCGCGGTGGATCGCGCCGGCCATCGGCGCGACAACGCCGGCGGCGAAGCGCTCGAAAGCGCCGCTCGCCATGGCCACCGACTGCGCAAGTTCGACCTGCCCAATGTCGCCCTGCGCAGCCACCACGGCCAGACCCAGCTGTGCCAGCGCGGTGGTGCTGCCAGCAGCTCGACGCAATGCAGTGAATGCTGGAAGCGCTGCCAGCGCCTGAAGGGCTCCGATGTCATGCCCGGTTTCGAGGCAGACCGTCTCCAGGCGCGCAATCACCGCAGCGATGGCGTCGATGATGAACAGTCTTGCAAGGCCGGCGTCGATTCCGTCGCCAGCGGCATTGGCAGCCAGCGTCTCTGCTGCCAACAGGTCGGCGCTGGCAAAGGCCAGTTCGTAGGCTGGCACCTGCCAGCGGTCCAGCAATGCGGGGTCCAATGCACCTTGGGTCGAGCAGGTGCGCGCGAGTGCGAGCGCCGCCTGGCTGAACAGCTTGCGCAATGGCGTGAGCATGACGTCAACAGGCTGGAATGCGGCTTGCGCGACGGGCAGATGGTTGGATTTCATGGGGTTCATGTTTGCACAATTTGATCAGTCGGCGCATGGCCTTGCGCTACCAAGGGTGGAGGCCAGGACCAGCCTGGCGTCAAAGTTCACTAGGCTTACCGGCATCCTGCTGTGCAGGCCCATCGCGCAGCGCGAGCTGCCGCGGGACCGCCTCTCAAGTAAATGTGGCTTGGCGGCTTGACCCCCATGGGGGGCGGCCGGCGTGGGCCGGCCTCGGGGCGCTCAGGAAGAGCCGATGGACAGCAGGTTCTCGACCGGGCGGTACAAGGCCTCCAGGTAGGCGATGTCGTCGGCTGCCAGCTCGATCTCGGTGGCCGCGACCAGTTGGTCGAGTTGCTCAAGCTTGGAGATGCCCACGACCGGCGCCGTGATGCCGGGCTTGGAAAGCAACCAGGCCAGCGCGATCTGGGCTGGCGCCTTGCCGTACTTGGCGGCGACTTCGATCACGCGATCGGCGATCGGAAACACCGCGTCACCCCGGTAGAGGCCTTCGGTGCGAACCCGGTCGCCGCCTTGCGAGCGCGCCGTCAGCCCCGCTGCGAAGCCACCTTTGTACGAGCCGGTGAGGATGCCGCGCGCCAGCGGCGACCAGGGCATCAAGGCCACGCCGCTTTTCTTGCAATACGGAATCATCTCCCGCTCTTCTTCCCGATACACCAGGTTGTAGTGGTTCTGCATCGAGACGAACTGGGTCCAGCCATTCATCTTCGCGGTCAGCTGCAGCTCGGCGAATTGCCAGGCGAACATCGACGAGCCGCCGAGGTAGAGCACCTTGCCCGCTTTCACCAGGTCGTGCAGCGCCTCCATCGTTTCTTCGATCGGTACTTGCGCGGACCCCGGCACGCCCTGTGGGTGGCGATGGATGACCAGGTGATCGATGTAGTCCAGACCGAGCCGTTCCAGACAAGCATTGACGCCTTCCATCACATGCTTGCGCGACAGTCCACCCTGGTTGGCGCCGCGGCCCATCGGCATCGCGATCTTGGTGGCGAGCACATACTCATCGCGCGGCAACAACTCGCGCAGCAATTGGCCCACCACTCGCTCGCTGGCACCGATGCCATAGACGTCAGCGCAGTCGAAGTAGAACAGCCCACGGTCGATGGCCGCTTTGAACAGTGGCCGAGCATCATCCGGGCCCAAGGTCCAGTCGCCTTGATGGCCGCGACCGGGTTCGCCAAAATTCATCGTACCCAGACACAGGCGCGACACCTTCAGGCCGCAGTTGTTGCCGAGTTGAACAGTCTTGAGCATGGGAATGTCTCTGGAGGTCCGCCACATGGCCGCGGCATGCTACCAGCGGGTCCGCTTGCAAGGCCTGACTCGCCAATCTCGCCCTGCCTCCTGTTGCGGCTTGGACCGCCTTGGACCGCCTTGGCGCGCTTGCGTATCATCGTTGCAACCCAGGGCTTGCCAGATCCTGCATCAGCGGCCACCAGGCCGAACCGGGGCATCAAGCCCGCCAACATTGCTCAGATCGCAAGAGGGTATCCCGATGGCCGCCGATTTTGTCTCTCCCACCGATCGTGTGCAGGTTCGCCTGGAATCCGGCGCGCTGCACATCGTGTTCAACAACCCGACCCGGCACAACGCGCTGAGCGTGGACATGTGGGGCGCCGTACCACCGCTGCTGGCCCAGGCCGCGCAGGACGAACGCGTGCGTCTGGTGGTGTTCTCCGGTGCGGGCGAGAAGGCTTTTGTCTCGGGCGCTGACATCTCGCAGTTCGAGGATCAGCGTGCCGCGAAAGCGGCCGTTCAGCGCTACGAGGCGCTGGCCGAGGACGCGCTGATGAGTATCTACCGTTCTCCCAAGCCAACGCTGGCCTGCATTCGAGGCTGGTGCATCGGCGGCGGGGTCAATGTGGCGATCAGCTGCGACATCCGCATCGCTGCCAGCGACGCGGTGTTTTCGGTTCCCGCAGCCAAGCTGGGCCTGGGTTATCGCTATTCCGCGCTGCAGAACCTGGTGGACCTGATCGGTGTCGGCGCGACGAAAGACCTGTTCTACACCGGGCGCCGCATCGATGCCGCCGAGGCGCTGCGCCTGGGTTTGGTGTCGCGCACCTGCGCTGTTGACCAGCTGTCGGCGCTGCTGGCCGAATATACCGACAGCATCGCCTCGAACGCACCGTTGACTATCGCTGCGGCCAAGGCCATCGTTGGCGAGATCCTCAAGCCCGCGCCGGACTTCGACGCAGCGCGCTGCGGTGATCTCATTCTCGGTTGCTTCAACAGCGAGGACTATGCCGAAGGCCGGCGTGCCTTCATGGAAAAACGCAAACCGCAATTCAAAGGTCGCTGACTGCAGCAACCGCCACCAGGATGCCCCAATGAAGTCCTACACCCTGCGTGTGGAAGGCGCAAAAGCTGTGTTGCAGTTGAGCGACGAGCCGCGGCCCGAACCCGGTCCCGGCCAGGTGCTGCTGAAGATGCACGCCGCTGCGCTGAACCGGGGCGAGTTCATCCCCGGCGGGCTGATCAAGAGCGGTGTGGTCAAGCCCGCGGGCATCGAAGGCGCGGGCGAGGTCTTCGCACTGGGTTCGGGGGTCACCAACTTGAAGATCGGCCAACGCGTGATGGGTCGCTGCGCCGCTGCGTTTTCCGAATATGCCGTGATGGATGCGCGCGAAGCGCTGCCGGTGCCGGCTGGTCTGACGATGGAAGCGGCGGCGGCATTGCCGCTGGCCATGCTCGTGGTGCACGACATGCTGGTGTTGCAGGGCCGCCTGAAGGCCGGTGAATGGCTGCTGGTCACCGGTGTGTCCTCAGGGGTGGGTGTGGCCTCGCTTCAGGTGGCCAAGGCGCTGGGCGCGCGGGTCATCGGCACCTCGGGGTCGGCGGATAAGCTGCATCGTCTGAAGGCGCTGGGCCTGGACTTGGCGATCCAGACCCGCGCGCCGGACTTCGCGGCCGAGGTGATGCAGGCCACGGGTGGCCAAGGTGTGGGCCTGGTGGTCAACACCGTGGGCGGCAGCGTCTTCGCCGAATGCCTGCGCACGCTGGCCTTCGAAGGCCAGCTGGCGACTGTGGGTTACGTCGACCAATCGCTGACGGCCGAGATCGACCTCCAGGCGCTTCACGCCAAACGGCTGACCTTGTTCGGTGTCTCCAACAAGATGCGCAGCGTCGAGCAGCGCGCAGCGGGCATGCCTGCTTTCGCGGCAGACCTGATGCCTGCCATTGCCGATGGCCGCCTGAGGCCGCTGGTCGACCGTGTGTTCGCGTTTGACGAACTCCCGGCAGCCCAGCACCACATGGAATCCAACCAGCATCTGGGCAAGATTGTGCTGAAGATCAGCGACTGACCCGACGCCCCGGGCCGCGTTGCCTGGCGAGCGACCTCGCTCCAGCAGGCGGTCTAGGCCGCGTAGTAGCCGCCGTCGATGATCTGGCTGGCGCCGGTCATGAACGATGCCTTGTCCGACAGCATCCACACCACGGCCTCGGCGATTTCCTCGGGCAGTCCCAGACGGCTCATCGGCACCTTGGTCATCAGCGCGTCGTGGCGTTCGGCCATGGTCGGGTCGGTCATCGGGGTCTTGATGTAGCCTGGGTTGACGCAGTTCACCCGGATCTTGTCGAGCGCGTATTCCATCGCGGCTGTCTTGGTGATGCCGACGACGCCGTGCTTGGAGGCGACATAGTTGCTGGCAGAGGGCAGGCCGACCAGGCCAGCGATCGAGGCCGTGTTGACGATGGATCCGCCGCCTTGGGCGAGCATCTGAGCAATCTCATACTTCATGCACAGGAAGACGCCGGTGAGGTTGACCGCCAGCATGCCGTCGAAGCTGGCGCGGCTCATCTCGTGGGTGCGTTGGCCGGTCGGGCCGACATCGCGCGGCGAAATGCCGGCGTTGTTGAAGGCGCAGTCGAGTCGACCGAAAGCCGCGACACTGCGCGCCACCATGGCTGCCACATCGGCCTCCTTGGCCACGTCGCCTGCAATGGCGATCGCCTGGCCACCCGCTGCGGTGATCAGCGCGACAGTGGCGGCGGCACTGGCTTCAGTCATGTCGGCCACCGCAACGCGTGCCCCCTCGCGGGCCATGGCCAGTGCAGTGGCACGTCCGATACCCGACGCGCCACCGGTGACCAACGCGCTCTTGCCAGCCAGAATTCCAGTCATAGTTTGCTCCGTTTGCGTGTTTTGATGATTTAATGGTTGCGCCGGATCGCTCAGGCGTTCCAGGCTCGGCGCATCGCGAGGCTGACCATCGAGATCGCCGTGTCCGAGGCCCGGATGATGCGCCCCATGGTCAGAAAGCCGTGCATCTGGTCGTTGAAGTGCAGATGGGTGACCGGCACGCGGTCGCGGTCGAGTCGATGGGCGTATTCCACCCCCTCGTCGCACAGCGGGTCGTGCTTGCAGGTCAACACCAGGGCCGGCGCGGTACCGGCCAGGCTGGCGGCGCGCAACGGCGATGCTCGCCAGTCGGCAACGTCAGCATGGCTTCTCAGGTAGTGGTCGATGAACCAAGTCATCGTCGAGGCCACCAACGGATAGCCTTGGGTGACCCGCTGATAGCTGCCGAAGCCCTTGCCCATGTCTGTGACCGGATAGATCAGCAGTTGGAAGGCAATCTTCGGCAGTTCGGCGTCGCGCGCCATCAGCGCCATCACTGCGGCGATGTTGCCGCCGGCACTGTCGCCGCCGACCGCGACACGGTCGGGGTCGATGGCGAGCTCGGTCGCCTGGGCCAGAATCCAGCGCGTGGCTTCAGCCGCGTCGTCAATTGGGCCTGGGAACTTCGCTTCCGGGGCGAGCCGGTAGTCGACGGCGATGACGCAGCAGCCTGCGACGTTGGCGATCGTCCGGCAAACCTGGTCGTGGCTGTCGAGGTCGCCCAGCACCCAGCCGCCGCCATGGAAGTAAATCAGCACCGGCAGTACGGCCTGCGGCGCGGTGCCGATGGCCCGGTAGAGCCGAAGTGGCACCGGCCCGCCCGATGCCGGCGCGGCCAGTTCGCGAACCTGCGCCACCTCGGGTGGGTCGGGCTGCAACACGGCGCGCCCGCCGGAAAAAAATCCGCGCGCCTCTTTGGGCGACAGCGAGTCGAAAGCCGGTCGGCCGGCGGCCTTCATCATGTCCAGCACGCGCTGGGCGTCGGGGTCGAGAATCATTGTTTGTCTCCTTGCGCCGCTCGAGCGCGGGTTGTGATTTGAATTTTTGGGCCAGCCGCGACAGCGGGTCTGTCGCGTGCCAGATCCATTGTCGATGTTAGAAGCGCTGGATCGGTGGCGGCAGCGCTAGGTCCTGGCCCATGGTTCAGCGGCCTCGCAGAAACAGCCCGTCCAACTCCTTGAGTGTGATCTGGCGCCAGGTGGGTCTGCCGTGGTTGCATTGGTCGGCGCGCTCGGTACTTTCCATGTCGCGCAGCAAGGCATTCATCTCGGGCAGCGTGAGCATCCGGTTGGCCCGCACAGCGCCATGGCAGGCCATGGTGGCGAGCAGTTCGTCGCGCGCGCGTTGGACCACCCGTGACGCATCGACCTCACCCAGTTCGGCCAGCACCGCACGGGCCAAGGCCACCGGGTCGGCGTCGGGCAGTGCTGCCGGCCGGGCGCGCACCGCCAGCACGCCTGGCGAGAGCGGCGCCACATCCAGCCCCAGCGCAGCCAGGGCCTCGGCATGGACCTCGGCGGCAGCCACTTCGGTGGGTGTGGCCGCAAACGTCGCAGGGATCAACAGCGGCTGCGAGGCCATCGCCGCTTCGCCGCCGTCGACCGCGTCGCGGGCCGCTTGCGCGGCCTTGAGCCGCTCATAGACGATGCGCTCGTGGGCTGCATGCATGTCGACCACGATCAGGCCGTGGGCGTTCTCGGCCAGGATGTAGACGCCCGAGAGCTGCGCCAGCGCGCGGCCCAACGGCCACTGTCCTGGCGGTATTTGTGCCGAGGGCAGGGTTTCGGTGCTGATCTGGCTGGCCGGATAGCGCAGCGCGCCCGGCGCAGGCCAGGCCGGCGTGTTGTTTCCGATGTCCTGCACGGCCGTCGGGCTTCCTGGCGCAGGCTCCCGTGCATACAGCACAGCCAGATCCTGCAGGCCCAACACGGTTTGGCCGCTGTGGTCTGGACGCGACCAGCTCGGCTTGGCGTTCGGGCCAGTGTTCGCAAGGTCATGGTTGGGCACGCCGGCCGGAAGGCCGTCATGCGACACGGCCAAGCGCTCGCGGGGCCAACCCGGATCGTCGCCCGAGATCGCTGGCGCGCGTGACAGCGCCAGCGCCGCTTCGACCGCATGTCGGACCGCTTGGTGCACCTCGCGGCCATCTCGAAAGCGAACCTCGATCTTGGTCGGATGGACGTTGACGTCGACCCGCATCGGGTCGATCTCGACGAACAGTACCCAGCTGGGCTGGCGGTTGCCGTGCAACACGTCCTCGTAGGCCGATCGAGCGCCGTGGTTGATCAGCCGGTCGCGGACGAAGCGCCCGTTGACATAGGCGTACTGCTGGTCTGCGCGGGCGCGCGCCGCATCGGGCAGGCCGATGCGGCCCCAGACACGCACTGTTGATCCCGCGGCGGACAGTTGTGCTGCGGAGCCCGCCGCGTCCAGCAGTGCGTCCCGGCTGCGAGCGATGAAGTCGGCGCCCAGCACATCGGCCATGCGCTGCTGCGCGCTGGCCCCACGCCACTGCTCGACCAGCTTGCCTTCGTGCCAGACGGCGAAACCGACCTCAGGACGCGACAAGGCATGGCGGCGAACCGCTTCCAGGCAGTGCGCCAGTTCGGTGGCGTCGGTCTTGAGAAACTTGCGCCGCGCCGGGGTCGAGAAAAACAGTTCGCGCACTTCGACTGTCGTACCTTGAACCCGGGCGGCCGGTTGCAGCTCGCCGCTGCGCGCGTCCAGCTTCGACGCGAACGACGCTTCGGCGGTGCGGCTGGCAATGCTGAGATCGGAGATCGACGCGATCGCTGCCAGGGCCTCGCCGCGAAATCCCATCGTCGCCACGGCCTCCAGGTCGTGCAGGCTGACGATCTTGCTGGTGGCGTGGCGCTGCAGCGCGAGCACCAATTGCTCGGGCGGGATACCGCATCCGTCGTCCTCGACGCTGATGCTGCGAACCCCACCGGCCAGCAGCCGCACAGTGATCTGGGTGGCTCCGGCGTCCAGCGCGTTGTCGACCAGTTCGCGAACCACGGAGGCGGGTCGCTCAACGACTTCGCCGGCAGCGATCTGGCTGACAAGTTCATCGGGCAGGGCGAGGATCGGGCGGCTGGGCGACGTCTGCATGGCGCGGATTATCCCGGCCTGTGGATTGCGACGCATCGCGCTGGCTCGGGCAGGCTGCGTCTCGACGCGTCCGGGCGGCAGGGCCGGGATAATGCCGCACCATGGATACCTTGATGATGCTGGCCGATTTCATCCTGCATGTCGACCGCCACTTGCGCGAGTTCGTCGATGCCTATGGCTTGTGGGTCTATGCGCTGCTGTTCCTGGTGATTTTTGTCGAGACCGGGCTGGTGGTGATGCCTTTTCTGCCTGGCGACTCGCTGTTGTTCGTGGTCGGCGCGCTGGCTGGCGCCGGGCTGATGAACTATCCACTGGTGATGGCGCTGTTGCTGATCGCTGCTGTGGCGGGCAACCAGACGAATTACGCGATCGGCCGGGCGCTGGGTCCGAAGGTTTTCGGCTGGGAGCAGTCGCGCTGGTTCAACAAGCGGGCCTTCGAGCAGGCCCACGCCTTTTACGAAAAATACGGCGGCATCACGATCGTCGCGGCGCGCTTCATGCCGTTTCTTCGCACCTTTGCGCCCTTCGTCGCAGGGGTCGCGCAGATGACTCGGCGCAAGTTCACTTTCTTCGACGTCACTGGCGGCGCGCTGTGGGTCGGCAGCCTGGTCAGTGCGGGTTATCTGTTTGGCAACATCCCCTGGGTCGCGGCCAACCTAAGCAAGATCGTCTGGGCGATGATCTTGATCCCCGGTGCACTGATGCTGTTCGGCGCCTGGAAATCGCGCCGGGCGCAGGCTTGATCGGCGCGCTCTAACCCGTTCAAAGCGTGCGCTGTCTCGCCAGCGGCGGATTGCGTGCGAAGTAGCGTCGAATGCCGGTGTGCAGTGCATCGACCAGCTTGTCCTGGTAGTCGTCGTCGCGCAGTCTGGCTTCTTCCGCAGGGTTGGAGATGAAGGCGGTCTCGACCAGGATGCTGGGAATGTCCGGCGCCTTGAGCACCGCGAAACCGGCCTGCTCGACGCTGCGTTTGTGCAGCGCGCCGACCTGGCCGATCAAGGCCAACACCTCGCGGCCGATGCGCAGGCTGTCCTTGATCTGGGCCGCTGTGCTCATGTCCATCATCGCCCGCAACACCTGGGCGTCCTTGACCGCACCCAGGTTGACGCCGCCCACGCCGTCGGCAGCGTTCTCCTTGTTGGCCATCCAGCGCGCTGCAGCACTGGTCGCGCCGGTCTCGGACAGCGCGAACACCGAGGCGCCGCGTGCAGCAGGGGTAAAAAACGCATCGGCATGGATCGAGACGAACAGGTCGGCCTGGACTCGCCTGGCTTTGCGTACCCGTTCGTGCAGTGGCACAAAGAAATCGGCGTCCCGCGTGAGCATCGCCCGCATCCCGGGCACGCTGTTGAGCCGGTCGCGAAGCTTGAGCGCAATGGCCAGCACCACGTCTTTTTCGCGCAGTCCGGTCGGGCCGATCGCGCCGGGGTCTTCACCGCCGTGGCCGGGATCGATGGCCACGATCACCAGACGGTCGATGCTGCGCTGTTCCTCGGCTGCCAGCGTGGCTGGGGCGGGACTGGTCAGTGGCGCCGGCGTCACTGATGGCGTCGTTGTTCTGGGCCGATCGACCACCGTGTTTGGCGGGGACGTGGTGGCAAGTGGTCGCTCGATTCGGCCGATGAACTCACCCAGCGCGTCCTGAACGCTACGTGCAGCCAGCGCCGCGGCGCGCTCGCGATCATGGATCAGCGTGGCGAGTGGATCCAGCGCCTCGGTAGGGTAGAGGTCCAGCACCAAGCGATGTTGGTAAGCGGCGACCGGCGCCAGCGTGAACTGCTGCGGTGCCACCGCCTGTTTCAGGTCCAGCACCAGTCGCACCACGCGTGGCAGGTTTTGTCCCACCCGCAACCCAGCGATGAACGGATCGTCGGCCCGCACCTTGCCCACCAATTCACGCAGCGCAGGGCTGAGTTCCAGCCCGTCGATGTCGATCACCAACCTGGGCGGGTTGTCGGTGAGGAACTGTCGCGCGGACAGCGGCTGGTCACTCTCGATCGTGACCCGGCTGTACTCGGCTGCGGGCCACAGGCGTACTGCGACGATGGACGCGCCGAGCGCCAACCCAGCCCGACCCAGGCTCAGCGCCAGCGCGCCCTGGCCAATCCTGCGCAGCGCCGCCCGGCGACCGCTGCTGGCGTGTCGATTGATCGGGTTCATGCCAGCAGGCCTCGTCCGCGCTCGGTCAGGGCCTGAAGCCACACCTGGCGGCGATGTTCGTCTATCGGCTCGATCTCTATGCGCAGATCGGCCACGGGCAACAGCCCGGCGGCTTTGTCGGCCCATTCGGCGATCTTGAGGCCCTTGCTGGCGAAGATTTCTCGAAATCCCGCGTCCAACCATTCGCGCGGGTCGTTGAAGCGGTAGAAGTCAAAATGGGACGCCTCGCTGCCGTCAGCCAGCGCATGCGGCTCCATCACCGTGTAGCTTGGGCTCTTGATTCGACCGCTGACACCCAGCGCGCGCAGCAGATGGCGCACCAACGTGGTCTTGCCTGCGCCCAGCGGACCGTGCAGCTCGATGAAAGCCTCTGAGATGGCCGGGCGGGCTGCGAGCGCGCGGGCAAAAGCTTCGCAACCGGCCTCATCGGCCCAGTCGATGCGGCGGCTTTCTAGAATCGGCCCATGGTCATCAGTCAAGGTCTTGGTCAGGGCGAAGGTTGGGGGTCGGTGCGGGCAACAAACGATGCGGGTCTGGCGCCGGTGCAGAACGTGCAGGTTCCGGACCTGCAAGCGCTGTGGCCGCAGGTGCAAGCCTGGGCGAGCGAGCTGGGATTCTCCCAGATCGGGGTGGCTGACATCGATCTTCAGGCCGCCGAGCCCGGGATGACGGCATGGCTCGCGGCGGGCTTTCAAGGTGACATGGCGTATATGGCCGCGCATGGTTTGAAGCGAGCGCGGCCGGCCGACTTGCTGCCGGGCACGCTGAGGGTGATCACGGCGCGGATGGATTACCTGCCAGCATCGGCCGCGCCAGCGAGCGCCGGCGACTGGCAGGCGCTGGCGTTTGATCGGCTGGCTGATCCGCAGCAAGCCGTGGTCTCGCTCTACGCCCAGGGCCGCGACTACCACAAGGTGCTGCGGCGGCGACTGCAGCAGCTCGCCGACAGGCTGCAACAGGCGGTCGGTCGCGACGGTCCGGCGGGGCGTTCGGGCCACCGCGTCTTCACCGACTCAGCGCCTGTGCTCGAGGTTGAGCTGGCCCAGCGCAGTGGCATCGGCTGGCGCGGCAAGCACACGCTGCTGCTGTCGCGCGAGGCCGGGTCTATGTTCTTCCTGGGCGAGATTTTTACCGACCTGGCGCTGCCGGTGACCGCGCCGGTCAGCAGCCACTGCGGCCATTGCACGGCCTGCATCACAGCCTGCCCGACCGGGGCGATCGTCGAACCCTACCGGCTCGACGCGCGGCGCTGCATCTCCTACCTGACGATCGAGCACGAGGGCGCAATTCCGGTCGAGTTTCGTGTCGCGATGGGCAACCGGATCTACGGTTGCGACGATTGCCAGTTGGTCTGCCCTTGGAACAAATACGCCCGCCGCAGTCCATTGCCGGATTTCGACACCCGCGAGCCGCTCGGCCATGCCACACTCTTGCAGCTCTGGGCCTGGGACGAGGCCACATTCCTGCGCCAGACCGAGGGCAGTGCGATCCGCCGCATCGGCTTCAGGCGCTGGCGCCGCAACTTGGCGGTGGCACTGGGCAACGCGTTCCGCGAGACTGGCGACGCTGCGCTGGCATCGGCCTTGGCTCGGCCAGAGCCTGACGCGCTGGTGGCCGAGCACATGGCCTGGGCGCTGGCCCAGCATGGGCCGGTCGCCGGATGAACGAAGATGTGCAGGGATTTCAGCGAATTCACCCAGCCCCAAGAGGAAACAACAAGATGTCAGTTCAAGCCCAGTACCTGCAAAAGCGCGTGTCCGCAGCAGACGCGATGCGCCAACTGCGCGATGGCGACGCGATCGTCGTTTCGACCGGCGTCGGTGAGCCGCCCAGCTTGCTGACAGCGCTTTCAGAGCAGCGACTCGACTTCCATGGCATCAGGGTGTCCCAGGTTCTGGCGATGCGCAGCTACGCTTATCTGGACCCGGCGACGGTAGACCATGTCCGCAATGTTGCTTATTTCTACGGCGGTGCCACCCGAGCCGGCGGGCAGGCGGGCTGGGTCGATTTCATCCCGAACTACTTCTCCGAAATCCCGGCCCAGATCGAGCGTGGCCAGATTCCCGCCGACGTGGTGTTCGCGATGGCCTCGAGCATGGACGCGCACGGCTACTTCGCCATCAGCTTGGGCGCCGACTACACGATGGCGGCGATCGCCAAGGCGCGCGCGGTGGTGCTCGAGGTCAACCCCAACGTGCCGTTCGCCTACGGCAACTGCCATGTCCATATCTCCCAGGTCAGCGCGCTGGTCGAGAGCAGCGATCCGGTGCTCGAAGTCGGGCTGCCCAAGATCGGCCCTGTGCAGCAGGCCATCGGCAGGCAGGTCGCTGAGCTGATCGAGGACGGGTCGACGTTGCAGATCGGCTATGGCGGCATCCCCGATGCGGTGGTGATGCAGCTCACGCACAAGCACGACCTGGGCAT
>JBILYN010000065.1:0-17460 GCA_044377715.1 Aquabacterium sp.
CCCTGCGCGCCAACGGACGCATCGATTTCAGATTGGCTGAGCGCGACTTTGCCTCCCGTATCCCGACTCGCTCACTCGGGAACCCGACACCTACTTTTTGCCGGCCTCGGTTGTTGGGGTCGGGTGAAATCGAAGACCCGCTACTGCCGTTCGCGGCGGTGCCGAAATGTTCTCCGGCATCATGGAGGCAAGTTTGCCGGCAGCTTTGCCGGTTCCCTTCCTGTGTGCAAAGAGGTGACATCGTGACTTTGATCCTGGACCCGAGGTCTGAACAGACGCGGACCTCGCGCGCCCGATGGGCTCGCCCGGAGCAGCTGAACGGCCAGATGCGGCGCATGGCCGAAGACCACCTGGACGCGATCATCGCGCTGCTGTTGAAAACCCCCGTAAGGAATACACGATGAGCGCAGGCACGCCACTGCCCGGGACACCGACGCCTATGCACTACTGGCCAGGCGCGGCCGGCGTGCGCATCGCCGGCGACGCCTGGGGTCCGCCCGATGGGCCACTGGTGCTCTTGCAGCACGGTGGCGGCCAGACCCGCCATGCATGGAAAGGTACAGGCGAAACCCTGGGTGCAGCCGGCTACCGTGCCGTGGCATTTGATGCCAGAGGCCACGGCGACTCTGACTGGGCGCCTGATGGTCGCTATGGCCAGGACTTGATGGTCGAAGACCTCAGGTGTGTGGTCGCCGCCTTGGGCGCCCGTCCGGTGCTGGTGGGCGCCTCGATGGGGGGTGGGACCAGCCTGACGGCCATCGGCGAAGACCAGGTCGACGCGACCGCGCTGGTGCTGGTGGACGTGGGGCCGCACATCGAGCCGGAAGGGGTGGACCGCATCCAGGCCTTCATGAGTCAAAAGCCTGATGGCTTCGCGTCTCTGGAAGAAGTGGCCGATGCGATTGCGAGCTATCAGCCCCATCGCACCCGCCCGAGCAACCTGGACGGCCTGGCCAAAAACGTTCGCCTGGGGGCCGATGGCAAGTACCACTGGCACTGGGACCCGCGCTACCGCTCAAGTCGGCGCGACCTGAGCCACCGACGCGAACGCCTGGAGGCCTGCTCTAGCCGTTTGCGACTGCCAACGCTGCTGGTGCGCGGCGGTTTGTCCGATCTGCTCAGCGAGTCAGGCGCCCAGGCTTTTCTGAATCTGTGCCCGCACAGCGAGTACGTGAACGTCACAGGCGCTGGGCACATGGTGGCGGGCGACCGCAACGACATCTTTGCGCAGTCGGTCATTGAGTTTCTCAAACGCACCGTGCCGGTCGGGGCCAGCCCGACCCATCCTGCCCACACGCTCAGGCCGCACCACGAAGGACCCCCAGGGGACGTACGCGACGTACCCTGAGTTTTCGCCTGCTCGAAGCTCAAACAACACAGGAGACACTCGTATGCATCTCGAAGGAAAAGCCGCCGTCGTGACTGGCGCAGGCCGAGGTATTGGACGTGAGGTGGCGCTGTTGCTGGCGCGCGAGGGTGCCAGCGTGCTCGTGAACGATCCAGGGGTTGGACGCAGCGGCGAAGCCACTGAAGAGCGCCCCGCTGATGATGTCGTCCAGGAGATCCGCGCGGCAGGCGGCACGGCCATCGCCAACCACGACACGGTGGGCGATTACCAGAAAGCCGGCCGCATGGTGGCTCAGTGCGTAGCCACCTTCGGCAAGATCGACATTCTGGTCAACGTGGCGGGCATGCTGCGTGAGCGCATGATCTGGAACATGACCGAAGACGACTTCGACTCGGTCATCAATGTGCACCTCAAGGGGCACTGGGCCATGTCGCACCACGCGATCAAGTACATGCGCGGCGAAGGCCATGGACGCATCGTCAACTTCTCGTCTGATGCGTTCAAAGGCTCGGTCGGGCAGTGCAACTACAGCGCTGCGAAGGCCGGCATCATCGGCCTGACCCGATCGATTGCCAAGGAGACGGCGAAATTCGGCATCACCTGCAATGCGATATGCCCTGCCGCAGACACCCGCATGATGATGAACGATGCCGTCATCGCCAATCAGAAACGCAAACTAGAAACCGGGCTGATGACCCAAGCGCAGTACGACCGCTTCTTTGCCGGTCGCGGGCCCGAGCACATTGCACCCATGGTGGCCTACCTGTGCACCGACGGCGCGGACACCATCAATGGCCAGATCTTTCACGTCGAAAGAGGCCGTATCAACAGCTACTTCTACGGCGAAGACTTCAAGACCCTCAGCAATGATGGCTCGCTTTTTACCATCGACCAATTGATTGAACTGATCCCGTCAACGGTGATGAATGGCGTCACCCAAGTGGTCCCGCCGGTGAAGCGGCAAGATGCGATCCGCTCAACCGATGTGAAAAAGAACGAAGCAGCCTGACGCGCAGCTGCACTTCTTCTGCAGGAGAAAGGGCAGACCTGCCCTTTCCTGCCGCTACTCCGGCTTGATGTTCCGTTCCTTGATGAGCTTGATCCAGCGCAGCTCTTCCTTGCCCATGAAGTCCTTGAACTCCGCCGGGGTCGAGGCACGGATCTCCACGCCTTGCGGCTTGAAGCGCTCGATCATGTCCGGATCGGCTGCCGCCTTGGCGATCGCCCTCTCCAACTTGTCGACGATGGGCCTGGGCGTGCCGGCCGGCACCACCATGCCCTGCCAGAAGGTCACCACAAAGTCCTTCATCCCGGTTGCCTCAGCCATCGTCGCAATATCCGGGAAAGCGGCCGAACGCGCGGCGCTGGTGATCGCGATGGCGCGCGTCCTGCCGGTTGCCAGAATCGGCTTTGCCTCGAGCGAGGCTGAGAACATCATCTGCGACTGGCCGCCCGCCACATCCTGGCCGGCTTGCGCGCCGCCCTTGTAGGGCACGTGCGTCATGTCGAGGCCGGCCTCTTGTTTGAGCATCTCTGCGATCAGATGGTTGGTGGCACCGATGCCGGAACTGGCGATGTTGAACTTGCCGGGATTGGCCTTCACGTGGGCGATCAGCTCGGCCATGTTCCTGGCCGGGAACGCGGCGTTGACATGCAGGATGAATGGTGTGAACGACATCAGCGACACCAGCTCGAAACTCTTGTTCGGGTCGTATTGCACCTGCCCAGTAAGCGTCGGGTTGATCACCAGCGAGGTGCCGCCAGCGTAGATCGTGTAGCCATCGGCCGGCGCCTTGGCAACGTAGTTGGAGGCAAGTGTGGTGGCTGCGCCGGCGCGGTTGTCGATCAGCACCGGTTTGCCGAGTTCGATCGCGAGCTTGTTGGCGTAGACGCGCGCCACCGCATCGTTCACGCCACCCGGTGGATACGGCACCACCATGGTGATCGGCTTTTGCGGCCAGTCGGTTTGCGCGATGCTGGTCAAAGGCAGCACGAGGATGGCGAGGACCGCCACGATGAGCGTCGAAAATTTCATGGTCTGGTGTCCTTTATTCGGACCGGTAGTCTAGTCCGCCTTCTGGCAAGCGTCCCGCACCCCCTTGCCCGCTCGACGGCGTCGCAGCGAATCACGTGCGGGAAAACTCGGCGCCGGCCGGTGCTAGGTCGGCTTGAGGGCTAGCGCTTTGACGATCGAAACCCGGCGACCCTTCCGTTGCCGACCCAGGATCAAGGGCGCTTGCGTCCTCCGGCCGGCTTGACGCCCACCGCGCCGCGGCGCGCGCTGCCGGTCTCGCGCGGCGGCAATCCGGTGTGCTGCGTCAGCAGCGCGCCGCGGCGCGGCGCCTTGGCCAGCGCGGCCTTGGCCGCAACGGGCCGCCCCTCGCGCCGCATCGGCTCGATTCGCCCGCCGCCAGGCTGGAAGGTCGGGATCAGGTGCTGCTTGCCATTGCCGATCAGGTCGGAGCGGCCCATCGCCGCCAGCGCCTCGCGCAGCAGCGGCCAGTTGGCGGCGTCGTGGTAGCGCAGGAAGGCCTTGTGCAGCCGACGCCGGCGCTCGCCGCGGACGATGTCGACGGTCTCGACCTTGGCCGGGTCGCGGCTCAAGCCCTTGAGCGGGTTGCGGCCGCTGTGGTACATCGCGGTGGCGGTGGCCATCGGGCTGGGGTAGAAGGTCTGCACCTGGTCGGCGCGGAAACCGCTGCGCTTGAGCCACAGTGCCAAGTTCATCATGTCCTCATCGCTGGTACCGGGGTGGGCAGCGATGAAATACGGGATCAGGAACTGCTTCTTGCCAACCTCGGCGCTGATTTTGTCGAACATCGCCTTGAAGCGGTCGTAGCTGCCGATGCCGGGCTTCATCATCATCGACAAAGGCCCGCCCTCGGTGTGCTCGGGCGCAATCTTGAGGTAGCCGCCGACATGGTGGCTGACGAGCTCGCGGATGTACTCGGGCGACTTCAGCGCCAGGTCGTAGCGCAGGCCCGAGGCGATCAGGATCTTCTTCACGCCCTTGACCGCTCGCGCGCGGCGGTACATCTTGATCAGCGGCGCATGGTCGGTGTGCAGGTTAGGGCAGATGCCGGGGAAGACGCAGCTGGGCTTGCGGCAGGCCGCCTCGATCGCCGCACTCTTGCAGCCCAGCCGATACATATTGGCGGTCGGGCCACCCAGGTCGCTGACGACGCCGGTGAAGCCCTCGACCTTGTCGCGCATGTCCTCGATCTCGCGGATCACCGAGTCCTCGCTGCGGCTCTGGATGATGCGGCCCTCGTGCTCGGTGATCGAGCAGAAGCTGCAGCCGCCGAAGCAGCCACGCATGATGTTGACCGAGAAGCGGATCATCTCCCAGGCCGGGATCTTGGTCGGCCCGTCATGGCGGCCTTGCTCGTCGGCGTAGCGCGGGTGCGGGCTGCGCGCATAAGGCAGGTCGAACACCTGGTCCATCTCGGCAGTGCTCAGCGGGATCGGCGGCGGGTTGATCCACAGGTCACGCTCGGTGCCATGAAAGTCGTAGCGCTGTACCAGCGCACGCGCATTGCCCGGGTTGGTCTCGAGGTGCAGCACCCGGCTGGCATGGGCGTAGAGCACCGCATCGCGCTTGACCTGCTCGTAGCTGGGCAGCCGGATCACCGTGCGATCGCGCGGCGGCATCTTGATGCGGCCGGTCGCCGGCGTCGGCGTGCGGCTGACGAAGACGATGGGTTGCTCGCCCGCGCCCAGCGACGAAGCGCCAACGCCCGCGCTGCCGCCCTTGCCGCTTTCCACCGCACAGTCCACGCCTTGACCTGCCGCCAGCTCGGCGGTGGTCTGGTAGGGGTTGATGTGGTCGTCGATGCGCCCGGGCAGGTCGACTTCGCTCGAATCGAGCTCGAACCAGCCGGCAGCCGACGGGTCGTCGTCGCGGCGCAGGAATGCGGTGCCGCGCACATCGGTGATCGCAGCCACCGGCTCGCGTGCGGCCAACCGGTGCGCGATCTCGACGATCGCTCGCTCGGCGTTGCCATAGAGCAGCAGGTCGGCCTGCGCGTCGACCAGGATGGACCGCCGCACCTTGTCTTGCCAGTAGTCGTAGTGCGCGATGCGGCGCAGACTCGCCTCGATGCCGCCCAGCACGATAGGCACATCGTTCCAGGCCTCACGGCAGCGCTGCGCGTAGACCAGCGCGCTGCGGTCGGGACGCGCGCCGCCCTCGCCGCCCGCGGTGTATGCGTCGTCGTGGCGCAGCTTGCGGTCAGCGGTGTAGCGGTTGATCATCGAATCCATGTTGCCGGCCGTCACGCCGAAGAACAGGTTCGGTTTGCCCAGCGACTGGAAGGCCGCAGCGCTGCGCCAGTCGGGCTGGGCGACGATGCCGACGCGAAACCCCTGGGCCTCGAGCATGCGTCCGATCACCGCCATGCCAAAGCTGGGGTGGTCGACATAAGCGTCGCCGGTGATGATCACGATGTCGCAGCTGTCCCATCCCAGCGCATCCATTTCGGCGCGGCTGGTCGGCAGGAACTTGGCGGTGCCAAAGCGCTTGGCCCAGTAGGGCCGGTAGCTCATCAGCGGCTTGGCGGCGGGGGATAGGGCAAGGGCAGTCAAGGGGCAGGCTCAAAACGCAACCCACGATTGTCGCTGCTTCAGCCGCCCGGCGCGCAGCAATGCTCAGCTGGCCTTGCGCCTGGCAAGGCCGTGCAGCATGCGGCAAGGCCAGCGCGGGCGCAACGCGTCCGGGCCTGGCTCGAAGCACAGAGGGTTTTCATGCGCGGCCACGGCGCACCGGCTGGCATGATGGGCCTGGAAATTGACGCCCCGGCAGGCACCCGGTGGCGCGACGGAACAAGCCCCTGGCGCGCAGCGCGCGCGCCGACCGACTTCAAGAAAGCCCGCCATGAACACCGAATCCATCGTCATCGACACCGGGACCGATCAGCTGCTGTGCGAGATCCGCGATCGCGTCGCGATCATCACGCTCAACCGCCCCGAAGCCCGCAATGCGCTGTCAGACCAGCTCACGCCCGCACTGCGCCGGATGATCAGCGAGCGCGGCGACGACGAGCGGGTCGGCTCGCTGCTGATCACCGGCGCGGGCACTGCGTTTTGCGCCGGTGGCGACGTCAAAGGCATGGGCGACAACAGCAACAAGTCCAGCATGTCCGCCGAAGAGCGGATCGCCGATCTGATCGACCGCCAACGGCGCCTGACCGGCGCGCTGGTGGGGGTTCGCAAACCGACCTTGGCGGCACTGCCGGGTCCGGCGGCCGGCGCCGGGCTGGCGATCGCGCTGGCCTGCGACCTGCGAATCGCTGCGCAGTCGGCGTTTGTCAGTGCGGGCTATTCGCGGGTCGGCCTGCCCGGCGACTACGGCATCGCTTGGCTGTTGACGCGAACCGTGGGCTCGCCGATTGCGCGTGAGCTGATGTTCGGCTCTGATCGGGTCAATTCGGGTCGCGCCGAGCGCATCGGACTGTTCAACCGGGTGGTCGACGACGACCAGCTGCAAGCCGAGGCGTTTGCCTGGGCCAGGTCGCTGGCCCATGGCCCTGCGGTCGCGCTGCGCCACATGAAGGACAACCTCGACGAAGCGGCGCACATAGACTTCGATACCGCGCTGGTGCATGAGGCCCGCCGGCTGGTCGAGACCTCGCGCACCGAAGATCACCGTGAAGCCGTTCGAGCCTTCGTCGAAAAGCGCGCCCCGGTTTTCAAGGGGTATTGAGCGCCCCAAGGCCGGCCGAAGCCGGCCGCCCCCCGTGGGGATCAAGCAAAGTGGCAAAGCCACATTTGCTTGAGTGCGCCCCAAGGCCGGCCGAAGCCGGCCGCCCCTCGAGGGGATCAAGCAAAGTGGCAAAGCCACATTTGCTTGAGAGCCAGCGCGCTGCGCTCACCAGCTGACCTCGCGGTCAGGTGTCGCGCCGATCTTGTGGATCGACAGGTCGGCGCCCTGGTACTCTTCCTCGGCCGACAGCCGCAAGCCCATCGTGAGCTTGAGCACACCGTAGACGACAAACCCGCCGATCAGCGCCCAGGCCACGCCCATCAGCGTGCCCAAGACCTGGGCCCCCAGCGTCACACCGCCCAGACCGCCCAGGCTTTTCAGGCCGAAAATGCCGCAGGCGATGCCGCCCCAGGCGCCGCACAGACCGTGCAGCGGCCAGACACCGAGCACGTCGTCGATCCGCCACTTGTTCTGGGTCAGCGTGAACATCTTGACAAAGATCGCGCCCGCGATACCGCCGACCACCAGCGCACCCAGGGGGTGCATCAGGTCAGAACCTGCGCACACCGCGACCAAACCAGCGAGCGGGCCGTTGTAGACAAAGCCCGGATCGTTCCTGCCCATCAGCGTGGCCACCAGCGTGCCCCCGACCATCGCCATCAGCGAGTTCAACGCCACCAGGCCGCTGATCTTGTCGATGGTCTGCGCGCTCATCACGTTGAAACCGAACCAGCCCACGGCCAGGATCCAGGCGCCCAACGCCAGGAACGGGATGCTCGACGGCGGATGGGCGCTGACCATGCCGTCCTTGCGGTAGCGGCCAGCGCGCGCGCCCAGCAGCAGCACCGCTGCCAGGCCGATCCAGCCGCCCATCGCGTGCACCACCACGCTGCCTGCGAAGTCGTGGAACTCGGCGCCGGTCTGGGACTTGATCCACCCCTGGATGCCGAAGAGCTGGTTCCAGGCCACGCCCTCGAACAGCGGGTAGATCAGCCCTACCAGCACCGCGGTGGCGATCAACTGCGGCCCGAAGCGGGCACGTTCAGCGATGCCGCCCGAGACGATGGCCGGAATCGCCGCCGCGAAGGTCAGCAGGAAGAAGAACTTGACCAATTCGTAGCCGTTCTTGGCCGCCAGCGCCTCGGCACCGGTGAAGAAGCTCACGCCGTATGCGACCGAGTAGCCGACAAAGAAGTAGGCAATGGTCGAGACCGAGAAGTCGACCAGGATCTTGACCAGCGCATTGACCTGGTTCTTTTTGCGCACCGTACCGAGTTCCAGAAAAGCGAAACCCGCGTGCATCGCCAGCACCATGATGGCGCCCAGCAATATGAACAAGGCGTCGGTGCCGTGCTTGACCTGATCCATGAGATGTCTCCTCTGTTGGGATGGCCTCGTTGCGGCGCCAAATGCACCAGCCCGGGCAAAAACGCACCAAGCAAAGCAAATTTCATGCCTCAGCTGGTGCATCACCCACGCACCGGGCGGCACCGAATCGTCCGCAATCAGCCCCTTTACCGTGCATGACGCACCAAAGTGGATTTCTCCTGAACGCCCCGAGGCCGGCCGAAGCCGGCCGCCCCCCGTGGGGGTCAAACAAAGTGGCAGAGCCACATTTGTTTGAGCGGACGAAGCGGCTGAACCCGCCTGACACGGCAAAGCTGCGCTTGGCCGTCGACAGCCAGACCAAGCCGATGGCTCGCGGGACAAGCAAGCGTGCGGCCAACATCGTCGAAACAGACGATTGAGGCCTGCAGGCACGACCCCTAGAGTGCGCAGCAGGAAAAGCACATGGCATCGCCAAGAACGATTCGCGCATTGAAATCGCTCGGCATGCGTGACACGCCCGCAAGGATCTGATGGACGCCACCGCCGCGATGCAACTGACCCAGCCGCTGCACAAGGCGCTGATCGAACGCCCTGAGGCCACGGCGCTGGTGTACGGCCAGCGCCGCACCCGCTTCGCGGCGCTGGCCGACCGGGTCGCTCGGCTCGCGGCGGTGCTGCGAGCCCTCGGCCTGAAGCCAGGCGACCGGGTCGCGATGCTGGGCCCCAACAGCGACCACTATGTGGTTTTTTTCTACGCGGTGTGGTGGGCCGGCGGCGTGATCAACCCGGTCAACACGCGCTGGAGTGCGCGTGAAATCGCCTACTCGCTAGACGATTGCGATACCGGCTTGTTGCTGGTCGATGCCCCGTTCCACGCCACAGCCTTGGGCCTGCGCGGGGTCAGCAACAGCTTGACGCAGTTGCTGCACTGGGGCGATGGCGCTGCGCCCGAGGGCTTGGTCGACTTGCCTGCGTTGGTGGCCGCGGCCACGCCAATGGCCGACACCGGCCGCGGTGGCAAGGACCTGGCAGCCGTGATGTACACCGGCGGCACCACTGGACGGCCCAAAGGCGTGATGCTCACGCACGCGAATCTGTACCTGAACCTGTTGTGCGCCAATCTGGCGGCGCAACGCCCGCTCGAAGCCGTCGGCATCGCGATCGCGCCGATGTTTCACGTCGGAGGCATGGGTTTGACACTGCAGTTGATGCAGCGCCTGTGCCGCCAGGTCATCTTGCCGGCCTTCGACGAGGTCGCGCTGCTGCAGGCGGTCGCAGACGAGCGCGGCAGCGAGACTTTTCTGGTGCCCACGATGCTCAAGCGCCTGGTCGAGCATCCGCGCTTTGGCGAGTTCGACACCCGCAGCCTGCAACTCGTGCTCTACGGAGCGGCGCCGATCGATGAGGCGCTGCTGGCCCAAGCTCAGGCGGCACTGCCCGAGGCGGGCTTTTGCCAGCTCTACGGCATGACCGAGCTGTCACCGGTGGTGACCGCGCTGCCCGCTTGGTGCCATGCCGCCGACCAGCCGGCCGAGTTGCGCCGCCAGCGGCTGCGATCGGCCGGCCGGCCGGTGGCGATTGCCGAGCTGCGAATCGTCGATGGGCAAGGCCAAGTGTTGCCCAATGGCCAGGTCGGCGAGATCGTGGTGCGCGGCCCGACCGTGATGGCGGGTTACTGGAACCAACCCGAGCAGACCGCGGCAGCGATCCAAGACGGCTGGATGCACACCGGCGATGGTGGCTGGATAGACAACGACGGCTTCGTCTATGTCGTCGACCGGATCAAGGACATGATCGTCACCGGCGGCGAGAACGTCTATTCGGCCGAGGTCGAAAACGCGATCACCGAGTTGCCAGCCGTCAGCATGGTCGCGGTGATCGGCGTGCCCGATGAGCGCTGGGGCGAACGGGTGCATGCGGTGGTGGTGCTGCGCGCCGGTCACAGCCTGAGCGCCGAAGACCTGGTGGCGCATTGCCGGACCCAGATCGCCGGCTACAAGTGCCCGCGCAGCGTCGAGTTCCGCACCGAGTTGCCGCTGTCAGCCGCCGGCAAGATGCTGAAGTACGAGTTGCGCGCGCCGTTCTGGGCCGGGCGCAACCGGCACGTCAACTGACCGAGACCCTATGTCACTATACCGCCCTGGCCCCATGCGCCTGCCCGACCGCATCACCCGTCGGCTGAGGCTGCCGCTGATCGCCGCACCCATGCTCGCCGTCTCGGGCGTCGAGCTGGTCGTGGCGGCCTGCCGCAACGGCGTGATCGGCGCCTTCCCGACGGCCAATGCACGCAGCACCGCGCAGCTCGACCAGTGGCTGAGCGAGATTCACCAGCGCCTGTTCGCCGCACCCGAAGAAGCCGCCCCCTGCTGCCCCAACCTGATCATGCGATCACCCCGGCTGGCCGAGGACTTGGCCTGCCTGCTGGCCCACCGGGTCGAACTGGTGATCACCAGCGTGGGCTCGCCAGCGCCAGTGGTGTCGGCGCTGCACGGCATCGGCTGCCTGGTGCTGGCCGACGTCGCCACGCTGGAACACGCTCGCAAGGCGATTGCCGCCGGTGCCGACGGCCTGGTGCTGCTCAGCGCCGGTGCCGGTGGGCAGACCGGCTGGCTCAACCCCTTCGCCTTTGTTCGTGCGCTGCGCGCCGAGTACGACGGCCCGCTGGTGCTGGCCGGCGGCATCAGCGATGGCGCGGCGCTGCGCGCTGCGGGAATCTTGGGTGCAGACCTGGCCTACATGGGCACGCGATTCATCGCCAGCCATGAGAGCCTGGCTGCCGACGCCTACAAACAGATGCTGATCGACAGCAGCGCTGACGACGTGCTGCTGACCAAAGCTTTCACCGGCCTGGCCACCAGCATGCTGCTGCCGTCGATCCGCCGTGCCGGGCTGGACCCCGACAGGCTGGACGAGTTGGTCACGCCCAAGACCGCAGCGCAGATGTTCGGCGGCGCCGCACAAAACGACGGTCCAAAGCGCTGGAGCGACATCTGGAGCGCCGGCCACAGCGTGTCAGGCGTGCACTCGCTGCAATCGGTGGACGCGCTGGTGGCCGAGGTCGAGCATCAGTACCACCACGCCATCGCCTGATCTGTCCTGCCCGCTTCAGACCTTAGGCGCGCGCCAGGGCTAGACCTGGTTATGCTGGCCGGCTGCGCGATGCGCCAAATCCAACCGAAGGAATCATGATGAACTTGACCCAGACCCTGCTGGCCGGGGCGATCGCGCTCGCGGTCGCCACCAGCGCACAAGCCCAGGGATTCCCCACCAAGCCGATCCGGGTCGTGGTGACTTTCCCCGCGGCCGGCGCACCCGACATCCTCGCGCGGCTGTTTGCCGACAAAGCCCAGTTCGGCCAGCCGGTGATGATCGACAACGTGCCAGGCGCGGGCGGCAACATCGGTGCCGACAAGGTCGCCAAGGCACCGGCCGACGGCTACACGCTGGTGATGGCCACGGTGGGCACGCATTCGATCAATGGCTCGCTCTACCCCAAGATGCCTTACGACATGGTCAAGGACTTCAGCCCGATCGCGCATGTCGCGAGCGCGCCGAACCTGCTGGTGGTGACCAACGACTTGCCGGTCAAGAGCGTCGCTGAACTGATCAGCTACATGAAGGCACACCCGAACAAGCTCAGCTTCGGCTCGCCTGGCATCGGCTCATCGGTGCATGTCTCGGGCGAGCTGTTCAAGTCCATGACGGGCACGACGATGCAGCATGTGCCTTACAAGGGCCGGCAGTTCGCAATCCCCGACCTGGTCGGCGGCCAGATCCAGCTGATGTTCGACAACATGCCGTCGGCGCTGCCGATGGCCAAGGACGGCAAGATACGAGCGCTGGCCCAGACCACCGCCAAGCGATCGCCGGCTGCGCCCGACGTGCCCACCGTGGCCGAGACCGTGCCAGGCTTCGAAGCCACCACCTGGTTCGCGATGTTCGCCCCGGCCGGCACACCGCGCGACGTCGTGATGCGAATCAATGCCGAGATGGTCCGGGTCTTCAAGCTGCCCGAGGTCGTCGACAAGCTGAAGACCCTGGGCCTAGAACCCTGGATCTCGACCCCTGAGGAGTTGGCCAAGTACCAAGCCAGCGAGATTGTCAAATGGGCCAAGGTCGTCAAGGACTCGGGCGCCAAGGCCGAATAGCCCCGCCGGCCCGGCCTGAGCCTAGAAGAGGGTCAGGCTGACCCAATAAAAGACCGCAGCCACAAAGGCCGTGGCGGGGATCGTGAAGACCCAGGCCAGCACGATGTTGCCGGCCACGCCCCAACGCACCGCCGAAGCGTTGCGCACCGAACCCACGCCAACGATCGCACCGGTGATGGTGTGCGTGGTCGACACCGGCACGCCCATCGCGGTGGCGATGAACAGCGTGATCGCACCACCCGTCTCGGCGCAAAAACCACCCACCGGCTTCAACTTGGTGATGCGTTGGCCCATGGTCTTGACGATGCGCCAACCGCCGAACATCGTGCCCAGGCCGATCGCGGCGTAACAGACCCAGATCACCCAAGTAGGCGGCATCTTGTCGGCCGCGCCGACATAGCCCGCGGCGATCAGCAGCATCCAGATGATGCCGATGGTCTTTTGCGCATCGTTGCCGCCGTGCCCCAGCGAATAAGCGCCTGCCGAGACCAGTTGCAGCCGCCTGAACCAGCGGTCGACCTTCAACGGTGAGGCTCGCCGGCAGACCCAGGCCACCAGCACCATCATCAAGCCACCGAGCAAAAACCCCAGCAAGGGCGAGATGAAGATGAAGGCCACCGTCTTCATCACACCAGCGCCGATCAGCTTGCCCGCGCCGGCCTTGGCCATCACCGCACCGACGATGCCGCCGATCAGCGCATGCGAGCTCGACGACGGAATGCCGTAGAACCAGGTGATCAGGTTCCAGGCGATCGCGCCTATCAGCGCGCCGAACACCACATGGTGGTCGACCACGCCGGGCTGGACGATGCCTTTGCCGATGGTGGCCGCGACATTGAGGTGAAACACCGCGATCGCCAAGACGTTGAAAAACGCCGCGAACAACACCGCCCGCTGAGGTTTGAGCACCCCGGTGGAGACGACGGTGGCGATCGAATTGGCGGCGTCGTGAAAGCCGTTCATGAAGTCGAAGCCCAACGCCAACACGACCAGCAACACGACGACCCAGAAGTTGATCTGCAGGCTGTCCATGCTCAGTTCAATCCAGTCTCAGCGCCAGCCCTCGGGTCTGGCGATCGCACCAGCACCTGCACAGCGATCACGAGTTCTCGAGGACGATGCCCTCGACGATGTTGGCAACGTCCTCGCAGCGGTCGGAGATCGACTCCAGGTGTTCGTAAACCGCTTTGAGCTTGATCAGTTCGCGCACCTCGATGTTGTCGCGAAACAGCTTGCTCATCGCCGAGCGCATCACCCGGTCGGCGTCGCTCTCGAGTCGATCGATCTCCTCGCAGGTCTTGAGCGCAGCCTCGGCCACGCTGGCCTGGTTGAGCTTGGGCAGCAGGGTGACCACATGCTGGACTCGCTCACAGCACTTGGTCGAGATCTCGCCAAGCCGGATCACGTCTTCGCTGACGCTCTTCAAGTCGTACAGAGACATCACCTCGCTGGAGTCCTGCAGCAGGTCAAGGATATCGTCCATCGCATTGATCAGGCCATGGATCTGCTCGCGGTCGATCGGTGTGATGAAGGTCTTGTGCAGCAGGCGGTGAACTTCGGCCGTGACCCGGTCGGCCAACTTCTCAGCCGCGTCGACCTCGGCCGCATATTTCTCGCGCAAGGTCTGGTCGCTGTAGTTCTGCACCATCGCCATGAATGCGCGAGCGCCGGTCACGATATGCCGGCCGTGGTCGTTGAAGAGCTCAAAAAAATTACCCTCGCGGGGCAGCAACTTGCCAAAAAACATGAGGAAGTCTCCGAGGGGGTAGGCCAGGCGCCGGCGATGGACACAAGAACCGTCAAGAAACGGTCAACAAAATGTCACACAAACATTGTAGGCAACGCCAAGTCGCGAGGTCTCAATTCGATTAAATAGCTGCTAGTGCCTAAATTGATGCAAACAGCGCTAATCAGGCAAAAATCAACTCACAGAAAATCCAGTTTCAGCGCTTGGCCCAGCGCCAACAGCGCCAATAGCGCAAACAGGCACGAACACCGCCAGCGTGATCACCCTCTGCGTGATTTGGCGCTAGGTCAGCAAGCCGACGGTCTGCAGGCCGACGGGCAGCTTGACCATCATGGTGTGCCGAGTCTTTCCAGGCGTTGATCCGCGGTCGCGGGCAAATGCGCGGCCAGCAGCCCCAGGCCGGGAGCGACCAGCGCCGGGCAGAGCTCGAGCAAGGGTTGCAGCACAAAGGCGCGCTGGTGCAATCTCGGATGCGGCAGTGTCAGCGTCACGCTGGCGAGCACCGCCTCGCCATGCAGCAACAGGTCCAGGTCCAGCGTTCGCGGCGCATGTCGGTACGAGCGCTGGCGGCCAAATGACTGCTCGATCGCCTGCAGCGCGGCCAGCAAGGACTGCGGCGCCAACAGCGTGTCGATCGCCGCGACGGCGTTGAGGTAATCCGGTCCGATGGCGTCGATCGGCGCGCTGCGGTACTGGGCCGAGGCCCGCACCAGTACGCAGCAGGGCAAGGCCGCCAGCGCGTCCAGCGCAGCGTGCAGCGTGGCGCTGGCGTCGCCGAGGTTGGCGCCTAGACCGATGTAAGCGCGCTGCGCTAGCAGATCAGGCATGCGTCGGCAACGCGACCTGGGTTTCAGGTCTCGGACGTTGCGGCGCCTGCAGCCGCTCCCGACGCGCCAGCGGGCTTGCGCCGCCGCCGGCGCCTCTTGCGCGCTGGGGCATCCACAGCGGACGCATCGGCCTCGTCAGCTTCGTCGTCTTGCTCGCGCTCGGCACTGGCTTGCGCCGCAGCGGTCTCGTGCGCCGCGTCAGCTGGGTCCGCAGGCTTGGCGCCACGCGGCGCGGCCTTGCGGGGGCGCTGGGCTTCACGCGCTGCGACCAGCAAGGCCTCGCGCTCCTCGTCGCTGCCCAAGGAAAAATCTTCCCACCACTCGGCGAGTTCGATCGGTGCTTCGCCAACATCGGCGCGAAGCCGCAGGAAGTCGAAAGCGGCGCGAAATCGCACCTGCTCGATCAACGAGAAAGCGGTATTGGACTGGCGGCGCTCGAAGCGCGGCTGCATCATCCAAATCTCGCGCATGTCCGCGCCGAGCTTGCCGCCGCCCGAGATGTCGCCGATGCGCGCGGCAAACACCGCGTCCACCGCCTGCTGCAAAGCAGGCACGGTGGCTTCGCCTGCAGCCCGGCGCTGTTGCCAGCCTGCCAGCACGTCGTGCCACAGCAAGCAAGACAGCAAAAAACTGGGCGCCACCGGCTTGCCTTCACCAACACGGCGGTCGGTGTCCATCAGCGCCTGGCGGATGAACTCCTGTTTTTGGGCATGTTCCTGCGGCGTGCTGTGCCCCTCGGCGAACACCGCGTCGAGCACCGGGAAAACGCTGCGATGCAGGTTCTGGCGTTGGAGCTCGGCGATGCTGGCCAGCGCATGGCCGGTCTGCAGCAGCTTGATCATCTCGTCGAACATGCGCGAAACCGGCACGTTCGCCAGCAGCGGCGCGGTCTCGGCGATCGGCGCATAGGTGCTGGGCGCGAAATCGAAGCCCAGCTTGGCGGCAAAGCGCACCGCGCGGATGATGCGAACCGGGTCTTCGCGGTAGCGGGTGACCGGGTCGCCGATCAACCGCAGCAGCCTGGCCTTCACGTCGGCGATGCCGCCGTGGTAGTCGACGACGATCCGTGTCTCGGGGTCGTAGTACATCGCGTTGATCGTGAAGTCGCGGCGCGCGGCGTCCTCGATCTGCGGACCCCAGACGTTGTCGCGCAACACCCGGCCGCTGGCATCCACCGCGTGGGCCGAACCGGCCAACGCGGCTTTGCTGGTCTTCTCGTTGCCCGCCACCTGGGTGGCCTCGCTGTTGTCCATGTAGGCACGAAAGGTCGAAACCTCGATCACCTCATGGTCACGGCCGCGACCATGGACGACGTGGACGATGCGAAAGCGCCGGCCGATGATGAAGGCGCGCCTGAACAAGCCCTTGACCTGCTCGGGCGTGGCGTCGGTGGCGACGTCAAAGTCCTTGGGCCGCAGTCCCACCAGCAGGTCGCGCACCGCACCGCCCACGACATAGGCCTGGAAACCGGCTTGCTGCAAGGTGCGAACCACCTTGACCGCCCGGTCGTCGACCAGCGACGGGTCGATGCCGTGCTGGCTGGCCGGCACCTCGACCCGATGGCCTAGCGGTATGACGGGCGCTGCAGCGACGACGGCCGACTCGGGTGTCGCAGCCGGTGCGGACTTGCCCAGCAAACGACTGATGAATTTCTTGATCATGCAAACAACCTCAGGATGCGCCAGCCGCGCTGCAGGGCGATCGCCTCTAGCGCTGGACTGGGATTGGTGGCCACCGGCTCGCTCACGATCTCGAGCAGCGGCAGGTCGTTGGTGGAATCGCTGTAGAACACACTGTGCTCTATATCGCTCAAACGCTGGCCCAGCCCGGCCAGCCAATCGTGGACACGCTCGATCTTGCCCTCGCGAAACGAGGGCACGCCCCGGATGCGGCCGGTGGCCACGCCGTCAGCGCCGCGTTCGAGCTCAACCGCCAGCAGATGCTCGACACCCAGCGCATCGGCGATCGGCCGGGTGATGAACTCATTGGTCGCGGTGACGATCGCGACCAGATCGCCGGCGGCGCGGTGCATGTCGAGCAGCGCACGTGCGGCAGGCAGCAACTGTGGCGCCATCACCTCGGTCATGAACCTGGCGCTGACGGCAAGCTGCTCGTCCAGACCCCGCTCGCGCCAGGCCCGGGTGCTGAAATCGATGTACTCGGCGATATCCAGGCAACCTGCCAGGTACTGGCGATAGAACTCATCGTTGCGGCGGCGGTGCAGTTCGCCTTCGGTCCAACCCTGGGTGACCATGAACTCGCCGAAAGCGTGGTCGGAATCGCCGGCGATCAAGGTGCCATCGAGATCGAACAGCGCGAGCTTCATTCGGCGGCCTCCAGCGCAGGCGGGCGCTCCTCGG
>JBILYN010000291.1:0-5820 GCA_044377715.1 Aquabacterium sp.
GCGCATCGTCCGCCACACCTGAGCGCGTTCGACGCCGTCTTCGAGATGCAACTGTTCGACCACCGCAGCCAGCAAAGCCGGCGAAGCTTCATCCAGCAATGCGCGGACATGGGGCAATATGTCGTGGGGCACCAGCCCGGTTCGCATAACTTCTTCAAGCGCGCCGGCACTCATCGAGCCACGGTAGCTGACACCCGCAGTCCTGGCCGCCAAGACCAGCGCCGAGTCCCGCGCCAGCGCGGGCCCGCGCGCCTGCGTGCGCGGCGCCGTCACGGTCACTGCAAGCCCCAAGGCACGCAGCAGTCTCGCCGCACGCGACAGGCTCAGGTCCTTGATGGCGCCCGTCTCGACCTGGTTGACCGTCGCCCTGGACAAGCCGCTGAGCGCAGCCAACCTCGATTGGGTAAGCCCCATGTCGCCACGGCGGATCTTGACGGCAGCGCTGAGTTCGGGCATCGGGAGCATCTCGCAAGGCTAACGGCCCGCTCCACAGAAGTCAAAAATATTTTCCACATCCGCTGCCCGCACCGCAAACATGACGCTGCGCATGCGCGACGGTGTGATTGATCGAGTTGCGCGCCGAGAGCGCGCGCGCGCAGCGTGCCGGGCAGCCTGATCGACCGCATGGCGCTGCGCGCCGACACCCAAGTCGGCAGCAGCCGGCCTCTGGCTGCGCTGGGCAGGTGTGGCGGCCAGCGCAGCGCATCGCGGTCCGCCGCTCGCGCCTGTGCCTGAGCAGCCCGCTGGCCGCTACGGGCGCATCGCCTTGCGCGCCGCATCGGCCAGAAAGCCGCTGCGCGTCGCGCCGTGGGCTCGCACATAGTCGTCGATACGGGCCAGCAACAGGCGCGGCAAGCTGATGTTGACCTTCTCGGCTGGACCGAGGTATTTCTCGACCGGCACATCCACCACCGCCCAGATCCAGCCGGCAAAGTCCGGGTCGCGCTGGTGTTCGGCAACCGTCCCGCTGGCCGGAATGTCCAGGCCATCCTCGATCAGCGTCTCGCAATGCAGGTCTATGGCCGCGCGGGCCTGGCTGATCGCCTGATCCAGCGTATCGCCCGCACTGAAGCAACCCGGCAGGTCGGGCACGACGACACCGAAGCAAGTGGCGTCGGTGGCCGGTTCGATCGCGATGATGAATTGCATGACAGTCCTCTACGGCTTCAAGCCCGCATCCTTCAGCAGCCTGTGCACCAGCCCCTTGCCCAGGTCGGGCTTGGGGTGGGGCACGCTGAGGTGTCGGCCGGTGTCTGGATGGACATAGCCATGGTGGCTGCCCTTGACACCTCGCAGCAGCCAGCCTTGCTGTTCCAGCAGTTTGATCAGCGACTTGCTGTCCATAACGAGCGCCCCAAGGCCGGCCGAAGCCGGCCGCCCCCCGTGGGGATCAAGCAAAGTGGCAAAGCCACATTTGCTTGAGAGCAGTGTACCCACCGCACTGGTCTCGGGCCAAGCCCCTGCCCCTGCCCCTGCCCCTGCCCACACCGCAAGCTTGCCAACCACCTCAAAAAGCGCTTGCGTGCCTACATTGGCCACAACCCCACTGCAGCGCGAGCACCTTATGTTGCGTCACCTGTTCATCATCGGCTACGACATCGCCAGCAACCGCCGGCGCAGGCGCGCGCTCAAGGCGGTCAAAGGCCATGCCATCGGCGGCCAGAAGTCGCTCTATGAATGCTGGCTGACCGCTGGCGAACTGCAGCAGGCCATGGCCACGCTGCGCCGGCTGATCGACCCGGTGGACGACCGCGTCGTCTTCGTCAGGCTCGAGCCGCGTGCGGCCATCCACACGCTGGGCGTCGCGGTCGAGCCGCACGACGGCGAATTCTTCTACCAAGGCTGAACGCAGATGGGCACCCTCTATGTCGACCGCCAGGGCATGACGCTGCGCATGCGCGACGGTGTGATCGAGTTGCGCGCCGAGGGCGAGCGCGCGCGCAGCATGCCGGGCAGCCTGATCGACCGCGTGGTGCTGCGCGCCGACACGCAGGTCGGCAGCAGCACGCTGGCCGCGCTGGCCGACGCCGGCATCGGCCTGCTCGCGCTAGGCGGTCGCGGCGGCCAGCGCGTGGCTCACTTGCTAGGGGCGCCGGCCAAGGACGCACGCGCCCGCATCGCCCAGTGCCAGCGCGTCAACGATGAAGCCTGGGCCAGCGCCTGGACCCGCCAGGTGGTGCGCGCCAAGCTGCGCGCCCAACAGCGCTTGCTGCGGCTGGCGCTGGTCGAGCTGCCGATGAACCGATGGACCGATGGACCGACCAGGGACAACTGATCAACGGCCGCGCCGATCTGGTGCTGAAAACCCCGGCGGGCTGGATCCTGCTGGACCACAAGTCGACGCCTCAAGGCAGCGCGCAGTGGCCTGAAGTGGCCCACCAGCACGCAGGCCAGATGCTGGCTTACGGCGCACTGCTTGAAGCCGCCAGCGGCTTGCCGGTGCTTGAGACCTGGCTCGTGCTGCCAGTGGCCGCCGCGGCGCTGCGCTTGGTGTTTTGTCGGCCGGACTCAGCTTGCCTATGAAATATACATAAATCCTATTTTTGTATACCATATGATCCATGATTGCCAGCGCCGATGAACCCGTGGACACCAGCATCCAGCTCCTGGCGGAGTTTGGCGAGCGGCTACGCAAGGCACGACTGCGCCGCCGATTGACCGCTACCAAGGTAGCCGAATCGGCAGGTGTCACAAGGGTCACGCTGCGCCGTGCTGAGAATGGCGATGCGGCCGTGTCGATGGGGACTTATTTGAGAGTCATGGCCATCCTGGACTTGAGCGCCGACATCGCCTTGCTCGCGCGCGACGACCGGAGCGGCAGGTTGATCCAGGACGAGGCCTTGCAGAAGCGGCGCAAGGGTTCCACCGTGCCGCGGCGCATCTACCTCAAGAAATACCCTCAGCTCAGGCAGATCGCCTGGAGTCTCGACCCGAATGCCGAACTCGGGCCGACCGAGGCGTTCCAACTGTACGAGCGCAACTGGCGCCATGTCGACCAAGCTGGCATGACGGCCGAGGAGCGCCAACTCGTGGCCAAGCTCACGCAGACCATCGGCAAAGGCGTTCTCCTTGTTTGAACGACTTCATCATCGTCGCATCGGCCAAGTGCTGGACTCGATCGACGCCGACTTGATGCTCAAGCACCGTTGCCTTTTCGGCGGCGGCACGGCGAACGTGCTGACCCACGGTGAGTTCAGGGAGTCGGCGGACATCGGCTTCATCTGCTCATCCATTGACGGGTACCGGGCCTTGCGCGGGCTGGTGCATGACGGCGGCGTTCAGGCCCTCTTCACGCGCCCGGTCACAGCGCTGCGTGGGCCAAAGATCGACCAATACGGCGTTCGATGCCCGCTGCAGGTCGATGGAGCCCCGGTCAAGTTCGAGATCGTCTTCGAGGGCCGTGTCGCGCTGGCCGACCCTTCGCCGCAAGACAAGATCTGCGGCATCTGGGCCCTGGCGATGGAAGACAAGGTCGCGACGAAACTGATGGCCAACTCTGACCGCTGGGCCGACGACTCGGTGATGTGTCGCGACATCATCGATCTGGCAATGCTCGCGCCCACCGGACTGCTTGACCCGATCGGCATCGACAAGGCGCTGCGCGCCTATGGACCGAGCGTCATCAACGATCTCGACAAGTCGCGCACCCATGTGCTCGAGCGCGAAGGCAGGCTGGCGCTGTGCATGAGGAAGATGGGCATGACGATGCCGATCGATAGGCTGCGCGGTCGGATCCAGGCGCTGAGTGTCGAGCCGTCGCGTATTTCAAAGGCTGGGAAGAGTGGCCCAAGGTAGAAGATCCTGAAAGCCACATCAGCGCGTGAACTCCGCCACGCTGCCGTTCGGGGTCATCTTCAATTCAAGCCGGGCGTCGATCCACTCCTTGAGTTCGGCCACGTGCGAGATGATCCCGACCATGCGTCCGGCCTGCTGCAGGTCTTTGAGCGCGCTGATCGCAAAATCCAAGGATTCGGGGTCGAGGGTGCCGAAACCCTCGTCGACAAAGATCGCGTCGAGCCGGATGCCGCCGGAGTAGGACTGCACCACGTCCGACAGTCCCAGCGCCAGCGCCAGTGAGGCCAGAAACGATTCGCCACCCGACAGCGTGCTGACCGATCGGCCCATGCCGGTGTAGTGGTCGAGGATCTCGAGATCCAGCCCCGCAGCGCTGCGCTGGTCGCCGGTCTGGACCTTGCGGCGCACCTCATAGCGGCTGCGGCTCATCACGCGCAGGCGCAAGGTGGTGGCTGCCAGCACTTCCTCGAGCAGCGTCGCGAGCACATAGCGCTGAAACGACATGCGATGGCTGTTGGCCCCGCTGGCCAGGTCAGCAACCTGCTTGAGCAGGCCGTAGCGCGACTCCAATGACTTGAAGCGCTCGGCAAGTTCGCGCAGCGAGGCGTCGAAGCCGGCCGTCTCGTTGCGCGCGGCCAGCGCATCGCGCACCGCGTTGCTGGCAGCGATCTGGGCCGCTTTGGCCGCCTCGTTGGCCAGCAGCAGCGCAGCCAAGTCGGGTCGAAGCCGGCCCTCGGTGCCAGCTTGCGCTCGGGTCTGGCGTTGTACGCTGGCGGCCAGCGATTGGTCAAATGCCTGGATGTCGCTGGCAAGCGTTGTGATCGCGGCCTCAGCTAGGCTTGCGGCTCGATAGGTGGCCAGGTCGGCAAAGCCCGCAGCGGCAATGCGTTGGTCCAGGTCCAGCGCTTTCTGGCGATGCTGCTCCTGCAGCTTGGCCCCGGCCTGGCTGCTGGCCTGCGCGTGGGCCTGGGTCTCGGCCAGTTTGTTGCCGGCGGCAGACGCGGCTTGCGCTGCGCCATCGAGCGCTTTTTTCAGCGCGTCGCGGCTGCGCTCGACCGCTTGCCTGGCCGTTTGCAGCAGCTTGGGGTCGGCCAAGTTTGCAGGTACGCCAGCCTCGCGCTCGCGCAACTGGCCCTCAGACTGGTGCAACAAGGCCGCGGCCTGCTGCGCCGCGAGATCGGCCGTGCCGGCCTGTTGCTCGGCGGCCTTGAGGCCGGCTTCGGCGCGCGAGAGCTCAGGCTCCAACTGCGTGACGCCCTTGACCGCCGCCTTGGCCTGCGCCAGGTCGGTGCCGGCGACTTGCGCCTGCAGCTTGAGTTGCACCGGGTCCGGCAAGGCCGCACCCAGCGATGCCTGGATTTCGGTGATGCGGGCCTCGAGCCCGGCCACCGCCAGTTTCTCCTGGCCCAGCGCCAACTCGACCTTGCGCTGGGCCGCCTCGGCCTGGGTCAGCAAGTCTTCGGCAGTCTGCAGCGCCTCGTCAGGCACCGGCGCGTCGTCGGCATGGGCCGGCGACGGGTGGTCGATCGCACCGCAGACCGGGCAGGCCTGGCCGTCGGTGAGTTCATGCGCCAACCTCGCCGCCTGTCCAACGATCCAGGACACGCGGGTCGCCACCAGACGCTGGCGCAAATCCAGCGACTTGGCTTCAGCCTTCGTCGCGGTCTGGGTCTGGCTGTCGACCCGCAAGCGCGCAGCTTGCAACTGGGCCCCGCAGTCGGCCAGCGTGCCGGCTTGGTCCAACTGCTTGTTCAGCCCCTCGAGCTTGGCGCGCAATCCCGGCAAGCCTGCGGCCTGGACGCGCCGGCCTTGCAGGTCCGCAGTCGTCTTCTGAACCAGCGCTGCCGCCTGCTGCAGTGCCTGCTTCGAGACCGCCATTGCAGTGGCCAAGCGCAGGCTCTCGGCGGTGGCCTGGGCGTGGGCTGCGCGGGTGGCGGCCAGTTCGCTGACCTTGGCCACCAGCGCGTCAAGCTCGCTCAATCGGGCGATCGCGGCCTCGAGTTCGGGCGCGCGGGCCTTCTCGGT
>JBILYN010000292.1:0-5767 GCA_044377715.1 Aquabacterium sp.
CAACTTGGTCACGCGCGCCGCCGACGTCACGCTCAAGGAGCGCCGCACGCTGCTGCTGATGGTGCGGGAGACGCCGTTCAACCTGGCACACCTGCGCAACATGACAGCGGTCACCGAGATGGGTGGCATCATCTTCCCGCCGTTGCCGGCTTTCTACCACCGGCCGACCAGCATCGCCGAACTGGTGGACGACACGGTCGAACGGGTGCTGCAACTGCTGGGCGCACAGAACGCCCAGCCCAAAGCCTGGGGCGGACTGGGCTAGCTGCGCCTGCAACCGGCGCAGCTCAAACGATCCAGCGCTTGCGGCTCGACAACACCGCGTTCGGGTACTCGGGGCGGCCACGGCTGCCGTTGTAGCGGCCTAGCGCCAAAGTCAGTTCACCGCGTTCGAGGTCGAGGTAATGCCGCATGATGACGCAGCCGAAGCGCAAATTGGTCTGCAGGTGGAACAAGCGTGCAGCATCGCCGTCGCCAATCTGCCGCACCCAGAACGGCATCACCTGCATGTAGCCGCGCGCGCCGGACGAGCTGATCGCGTACTTGCGAAAACCGCTCTCGACCTGAACCAGCGCCAGCACCAAGGCCGGCTCGAGCCTGGCGCGGGTGGCTTCGTACCAGAGGGTCTCGAGAAATTCGATCCGCGTGACGGCCTCGGTCTTGTGGGGTTTGAGCCGCTCACTCATCTCGACCTGCCAGCGCAGGAAAGCGAGCCGGGCATCAGCATCGGCAAACGACAGCTTCGGGGGCGCCTCGCTGGCGATCGCCGCAGACAGCGCGGTGCGCACCGCATCGGCCAAAGCCTCCTCGGCCTGCGATCCCGCCTGCGCAGCCAGCGGCTGCAGCAGCACGCCGGCTGCGCCAAGCAGCACCGCGCGCCGCGAGCTCATGCTGAAGTCATGCCGTGAGTCTGCCCTTCACCAGCGCAGCAGCCTGGTCCAGCGGCACCACGCTGGCTTGGTCTTCGCGCCGACCCTGCAACTCGACCGTGCCGGCTTTCAGGCCACGGTCGGAAATCACCACCCGCTGCGGCACGCCGATCAGCTCCCAGTCAGCGAACATCGCACCAGGGCGCTCGCCGCGGTCGTCGAGCATCACATCGATGCCGGCTGCCGTCAGCTCATCGTGCAGCGCATCGGCGGCGGCCTTGACCTCGGCAGAGCGCTCGTAGCCGATCGGGCAGATCACGGCCGCAAACGGCGCGATCGAGGTCGGCCAGACAATGCCGCGCTGGTCGTGGTTCTGCTCGATCGCAGCACCCAGGATGCGGGTCACACCGATGCCGTAGCAACCCATCTCCATCAGCCTGGGCTTGCCGGTCTCGTCGAGAAAACTGGCGTTCATCGCCTCGGAATACTTGGTGCCGAGGTAGAACACATGGCCGACCTCGATGCCGCGCTGTATCGCCAGCACGCCAGCGCCATCGGGTGACGGATCGCCGGCCTGGACGTTGCGCAGATCGGCCACCGCGTCGGGTTCGGGCAAGTCGCGGCCCCAGTTGACACCGGTGAAGTGGCAATCTTCCTGGTTGGCGCCGCAGACGAAATCGCTCATCGCCGCCACCGTGCGGTCAGCGATCACCTTGACCGGCTTCTTCAACCCGATCGGACCGAGGTAGCCCGGTTTGCAGCCGAAGTGCTCGTCGATCTCGGCGACGGTCGCGAAGCGCCAACCCGACTTGAAGCCTGCCAACTTGCCAGCCTTGACCTCGTTGAGCTCATGGTCGCCTCGCACCAGCAGCAACCAGACGGTGCTGCTGGCGATGTCGCCGGCCTCGTCGAGCTCGTCGGTGGCCAGCACCAGGCTCTTGACGGTCTGCTGCAGCGGCAGGCTCAGCAGTTCAGCCACCGCCGCACATGTGCTCTTGCCCGGCGTCGCTGTGTTGACCATCGCCTGCATGGGTGCGGCACGCGGCGCAGCCGGCGCCACACCTTCGGCCAGCTCGATGTTCGCAGCGTAGTCGCTGGTCGGGCAGTAAACGATGGCGTCCTCGCCGGTGTCGGCGATGACCTGGAACTCGTGCGACAAGTCACCCCCGATCGCGCCGGTATCGGCCGCCACCGCCCGGTACTGCAGCCCGAAGCGGTCGAAGATGCGTTTGTAGGCGTCGAACATGGCTTGGTAGCTCTTGGCGGCGGCGGCCGGGTCGCGGTCGAAGGAGTAAGCGTCCTTCATCGTGAACTCGCGTCCGCGCATCACGCCGAAGCGCGGCCTGCGCTCGTCGCGGAACTTGGTCTGGATGTGGTAGAAATTCTTTGGCAGCTGGCGATAGCTGCGCAGCTCTTGCCGGGCGATGTCGGTCACGACCTCTTCGCTGGTGGGCTGGATGATGTAGTCGCGGTCATGCCGGTCTTTGACCCTCAGCAGTTCGGGACCCATCTTGGCGAATCGCCCGGTCTCCTGCCAGAGCTCGGCCGGCTGCACCACCGGCATCAGCAACTCGACCGCGCCGGCGCGGTTCATCTCGTCGCGGATGATCGCCTCGACCTTGCGGATCACCCGCAGCCCCATCGGCATGTAGTTGTAGATCCCTGCCCCCAGGCGCTTGATCATGCCGGCACGCATCATCAACTGGTGGCTCACCACCTCGGCGTCGGCTGGGGCTTCCTTCAGGGTGGAGATGAAGAACTGGGAGGCTTTCATGGGGCGGGTAGGGTCTCGGGTCGGGCGGGGGCTGTGGGGTGGCCGGGCCTCTAGCCTGAGGTTTGTCAGACTGCCGCCCCACTGCTGCGGGCGCATGCGGGTTAGCGAGGGTTCGCACACCGCACAAAGCAAGTGCAATAATGAACTTAATACAGAAATTGGGGTTTGATTATGCTCGACAGGGAAGGCTTCAGGCCCAACGTCGGCATCATCCTGCTCAACGCGCGGAACCAGGTGTTCTGGGGCAAACGGCTGCGGACGCACTCGTGGCAGTTCCCTCAGGGCGGTATCAAATTTGGCGAGTCGCCTGAGCAGGCCATGTTGCGCGAGCTTCATGAAGAAGTAGGCCTGCACCCGGAGCATGTGCGCATCCTGGCGCGCACCCGGGACTGGCTGCGCTATGAGGTGCCCGAGCATTTCATCCGCAAGGATGCCCGCGGTCATTACCGCGGGCAGAAACAGATCTGGTTTTTGTTGCGCCTGATGGGGCGCGACAGCGATCTGGACTTGCGCGCCACCGACCACCCCGAGTTCGACGCTTGGCGATGGAACGAGTACTGGGTGCCGCTGGAACTGGTGATCGAGTTCAAGCGCGAGGTCTACCAGCTGGCGCTCAACGAGCTGGCGCGGTTTCTGCCCAGGGTGAATCCGCAAAACCGCTACCTGCGCGGCAACCTGCGTACTGGCCACCCGGACGATGATGAAGCGCAGTTCCAGGACTCGGGCGGCTTGCACGATGAGCACGGCGATACGCTGCCGCAGCCCGGCCACCAGGCCGACGCCGAGCACAAGCCTGAGTAAGCGACGGTCTCAGACTGCCAGCCCATCGCCCCAGGGCAGCATCAACGACAGCCACAGCAACTGCTCAAACTCGGGCTTGAAGCGGTCGACGATGGCTTGCGGATCCGGGCACATTGCGGCATCGGTGATCAAAGAGAACTGAACGCCCCCGCCATAGCTGAGGATGCTCACGCCGACCCCGACGTCGCCCGATGCCGGCACCCAGAACATCGCCTGTCGCAGCGTGGCACCGCAGAGCTTGAGGAACTCGCGCGGGCCGGGCAGGTTGGTCATCACCGCAGTGGTTTTCTTCGAAAAAATCCCCAACAGCAAGTCCTGCCCAGGCTTGACCAACAGACCGGCGACCCCCAGCACCCCATAGGCCAGCACCGGCTGGTAACTTCGCTTGAGCTGGTCCATGCGCGCGCGCACCGCGTACAAGCGCTCGACCGGATTTGCGATGCCGACGGGCAGCACCAGCGGCGCGAGGCCGAACTGGTTGCCGAGTTGCCAGGTCGGACCCTGCGCGCGCAGGTTGACCGGCACCATCGCGCGGATCTCAGCGCCTCGCGGGTCTTCGCCCTGATCGCGCAGCCAGCCACCGATCGCACCCGACGCGCAAGTCAACAACAGGTCATTGATCGAACATGCCAGGCCGTGGCTGACCGCCTTGACCATATCGAGCGGCAACGGATCGCCCCAGGCCACGAGCTTGCGGCCCATAGGCTTGCCCTTGAGTCGGGTCGGCGTGTCGTCTTCCATCAGCAGCAGCGCAGCCGCGTCCTGCAACAGCTGCAAGCCCTTGCTGGCCAGGCCCAGCGACGCCCGCAAAGGCCTGCGGGGGTGGGCCACCATGGCCAGCGCCTGGTCCAAGCCGTCGCCTGAGCGGGTGAGCGCCGTCGCCACCAAGCCTGTCAGCGGCCTGAGCAAAGCCTTGGACAACCAGTCGCCGTCGGACGACAGGTCGCGTGATGGCACTGGCGCCGCCGCGGGCTCAGCCTGCGGCAGCGGCGCGATACCGCCGTCGACCATCGAGTTCATCACCGAGAGCAGCACGACGCCGTCGCCTATGCAGTGGTGGATCCGGGCGATCAGCGCGCAGCCACCTTCGTAATGCTCGACCAGATGGAACTGCCACAGCGGCTTGCCAGGGTCGAGCCGCATCGACGCCAGTTCACCGCAGCGCTGTTGCAGCGCCGCTCGCTCGCTGAGGCCCCGCCGACGCTTGATCGCCTCCAGCACCACATGGTCGGCGATGTCGAAGTTCGGCGCGTCGACCCAGCTCGCGCCGGTCGCGTCGAGCACTGCACATTGGTGAAAACGCTGGTATCTAAGCAGGCGCTCGGCGATTCGCTCGCGCAGGGCCGACAGGCTGATGGCCGGCGTGAGCAACCAGACCCCGACGATCATCATCAGGTTGACCTCGTTGTCCATGCGCAGCCAGGCGGTATCGACCAGCGACATGCTGCGCTCGGTGGTGGCTGGCATCAAATCATCTCCTGTGGTCTGTCCGACTCCACGTCATCGTCGAGCCGGGACCACGATGCTGGCTGCGGTGGTCCGCGTCAAGGCCGATACTGCGCACCAGGAGACCTTCGATGACCCAACTCAAACCGCAATTCGACCAAGCCGTGGCCCGGAGCAAGCAGCTACCGGAAAGGCCTGACAACATGACCTTGTTGCAGATCTACGCCCTCTACAAACAAGCCAGCGTCGGCGACGTCGATGGCGACAGGCCCGGCTTCACCGACATGGTGGGTCGCGCCAAATGGGACGCCTGGAACCTGTTGAAGGGCCGGACCGCCGAGCAGGCGATGCAGGACTACATCGATTTGATCGAATCGCTGCAGTAAGGCCGCGCCAAGCGCGCGTCAGCGCCCACCCGGCGACGCCGATTGAGCGGCGCCGAGCAAGCGGTCGAGGTTGCCCTCGATCTCAGCTTCGATCCGGTGCGAGAAAACGCCTAGCAAGATACCGAGCTTGGCCTGCAGGTCGAAGTGGTCGGCCGCGACGATCAGCCGGCCATGGACACCGCTGCGGCTGAATTCCACCGTGTCGCTGGTCTCGCCTTCGAGCACGGTGCAGGCCATGTCGAAGCTGCTCTCAGCCTGTTCAGCCCAATCCCAGGCGACTTGGCGGGCTCTCTCGAGACCCAGGCTGTGCTGGCGGCGAATTCGGATTTCGGACATCGGTCAGGCCAGTCGGGTCAAGGATTGAGCTGGAGTGTCGCGCGTCGCGCGGCCCGGGGCAAGTCAGCGAGGCGTCGCACCTCGGCGTGAAAACGACTGAAATCACGACCCTGCTGTTCGAACAGCTGCTCGAAACCCGGCACCAAACCGTCGTA
>JBILYN010000293.1:0-5753 GCA_044377715.1 Aquabacterium sp.
ACTGACTCGCAAGTATCGGTTTGACCCGCGTCAGGCCGCAGCAGGGCCGCTCAGCCGAGGCTTGCTGCGCTTGGTGGGCACCGGCGTCATGAGCGCGGCGTTTTCCTGGCGCTGGGACTCGAGGTAATCGTTGAGGTGGCGCAGATGTGCGGCCATCGCGTCGCAGGCCCGGTCGGCGTTGCGGGCGCGGATGTGCTGCAGGACCTGGCGGCGCACCGCGATGATGTCTTCGCGCGGCTTGGGGTCGATCCGCGCGAGCAGCGTGCGGACGATCTCCGACAACGCGTCGACCAGCATCACGATCACCTCGTTGTGGGTCGCGCGGGCCAACAAGCGGTAGAACTCGCCGACCGAGCGGAGGTCGCGCGAACCACCGCCCTGGCGGAACAGCGCAGTGTGGTGGTCGATGTCGGCCTCGATCGCGTCGAGTTCGGCATCGGTCGCGCGCTGACAGGCCAGCCGGATTGCGACGCAGGTCAGCTCGATCCGGGCTTCGGTGACGCTTGCCGTCGGCACCTGGCCCAGCGCGACCATGTCGCGCACTGCCTGGGCGATGCCGTCGGAGCCTCCGCTGCGAATGAAGAAGCCCCCATTCACGCCGGTGCGGGCAACGACGATACCGGCCAACTCCAGGCTGCGCAAGGCATCGCGAACGCCGCTGCGGCTGATGTCGAACTGCTCGGCCAGCTCGCGCTCCCCGGGCAAGCGGTGGCCAGGCTGGAGCGAACCGTCAGCCACCTGCCGGCGGATCTGATCGCAAACGGCCTCAAAGGTGCGGCGAGTTCTGACGGGCTCGAACACCGGCGCAGCAGTGGTCGGCGCCTCCAGCGCGGCTTGAGCATGCGCTTTCACTGGCGTCTTGGCCGAAGCCTTGGTGGCGGCCTTTGATGGCGCTTTGACCAGAGCGGTCACTGGCAGTTTGCTTGCAGCCATGCGGGGTCCTCTGTCTGTGCGGCGGGCATGCCGCCTGATGCGTTGATGCTAACGCCGAGACTGGTGGAATTTTCAACCAATCCACTTATTGGTTGATCCTTTAATTTATCCTGTAGCAACAAGGCTTGTCGATGCAGGCCTGAGCTGGCGGCACCGGTTGACGACAATCCAATGCTCGACAAGCCCCCAGCCCGAACCGAGGATGACCGCATGAAGACTGCAAATCAGCCCACAGCCTCTCAAGCAAATGTGGCTTTGCCACTTTGTTTGACCCCCTTGGGGGGCGGCCGGCTTCGGCCGGCCTCGGGGCACTCAGAAGCTGCCGCGAAACCCATCGAGGTGTCAGCATGAGCACACCCGAAGGCGTGCGCTGCGACCGCGATGGACCGGTACTGGTCATCACACTGTGCCGCGAGCACAAGCGCAATGCGGTCGACCGCGCGCTGGCGGACGCGATAGACCTCGCCCTGAACCAGTTAGAGGACGACCCCGACCTGCGTGTTGGCGTGCTGACGGGCGGCACGCAGGTCTTTTGCGCCGGCAGCGACCTGAGGTCGCGCGGCGACTACGTCACCGAACGTGGCGGCGAGTACGGCGTGATCCGCAGGCGCCGCAGCAAGCCGCTGATCGCCGCGGTCGAAGGCCTGGCCTTGGGCGGCGGCATGGAGATCGTGCTGGCTTGCGACATGGTGGTCGCTGCCACCGACGCCCGTTTCGGCCTGCCCGAGGTGATGCGCGGCGTGTTGCCGACCTGCGGCGCACTGTTTCGCGCGCTGGTGGCGCTGCCACCCAACATCGCGCGCGAGATGGTGCTCAGCGGTGAACCCATCGATGCGGCACGCGCCCATGCGCTTGGGCTGGTCAATCAGCTGAGCGCGCCGGGCGAGGCCTTGGCCCGCGCGCTGGTGCTGGCGCGGCGCATCGGCGATAACGCGCCGCTGTCGGTACAGGCCAGCCTGCAGGCGATGAACGGGTTGCTGGCCGCTGCGGATGCGGCCGGCTGGGAAGCCACGGCCAAAGCGCTGGCGGTGATCAGCGGCAGTGCGGATTACACCGAGGGCGTGCAGGCTTTCTTCGAGCGCCGAGCGCCGGTCTGGCAAGGCCGCTGATTCGTTCCAGGCGGGTCGGCCTGGCGCGCCGATTGGACGACGCAGGCCCGGAAGTGCAGCCCGGCCTGCGTTTTGGGCACGGGCATCAAGCCTCGCCCTTAGGCGCCCTTAGACGCCCTTAGAATAAGAAGGAAGGATCGTAGATGCCAGTCGCACAAAATCCGAACAGCGAACTGCTCGCGGCCCAAGCCGAGGCGCGAGACATGCAGCGGGCCATCATCGCCATGCGCAGTGAGCTTGAGTCCACTCGGTTCAACCATGAGGGCGAAATCCAAAAAGCCGTCGCGGCGGGACGAGATGAGATCGGGCTCCTCAAAGCGACCGTCGTGAGTTTGCGCGATGCGCTGGATCAAGCTGCGATCACCAAGGACGTCGCTGTGCAGGCGGCAAAGGCCGAGGCCGCCGCCGAGATCGTTCAGCTCAAAGCCTCTTCGGTCGCGCTGCGCGAACAACTCGAGCTGGCACGCATCAATTCAGAAACTGCCGTGCAGTCGACGCAAGCGGTTTTCACCAGCGAGATCTCGCAGCTCAAAGCCTCTTCGGTCGCGCTGCGTGAACAACTCGAGCTGGCACGTATCAATTCAGAAACCGCCGTGCAGTCGACGCAAGTGGTTTTCACCAGCGAGATCTCGCAGCTCAAAGCCACCGCGGCGGCACTGCGCGAACAGATGGAGCTTGCCCGCCTCCATGCCGACTCCGCCATCCAGACCGAGCGACAAAAGGCCCGAGACGAGGTCGCTCAACTGCAGGCCGCCATCGTCGCGATGCGCGACACCCTGGACAGGAAACCCGGAGCACCATGAGCGAAACCACCGCAAGCCCCATCAAAGCCCGCCGCAAGACTGTTTCCACCGAAACCGCCACGATCTCGGCGGCCGCCCAGAAGCGGCGCCTGCGAGAGGTCGAGTTGCTGCTCGACGTGTCGCGCAGGATGTCGGTCACCGATTCACTCGACGACGTGCTGGGCACGCTGCTAGACGCTTGCACTTCGGAGCTCAAGGTCGAGCGAGGCACGATCTTTCTCAACGACCCGGAGACCAACGAGCTCTACTCACGGGTCGCACAGGGCTCTTTCCGGCGCGAGATCCGAATCTTCAACACCACAGGCGTGGCCGGGCATGTGTTCAGCACCGGTCAGGGCGCGATCGTCCATGACGCCTATGCGGACCCGCGCTTTAACCGCAGCGTGGACGAGCGCACCGGGTTCGTCACCAAGAACATCTTGTGCGTGCCGATCAGAACCGCCAAGGGTCTGGTGGTCGGGGTGGTGCAGTTGCTCAACAGAAAGGACGGCAAGTTCACCTCCGCCGACCAGTCGATGCTCGAGCAGATGGCGGCACAGGGCTCGGTGGCCTTGCAAAGCGCACAAGTGATCGAGCGGGTGGATCGGGTGCGCAAGCAAGAGCTCGAGTTCGTCAACATCGTCTCGGAGATGACGTCCGACATCAAGCTCGGGTCCTTGCTTCAAAAAGTGATGGGCGAGGCCACGCGCATGCTCAACGCCGAGCGCTCGACGCTGTTCCTCAATGATGAGAAATCCAAGGAACTGTGGTCTGAAGTCGGCCAGGGGCTGGCCTCGATGCAGATCCGGCTGCCCAACCACCTAGGCATCGCCGGCGCGGTTTTTCAGTCTGGCAAGACCATCAACATCCCCTACGCTTACGCCGATCTGCGTTTCAACCCGGCTTTCGACAAGAAGACCAACTACTTCACCCGCTCGATCCTGTGCGTGCCGGTCATCAACAAGCAGGGCAAGACGATAGGCGTGACCCAGGTGCTGAACAAGCACGGTGGGCCGTTCTCGCATGAGGACGAGGCGAGGCTGCGCGCGTTCACGGCGCAGGTGTCGATTGCGCTAGAGAACGCCAAGCTTTTCGCCGACGTGCAGTCGATGAAGAACTACAACGAGGCGATGCTGGAGTCGATGTCCAACGGCCTGATCACGCTCGATGCCCAGGAGCGCGTGGCCACCTGCAATGCGGCCGGTTTGCGCATCCTGCAGACAACGGCCAAGGACATCGTGAACGTCGCGGTGGCCGATTTCTTCGGCGAGCAAAACAGCTGGGTGATCGACAAGCTCAAGCTCGTCGCCGATACCGGCGAACAGCAGATCAGCGTTGACGCACCGCTGAATATCGGCGATGCGACGCTGTCGGTGAACTTCACCGTTCAGCCCCTGCTCAACGTCGACCAGCAACGCATCGGCTCGATGATCGTGCTCGAGGACATCAGCTCGGAGAAGCGGCTGAAGTCGACGATGTCGCGCTACATGGACCCCGGGATCGCGGACCGGTTGCTCGCGTCAGGCACCGACTTGCTCGGCGGGCAGGACGTCGAAGCGACGGTGCTGTTCTCGGACATCCGCGGCTTCACGACGCTGACCGAGCAACTCGGCCCGCAGGGGACGGTGGCGCTGCTGAACGAGTATTTCACGCTGATGGTCGATTGCCTGCAGAAGGAAGAAGGCATGCTCGACAAGTTCATCGGCGATGCGGTGATGGCCGCGTTCGGCATCCCGGTGTCCCATGACGATGACCCCGACCGCGCGGTGCGCACGTCCATCGCCATGCTCACGACGCTGGAAAAGTGGAACAAGCAACGCGCCGCCGAGGGCAAACTGCCTGTCAACATCGGCATCGGCTTGAACACTGATCGGGTGGTGTCGGGCAACATCGGCTCGCAAAAGCGGATGGACTTCACCATCATCGGCGACGGTGTGAACCTCGCGGCCAGGCTCGAGTCGGCTTGCAAGCAGTACGGCGCCAAGCTGCTGATCAGCGAGTTCACCTTCAGAAAGCTCAAAGGCACCTACCGGACGCGAGAGATCGACCTCGCGGTGGTCAAGGGCAAGACCAAGCCGGTGGCTGTGGTTGAGGTGCTCGACTTCCACACCGAAGAGACCTTCCCGCACATCGTCGAAGTGCTGGGACTGTTCAAGGACGGATTGATAAAGTACCGCGCCCGCCGTTGGGCGGATGCGACGCGCCTGTTTCGCCAGGCACTGGAACTCAACCCGAACGACACGCCCAGCCTGATGCACATCGAGCGCAGCCAGTACCTGAGCGACAACCCACCGCCAGACGACTGGGACGGCGCCTGGGTGCTGGAGAGCAAGTAGCCGCCATCCGCCGGGACTGGCCGTCAAATGGTGATGTGATAGCCGCCGTTGACCGCCAAGTGCTGGCCGGTGATGTAGCTCGCACCATCGGACAGCAGGAAACAAACCGTCTTGACCACCTCTTGCGGGCTCGCCCAGCGTCCCATCGGGATCTGCGCCAGCATCCCGTCTCGGAACTTTTCGCCGCGAATCACCTCGGTCATCGGCGTCTCGACCACCCCGAAGCAGACCGAGTTGGTTCGGATGTTGTACTGGCCCCATTCGCGCGCCGCGCTCATCGTGATGCCCAACATGCCGGACTTGGCTGCGGCGTAATTGATCTGGCCGATCGAGCCTTTACGGCCAGCATCGGACGAGATGTTGACGATCGATCCGCCGCTCTTGTCACCGGCTCTGGCGCGCACGAGCATGTGACGGCCGACCGCCTGTAGCCAGTAAAAAGTGCCCGTCAGGTGGACGTCGATCACCTGTTGCCAGTGGTGGGCGGTCATCTTCTCGATCATCGCCGGTCGGATGATGCCGGCGTTGTTGACCAGGCCGTGCACAGCGCCGAAGCGCTCCACAGCCTGCGCCACGGTTTGCGCAGCCAGTTC
>JBILYN010000066.1:0-17199 GCA_044377715.1 Aquabacterium sp.
TTTCTGGTTGCTTTGGTGACCGTCTCAATCTTGGCGTCAAAACAACTGGACTGAATCCCATGACTAGCTTGATCGAACAAGCGGCCGAGCGACTGGCTCAAATCCGCGCTGCGGGCATCGCGGCCCCGGACATTGCATCGGTTCCGCCAGGCCGTGGGCGTGTCGAAGCCACCATCAGAGTGCTTTCAGAGCCTTCGTCCAAAGCGGTCGATCTGGATCTTCTCGCCCTAGCCGCCGCCGGGTATCTTGTGCCCTCGGCGCCGAGCTCTCACATGGCAGATCAGTACCGTGTCCTCAAGCGACCTCTGATTGCCAATGCCATTGGAAACCGCGGTGCCAGAGTGAACCATGGCAACCTGATCATGGTGACCAGCGCGTTGCCCGGTGAAGGCAAGAGCTTCACCGCAATCAATCTGGCGATGAGCATCGCTGCCGAGCTGGATCACAGCGTGCTGCTGGTGGATGCCGATGTGGCGCGGCCTTCGGTGTTGAAGAAACTCGGTCTCGAGGAGATGCCAGGTCTTCTGGACTTACTCGAAGGCAAAGCCCAGTTGAGCGAGGTATTGATGCGAACCAGCATTGACAAGCTCAGCGTCATGTCCAGCGGGCGCCCGCACCCCAAGGCTAACGAATTGCTGGCCAGCGAAGCGATGCGCCAGTTACTGAACGACCTGGCATCACGCTACGCCGATCGAATCATGATCTTCGATTCCCCGCCGCTGCTGTTGACCACAGAAGCCCGGGTGCTGGCCACGCAGATGGGTCAGGTCGTGATGGTCGTCCATGCCGGAAAGACCCTGCAAGCAGATGTCGTTCATGCCTTGTCGACGATCGAGTCCTGCCCGATTCGGCTGATGCTTCTCAACAAGGCACGCACCGATTCGCAAGGTGCTTACGGCTACGGCTACGGCTACGGCTACGGCTACGGCTACGGTGATGACGCGACGGGTGACGAGAAGCTTGGCGCGAGTTCCCTAGATGCCAGCAAGAGGTACGCCGATGCGCTGTCGCACGCTTGAGCCAGCGGATATGCTGCGCGGTGAGAGATCAAGCTCGAGGGCCGAACGCAGCCGCGGCTTGGTTGCCGCAGTCTTGCCCTCAGCATTGGGTTGGCTCTTGGCAGCAGCAGCGCTGTCTCCTTCGATCGCAAGGGCTGCGTCTTGGACGGTTGACACCAATGCGTCTCTGGGACAGACCTGGACTGACAATGTCGCCCGCACGGCGCTTGACCGTGAGTCCGATACGGTCACCCGTGTGACGGCCGGTATCGGCCTGCGCAGCCAGTCTGGCTTGCTCAGCGGCCATCTCGACTACTCGCTTTCCAATTTTTTTCACGCCCGAGATCGCGAAAGAAGTCAGTTCCAGAATTCATTGAATGCCAGCTTCAACATCCATCTGGTAGAGAGCCGAGCTTCTGTGGCCGTCGAAGCTTCGATTGCACAGTCTGCGGTGTCTGCCTTCGGCGTTCAACCCGATACCTTGGGACTGACCGGGGCCAATTCGACTGAGCTGCGAACGCTGTCGGTGTTGCCGAAGTTCCAGGGGGCACTGGGCCCGACACTTCAATACAGCGCCAGCCTCGGCTACACAACCAGTGATGCTGCCAACACCCGTCTCGGGGATGCAAGCACGTCTACCGTGGCGTTGCATCTGGGACCGGCCACCACGGGTCTGATTTCATGGTCTTTGGATGGATCACATGCGAGCTCCACCTTCAAGCAAGGCCGCGCAACGGACAGCGAGCGGATTGCGGCGGGATTGAATCTGGCACTCGAAAATCTGGATTTGAGATTCAATGCCAACACAGGCGTTGAGCTGAGCGACCTGGGTCCGTCACAGCGCCAGCGCGCGCAGACCTGGGGCCTCGCTGCGATCTGGGCGCCTTCGCCGCGCACCCAGGTGTCCGCGCAATGGGATGATCGCCCGTTTGGTAGTACCCACAGCCTGAGCCTCGACCACCGAACGGCTCTGACCTCTTGGCATCTGAGCGACAGCCGCAGCCTGTCCACCGAGATCAGCCGCGCCGGCACGAGCGGCCGCGGTCCGGTCTTTGATTCATTTTTTTCACTGTTCGGCGCTCTCGTCCCAGACCCTGCCGAGCGCGAACTTTTCGTCAACAACTTCTTGCGTTCGCAAGGCATCAACGCTGTTCGTGCACCTGGGTTTCTCGGCGCTGCGGTCTCGCTGCAGGATCAGCAAGTGCTGTCGGTCGCATGGCGTGGCGTTCGAGACACCGCCGCGCTGTCGATCACGCGCTCGACCAGCTGGCGAGTGGATTCTGGCAGCAGCGCCGTCGATGACCTGACGATGGCTGGCAAGCTTCGCTTGATCGGCGCTTCGCTGGAGTTGTCACATCGCTTGACGCCCGCGTCGTCGATCAACCTGGTGCTCAGTGGCAGCCAGGGCCGCGGAACAGGCGTTAGCCAGTTCAACCGGCAGCGCCAAGCCAGCCTGCAGTACAGCCTGCAACCAACAGCCGCAAGCAGCTTGGTGTTGGGTTTGCGTCGCAGCCTCTACGAAAGCGCTGCGACGCCGTTTGATGAAAGCGCTGTCTTCGCCAGCGTCAGCATCCGGTTCTGAGCCATGTACGAATCGTTCTATGGGCTCGACAACAAGCCCTTCCAACTCAACCCGGATCCGAGCTTCTACTTCGGCAGCAAGCAGCATCGACGGGCCAAGGCCTACCTCGACTACGGGGTTTCGCGCAACGAGGGCTTCATCGTGATCACCGGCGAGATTGGCGCTGGCAAGACAACGCTGGTGAGGGCCTTGATCGACGGCTTGCATGGCAGCGACGTCGTGGTCGGGCATTTGGTGACCACACAACTCGGTGCTGAAGACACTTTGCGAATGGTTGGTGCGTCGTTTGGTTTCAAGGTCAAGGATGTCCCCAAGTCTGAGTTGCTGGTCACGCTGGAGGCCTTCCTGGTCAGCCAGACAACCAAGGGCAAGCGCTGTCTGCTGATCGTCGATGAAGCGCAAAACCTCACGCTTCGCGCGGTTGAAGAACTTCGCATGCTGTCGAATTTCCAGTATGGCAACCAGGCGTTGATGCAGAGTTTTCTGATCGGACAACCAGAGTTTCGCGAGATTCTGCAGCGGCCCGAGATGGAGCAATTCCGCCAGCGCGTGGCCGCCACTTGCCATATCGGCCCACTGGATCGAGATGAGACCCAGCAATACATCGAGCACAGGCTCAAATGTGTCGGCTCGACCGGACAACCCAGCTTCGATCCCGAGGCTTTTGATCTGATCTTCAAAGCCAGCGGCGGTATTCCGCGGCGGGTCAACTCGGTTTGCGATCGTTTGCTGTTGGCGGGTTACCTGGCTGGCAAGACACACCTCCAATGCAGTGATGTCCAGGAGGTGGTGAGTGAGTTCTCGCAAGAGTCCAAGGTACCTGCCCGTCGGCCGGCTGGCGCAGAAAGCCTGTCCGGCAGCAGATTGCCCGTCGATCCCACCAACACTAGCACGGCGCTTGATATCGATTTGAACAAGCTGCAGATCGATCCATCCACCGCTGACAAGCTGTCGCGCGAGGTCGGTCGACTGGGTTTTGAGCAGCGTGGCGAGCAGGTCCAGCGACTCGAGCGTGGAATGCTGAGATTGGAGCGGTCCAATCTGCAATTGCTGGCCATGGTCCAACAACTGGTAAACGCGGTGAAAAAACCCATTGACGAGGGATTAAAGTGAGCAGTGCTGATCGCAACGGGGAAGAGAGCTTGTTGGCGCTGGATCAAGGTCTGCAGCGCCAAGCGCCTGTGATGTGCGTGGTTGGTGCCAGGCCCAACTTCATGAAGATGGCGCCCATCCTTCGAGCGCTGGCCGCGCACCAACCGCCGCTGCCTGCGATGCTGGTGCACACCGGGCAGCACTACGACCAAGGCATGAGTCAACAGTTGTTCCAGGACCTGGGACTTCCTCTGCCTGACTTGAACCTGGAGGTCGGGTCGGGCAGCCACGCGGTGCAGACCGCCGAGGTGATGCGTCGCTTTGAGCCCGCGCTCGATGAACACAAGCCAGCCTGCGTGCTGGTGGTCGGTGACGTCAATTCAACGCTGGCCTGCACGTTGGTGGCGGTGAAGAAGAATGTGCCGGTGGTCCATGTAGAGGCTGGCCTGCGCAGCCGCGACCGCAAGATGCCCGAGGAGATCAACCGCGTCCTCACCGACCAGGTGGCCGACAGGCTCTACACCACTGAGCGCAGCGCCTTGGACAACTTGTTGCGCGAGGGCGTATCCGCCGAGCGGGTCTGCTTTGCCGGCAACGTGATGATCGACTCGTTGCTGTCGAGCCGACCGCATGCCAAGCCGACCGCCCAGACCCTACGCGTTCACGGCATCAACCCGAGTCTGATCGTGCATGAAAAAGGTTACGGCCTTGTCACGCTGCACAGGCCGTCCAATGTCGACGATGCGGACACGCTGCGCCGCTTGCTGGGAATCCTGAGCGAGGTGGCGCACAGCTTGCCTTTGGTGTTTGCGCTGCACCCGCGCACGCGTCACAACATCGAGCGCTTTGGCTTGATGGGCCGCATCGATGCACGCAGGTTGTTGTTGCTGCCACCGCAAGGCTACCTGGAGATGCTCGGGTTGATGCGAGACGCGACACTGGTGTTGACCGATTCGGGTGGACTGCAGGAGGAGACCACTGCGCTAGGTGTTCCGTGCCTGACGTTGCGCGAAAGCACCGAACGCCCAATCACCGCCGACCAGGGCAGCAATACCTTGGTTGGCCGCGATGGTCAGGCGATTCGGGCTGCGGTCGCCGACATCCTGCGCGGTGCCGGCAAACGTGGCCGCATGCCCGAGCTGTGGGATGGCCATGCCGCGCACCGCATCGCCGACGACCTTTGGCGGTGGTTGGCCGCCGGCGCGCGATGAGGCCGCAGATGACCGGGGCCGACGCGCCAATGCCGGGCATCACCAACGCGCTGACCATCGACGTCGAAGACTATTTCCAGGTCTCGGCGATGGCGCCCTATATCCGCCGCAGCGATTGGGGTCGGATCGAGTGCCGGGTCGAAGCCAATGTCGACCGCCTGTTGGCCATGCTGGATCGCCACGCCGCGCGGGCGACGTTCTTCACGCTGGGCTGGGTCGCGCAACGCTATCCGCAACTCGTGCGCCGCATCGTTGCGCAAGGTCACGAGGTGGCCAGTCACGGCTATGGCCACCAGCGCGCCAGCGAACTCAGCCGCACGGAATTCACTGCGGACATTTCGCGCGCCAAGGGCTTGCTCGAAGACATCGGTGGCCAAGCGGTGGCGGGCTACCGTGCGCCCAGTTTTTCGATCGCTGGTGGCAATTTATGGGCTTTCGATTGCCTATGGGCCACTGGCCACCGCTACAGCTCAAGCATCTACCCGATCGTCCACGACCACTACGGCATGCCTGACGCGCCTCGGTTTGCGCACCCGGTGGTCAATGGCATGTTGGAGATTCCGCTGACCACCTTGCGCCTGCGTGGTCGCAACTGGCCTTGTAGCGGCGGCGGCTACTTCAGGCTGCTGCCCTATGTCGTGTCGCGCTGGATGATCCGTCATGTCAACGCTGTCGACCGCAAGCCTGCGATCTTCTACTGCCATCCGTGGGAGATCGACCCTGGCCAGCCCAGAGTGGCAGGTATCGACCTCAAGACCCGGTTTCGCCACTACCTCCACATCGACCGCATGGAACAGCGTCTGGACCGGCTGCTGGGCGATTTTCGCTGGGGACGGATGGACGAGATCTTCATGCGGTCAGGGACTTCTTCACGCCCTGGCGTGGCCGCCGACCCGGTCATGGTGGCGCCCTAGCCGATGCTGGAGATCAAACAACTGACGCTGCGCGACACCGCCGCTGCAGCGCGCTGGGATGCCTTTGTGCTGGGCTGTCCGCAAGCGACCTTTTTCCACCGTGCAGGTTGGCAGCGGGTGCTGCACCAGGTCTTCGGTCACGCGACTCACTTCCTTTATGCGGAGCGCGATAGCTGCATCGAAGGCGTTCTGCCGCTGGCCCAGGTCAAGAGCTTGCTGTTTGGCCACGCACTGGTGAGCCTGCCTTTTGCGGATTACGGTGGTGTGGCGGCCAGCAACCCGGCAGCTGCCGATGCGCTGGAGGCTCAGGCCCAGAAGATCGCCGGGCGTCTTGGTGCAGGCCACCTGGAACTGCGAAACGTCGATCGACGGCACCAGGATTGGCCGCTGCAAGATCTCTATGTCAGCCTTCGCAAGCCCATTCTGGCCGACGACGAGGCCAACCTGCTGGCGATCCCGCGCAAGCAGCGTGCGATGGTCCGCAAAGGCATCAAGAACGGCTTGCGCAGCGAGATCGACCCAGGTGTCGACCGATTCTTTGCGCTGTTCGCCGACAACGTGCACCGACACGGCACACCGGCGATGCCCAAGCGCTGGTTCCGGGCTTTGCGCGACGAGTTTGGCGCCGACTGCGAGGTGCTCACGGTGGTGACAGAAGATGGCCGACCTCTGAGCAGTGTGTTGAGCTTTTACTTCCGCGACCAGGTGTTGCCGCATCATGCCGGCGATGATCTGGCCGCGCGCGATCTGGCAGCCAACGATTTCAAGTACTGGGAGCTGATGCGCCGCGCTGCCGCGCGCGGGATCAAGCAGTTCGACTTCGGTCGCAGCAAACAAGGCAGCGGGCCGCACGCCTTCAAGAAGAACTGGGGCTTTGAGCCCACACCGCTGCACTACGAATACTGCCTGTACAAGCGCGACACCGTGCCGCAGAACAACCCCGGCAACGCCAAGTACAAGCTGATGATAGCGGCCTGGCGCCGCATGCCGCTGGGCTTGGCCAATTGGCTGGGACCCTTCATCGTGCGCAACCTGGGCTGAGCTGCAAACCATGGCAAATCTGCTCTACCTGGTACACCGCATGCCTTATCCGCCGGACAAGGGCGACAAGGTTCGCTCCTACCACTTGCTCAAGCATCTGGCAGCGCGGCACCGGGTATTCGTCGGCACCTTCATCGACGACCCTGACGACGCTCAGCATCTTGAAGCCTTGCGCGCGCTGTGCGCTGACCTGCAGGTGATCACACTGAACCCGCGCCGCGCCAAGCTGGCCAGCCTGACCGCTTTACTGGGTGGGCGTGCGCTCACGCTGGACTACTACAACGACAGGCGGCTGCATCGCTGGGTGCGCGAGACGATCGCGAAACAAGGTATCGATGCTGCGCTGGTGTTCTCGTCGTCAATGGTGCAGTACCTGAAAGCCTGGCCGTCCCTGCCTGCGTTGGTGGACTTGGTCGACGTCGACTCGGCCAAGTGGACACAGTACGCCGGCGAACACCGCTGGCCGATCTCGTGGCTGTACCGTCGCGAGGGAGAGCGCTTGCTCGCCTACGAGCGTGAAGTGGTGGGCCAAGCGGCGAGATCTTTTCTCGTCACAGACAAGGAGGTCGCGCTGTTCGAGCAACTCGCACCGGAGCATCGTGGCCGAGTTCAAGCCTTGAGCAACGGCGTCGACGCAGATTACTTCTCGCCCGACCCGCAACGTGCTTCGCCTTACCGCGTCGATGAACTGCCGCTGGTGTTCACCGGCGCGATGGATTACTGGCCCAATGTCGATGGCATCACCTGGTTTGCCCGGGAAGCATTGCCCGCGCTGCGCCAGCGCTGGCCAAGCCTGAGGCTGCACATCGTAGGCCGCAATCCTTTGGCCTCAGTGCGCGCACTGGCCAGCGATGCGGTTTCGATCAGTGGCACGGTACCCGACGTCAGGCCTTACCTGCAACATGCGGCAGTGGTGGTCGCGCCGCTGCGCCTGGCCCGCGGCCTGCAAAACAAGGTGCTCGAGGCCATGGCGATGGCGCGCCCGGTGGTCGCGGCGCAAGCTTGTGTCGAGGCCTTGGACTCGCGCGCGAGACAAGTCTTGTTGCCTGCGCGCAGCGTCCAGGACTATGTTGCGCAGGTGGTCGGCTTGCTGGGCGACTCGAAACGTGCACGCGCAATGGGCCTGGCGGCCCGCCAGCGGGTGCTTGACGACTACAGCTGGCCTGCACGACTGGCTGGCCTGGATCAAGCCATGAGCCTAGTGGGCCGACGAGCGACAGCACAAGAAAATCCCGCATTGGTAACGGAGGCCGCATGCATGCCTGGGTCCTGAGGTTGCCTGAAGTTCCAGGCGTGTGGCGCTGGCCTGCCGTAGCCTATGTGCTGTCCGTGGCGCTGTTGCTGCTGGCCTACCATCCCACCGTTGCCGCGATGGTCTCGATCTGGCTGCGGTCCGAGACCTTTGCACACGCGTTCGTCGCGCCGCTCATTACGTTGTGGTTGGTCTGGCGCAAGCGCGACGAATTGGCAGGCCTGGTGCCTGCTCCCCTGGCCTGGACGCTGTTGCCGATCTTTGCCATGGTGCTGGCCTGGCTGCTGGGACGACTGGCCGGCTCCAATGCACTCGAGCAACTGGCCTTTACCGCGATACTCGTGCTGGCGGTGCCGCTGGTGCTGGGTTGGCAGGTGGCGCGGGCGCTGACATTTCCGCTGGCGTTCCTATTCTTTGCAGTGCCGATAGGCGAATTCATGGTGCCAACGATGGTGCAATGGACCGCAGATTTCACCGTGATGGCGCTGCGCATGACCGGGGTACCGGTCTACCGAGAAGGCGCGCAGTTCGTGATCCCGAGCGGACACTGGTCGGTGGTAGAGGCTTGTAGCGGCATCCGCTACCTGATGGCCTCGTTCATGGTGGGCAGCCTGTTCGCCTACCTGAACTACAGTTCGAACCGGCGGCGCTGGATCTTCGTGGTGCTGTCCATCGGTGTGCCTGTCGTGGCCAACTGGTTGCGGGCCTATCTGACGGTGATGCTGGGCCACTTGTCGGGCAACAAGCTTGCCGCCGGCATCGACCACATCCTGTACGGCTGGGTCTTTTTCGGGATCGTGATGACGGCGCTGTTCATGGTCGGTTCGCGCTGGGCCGAGCCAGCTGTCGCTCATTCTGCGCAGGCCGGCCGAGCGCGGCCGACCGGACCAGGCCGGGACGCCACGAGGCGAGCTTGGCCGCTGGCCGTGACAGCCGGCTTGCTGTTGCTGTTGCCGCCGGTCCTGATGTCCAACGAGGAGGCGCAGCGGACCACAGCAACGTCGCCCGAGATGCGCTTGCCTGACCGGTTGGCCTCAGACTGGCGAGCGACAGGTAGTCCTTTGACAAACTGGAAGCCCGTGTTCACGCAGGCCAATGCCGAATGGCTTCAGACCTACGCGACAGACCGACATCAGGTGGGGCTGTACATTGCCTACTACCGCTCACAAGACCAGTCCCGCAAGCTGGTGAGTTCAGCAAACACGCTGGTCCTCAACGAGGACAAGCAATGGAACCGACTGGGCAGCGCGGCCTTGCAGCGCGACGACAGCGGCTTCGCGGTCACTGCCTCGGACATCCTCGCCATCGCAGCGCCGAATGCCACCGAGCGCGAGCGACTCAAGGTCTGGCAGTGGTATTGGGTTGGCGGCGTGGTCACACGCAGCGATTTGTTGGCCAAGTTGGTGAGCGTCTGGCAAAGGCTCAGCGGCCAAGGCGATGAGTCGGCCGCTGTGCTGGTGTATTCGCTGCAGGACGCTACCGACAACGGCACCGGTGCGCTGGAAGCCTTTGTCCGTGACAACTGGCCGATGCTGAATGCACGGCTGGTCGAAACCAGCCTGCACCGGTGATGCCGGTGCAGTGACAATCACTGTATCAATAAATCTTCAGACAAGAGAATCAATGACAACTGTTGCAGTGATCGGTTTGGGTTACGTAGGCCTGCCTCTTGTCGTGGCGTTCGGCAAGCAGTTGCGGACCATAGGCTTCGACATCTCTTTGCCGAAGGTCGAGTCCTGTCGGCGCGGCGTCGACCCGTCGCGCGAACTTCCTGACAACGAGATTCAGGCGGCCCGGCATGCGGTCTACACTGCCGACGCCAGCCTGCTAGCCGAGGCGGACATCGTCATCGTCGCGGTACCCACTCCGGTCGACCTGGCGCATATCCCGGACTTCAGGCCCTTGATCGGCGCCAGCCACACGGTCGGCACGAACCTCAAGAAGGGCGCGATCGTGGTCTATGAGTCCACCGTCTACCCGGGTGCGACCGAGGAGGTCTGCATCCCGGTGCTGGAGCGCGCGTCGGGGCTGCGTTGGAAGCGCGATTTTTTTGTCGGTTACTCGCCTGAGCGAATCAATCCGGGCGACAAGGAACACACGCTGACCAAAATCCTTAAGATCGTCTCAGGCGACACGCCCGAGACCCTGGCTCAGGTTGCGCAACTCTACGAGAAGATCATCGTTCCTGGCGTGCACCGTGCCAGCAGCATCAAGGCCGCCGAGGCTGCCAAGGTGATCGAAAACACCCAACGCGATTTGAACATCGCGCTGATGAATGAGCTGGCGATCATCTTCGACCGGATGGGCCTCGACACCAGCGAGGTGCTTGCGGCCGCAGGCACCAAGTGGAACTTTCTCAAATTCAGGCCTGGGCTGGTCGGTGGGCACTGCATCGGCGTCGACCCCTATTACCTGACGCACAAGGCCGAGATGTTGGGCTACCACCCGCAGGTGATTCTGGCGGGCCGTCGAATCAATGACAGCATGGGCAAGTTCATTGCCGAGCAAACCATCAAGCAGATGATTGCTGCTGGCAGCCCTGTCAAGGGTGCGAAGGTCAACGTGCTGGGACTGACCTTCAAGGAGAACTGCGGCGATCTGCGAAATTCCAAGGTCATCGACATCATCCACGAGCTCAAGACCTACGGCGTCGAGGTCTTTGTCACCGACCCGCAGGCCGATGCCGAGGAGGCGATGCATGAATACGGCGTGAAGCTGCTCGATTGGGAAGCGCTGCCGCGCGCTGACGCGATCGTGGCCGCGGTGGCGCACCAGGAATACGCCGACCTTGCCGTCGATGTCATCGGCAGCAAGCTGGTCGTTGGTGGAGCGTTTATCGATGTAAAAGCGGCTTTTGATGCCGCCGCGCTGACGGCCGCCGGCCATCTCGTCTGGCGGCTGTAAGCCCGATCGACTAGGCGAACGAGCGCGCTGGCATCACACGATCGTCATTGCGACGCGACATGTTGGCCGTTGAGGAATCTCGCCCTTTGGTGCTGCACCTGGTGTATCGATTCGACACTGGTGGTATCGAGAACGGCGTTGTCAATCTCATCAACCATCTGCCGCATGACCGCTGGCGCCATGCGGTTGTCGCGCTCACAGAAGTGGTGCCGGCGTTTGCGCAACGTGTGCAGCGCAGTGATGTCGAATTTTCCTCGCTGCACAAGACCGCAGGTCATGCTGTCTCGCTTTATCCGCAACTGATTCGGTTGTTTCGAGATCTTCGGCCGGCAGTCGTCCACACCCGAAACCTCGCGGCAATGGAGTGTCAGCTGCCGGCAGCCTGGGCTCGGGTGCCGGTTCGTATCCACGGCGAGCACGGGCGCGACGTTGACGATCTTGATGGCAGCAGTCGCAAGCATCAGTGGATTCGGCGGATTTATCGCCCTTTCATTCATCACCATGTGGCGCTCTCTTGCGATCTTGCCCGCTACCTGATCGAGAAGACAGGCTTATCAGAGAGTTGTGTTGAGAAGATTCACAACGGCGTTGATATTGAAAAATTTAGGCCCGCTGAAGCAGATCGAAAGACGATCTCGGATTTCCCGTTCAGCGACAGATCACTCTTCGTTCTGGGAACGGTAGGTCGAATGAAAGACGTGAAAGCGCAGACAGTTTTGGCGCAAGCATTTATCAAGGCGATACGGCTGAGACCCTCGCTGTCTGAGACGCTGCGTTTAGTGATGGTCGGCGAAGGCCCATTGCGCGCCACATCGAAGGCTTTGCTCCATGAGGCGGGTCTCTCGAAACTGGCTTGGTTGCCGGGTGAGCGTGTTGACGTGCCGGATGTCATGGCCGAACTCGATTGCTTCGTCTTGCCGTCTCTCGCCGAAGGAATATCGAATACCATTCTTGAAGCGATGGCTACAGGGATCCCAGTGATAGCAAGTGAAGTAGGTGGCAACACCGAATTAGTGTTAGATGGCGAGACCGGGATCACTGTGCCAGCAGGGGATGTCGATGCATTGGCAGCGGCGATTCTCAGTCTCTCCTGTGATCCGCAGCGCTCGACAGCGATGGGCCTTGCGGGCAGGAAGAGGGTTGAAGAAAAGTTCAGTCTTCCGGTGATGATGATGAAGTACCAATCAATGTATGAACGCCTGCTTTCAGAGAGAGCATCTCGATTGACGAGAGGCTGACCACGATGTGCGGTATCACTGGCATCTTCGATACTCGAGCAAGACGTTCTGTCGACCGCGATGTCTTGCAGAGCATGAACGACTCACATCATCATCGTGGCCCCGACGATGGGCGTCTGTACCTTGAGCCTGGCTTGGGACTCGGCCATCGGCGTCTGGCTATCATCGACATCGCGACGGGTCAGCAACCGCTTTTCAACGAGGACGGCTCGGTCGTCGTCGTGTTCAACGGCGAGATTTATAACTACCAGTCGCTGATCCCCGAACTGCAAGCGCTGGGCCATGTCTTTCACACCTGTAGCGACACCGAGGTTATTGTTCATGCCTGGGAATCATGGGGCGAAGAATGCGTCAAACGTTTTCGCGGCATGTTTGCTTTCGCGCTTTGGGATCGAAACAAACAGACTTTGTTCATGGCGCGCGATCGCCTCGCGGTCAAGCCTCTGTATTACGCGGTGCTTGACGACGGAATCTTGCTGTTCGGGTCTGAGCTCAAATCGCTGCTGGCTTACCAGTGTCGCGGTGCAGGTTTGAAGCGTGACATCGACCCGTTGGCTGTCGAGGAGTATTTTGCGCTGGGCTATGTCGCGGAGCCTCGGACAATATTTTCACAGGCCAAGAAACTAGCCCCAGCCCAAACGCTGACCTGGCGTCGCGGCCAGGAAAAGCCTTTGGTCCAATTTTATTGGGACGTTCGCTTCAGCCTGGACTCGGCTATCGCGGCCGACGAGGCATGCGTCGAACTGCGGCGACGACTCGACGAGTCGGTTCGCTTGCGCATGATGGCCGAGGTGCCATTGGGGGCATTTCTGTCTGGCGGGGTTGATTCCAGTGCCGTGGTGGCGACCATGTCGCGTCTCTCGAAGTCTCCGGTCAACACTTGCTCGATTGGCTTTGATGATCCGGCTTTCAATGAATCTTCGTTTGCGCGGATGGTCGCCGATCTTTATAAAACAAGCCATTTTGTCGAGACTGTCAAGAGCGATGATTTCGACTTGATCGACTCACTGGCGCGGTTGTATGACGAGCCCTTCGCAGACAGCTCGGCAATCCCCACCTACCGCGTCTGCGAACTGGCACGCAAGCGGGTGACCGTGGCGTTGTCGGGTGACGGCGGAGACGAGACCTTCGGAGGCTACCGTCGCTATCGCATGCACCTGATGGAAGAGCGCCTGCGTAGCTCGGTGCCGTCTTCGCTGCGCAAGCCCGTTTTCGGACTACTGGGGAAAATCTATCCCAAGGCAGATTGGGCGCCCCGAATTTTTCGAGCCAAGACCACTTTCGAGGGCATCGCACGCAGTTCGGTTGAAGCGTATTTTCATTCGGTGTCTCTCCTGCGCGGCCCGATGCGCGACCAGTTGTTCAGCCCACGCTTCAAGCAATCTCTCGCTGGTTACAGCGCCCAGCAGGTGTTCGACGACCATGCGGCACGCGCAGGCACTGATGATCCGCTCGCGCTGATCCAGTACCTCGACCTCAAGACCTACCTGGTTGGCGATATCAACACCAAGGTCGACCGTGCCAGCATGGCCCACAGCCTGGAGGTGCGTGAGCCGCTGATGGACCACGAACTGGTCGAGTGGCTCGCGACGCTGCCTTCGACCTTGAAGGTTCGCGCTCAGGAGGGGAAGTTCCTGTTGAAGAAGGCGATGGAGCCGCTGCTACCCGATGACATCCTGTACCGGACCAAGATGGGTTTCTCGGTGCCACTGGCACGCTGGTTCCGTGGGCCGTTGAAGGGTCGTGTTCGGCAGGCCGTGCTGGGCCCGAGGCTGGCCGCCACCGGTTGGTTCAACCGTGACTATCTCAGCCACCTTGTCGATGGCCACCAGTCGGGCGCCCATGACTACAGCTCGCCGCTGTGGTCGCTGCTGATGTTTGAAGCCTTTCTGCGCAATGTGGTCGATGTCAGCCGTGCGGCGGCGCCGGCCAAGCGAGATGAGTCCACCGCGGCCTTGGTGGCCTGATGGCGTTTCGCGTGCTTCATGTGCTTGACCACTCGATTCCGCTGCACAGCGGCTACACCTTCCGAACCAGAGCCATTCTGCGCGAGCAACGCAAAATTGGTTGGCAGACGTTTCACTTGACGGGGCCCAAGCAGATCGACTGCCATGTCGATGAAGAGCAAGTCGATGGGCTTCACTTCTACCGGACCCGACCAGCTTTACAGCGCTTGCCTGGCTGGCGAGAGCTGGCGTTGATGGGTCAGATCGAGCGCCGCTTGTTCGACGTCGCGCGATGGGTTCGCCCGCACCTGCTGCATGTACATTCGCCGGTGCTCAACGCGCTGCCAAGCTTGCGTGTGTCGCGCAGATTGGGTATACCGATGGCCTACGAGGTGCGCGCGTTCTGGGAGGACGCAGCGGTCGACCACGGCAGCACGCAAGAAGGCAGTGCGCGCTACAGACTCACCCATTGGCTGGAGACCCGAGCGCTGGGAAAATCCCAACATGTCTTCACGATCTGCGAAGGATTGCGCGGCGACATCGTCGGACGAGGCATCGCCCCCGACAAGGTGACGGTCATTCCAAATGCCGTCGATCTAGAGGCATTCACTGTCGGCAGGCAACCTGATGGGGTGTTGAAGTCTCAACTCGGCCTCGGCCGAGGCGGCGTGATTGGATTCATCGGTTCGTTTTATGCCTACGAGGGCTTGGACCTTTTGCTCGATGCACTGCCGAGGCTGCTGGCGCTGCAGCCAGATGCAAGCGTTCTGTTGGTGGGAGGCGGTTCGCAAGCTGCGGCGCTCAAAGCACAGGTTCAGCGTTTGAATCTGGTCGACAAGGTGGTCTTTACCGGACGAGTGCCGCACAACGATGTGCAGCGGTACTACGACCTGATCGATGTGCTGGCCTATCCTCGTCATTCGATGCGCCTGACCGAACTCGTCACGCCACTCAAGCCGCTGGAGGCCATGGCCCAGGGCAGGATGCTGGTTGCCTCCGATGTCGGTGGTCACAGAGAGTTGATTCGGCACCGAGACACTGGCTTGCTGTTCCAGGCTGGCAGTGCCGACTCACTGTCGTCGACCCTGGCTGAGCTGTTGTCGCAGCGTGAACGCTGGCCTGCGCTGCGGGCTGCGGCTCGGCGCTATGTCGAGCTGGAGCGGAACTGGGCTGGGTCCGTGGCGCGTTATCGGGCGCCTTACCAATGTCTGGTTCCTTCGGAGATCCTGTGATTGGATTTGTCGGCCTGCGCATCGGTCTGGTCGGTCCGCTGCCGCCGTCAGCCGGCGGCATGGCCAACCAGACGTATCAACTGGCCGAACTGCTGCGCGCGGAGCACGCCAGCGTTCGTCTGGTACAGACCAACGCGCTATATCGACCGGCCTGGGTTGGACATATCCCGGTACTGCGGGCATTGTTCAGACTTCTGCCGTACCTGCGTGACCTCTGGCTTGCAGCTGGCGCGACAGATCTGCTCCATGTGATGGCCAACAGCGGCTGGTCTTGGCATCTTTTCGCCGCACCTGCGATCTGGGTCGCGCGACTGCGTCGGGTGCCGGTCGTCGTCAATTACCGTGGCGGCGAGGCCGGGGAATTCTTGGCGCGCTCACACCGCGTTGTGCGCTGGTCCATGAAGCGAGCGGCTGTACTGGTCGTGCCGTCCGCCTTTCTGGCGAAAGTCTTTGGCTGCCACGGCATGGTTGCCCAGATTCTGCCAAACGTCATCGACTTGACACGCTTCCACCCTCGTCAAGAGGCGTGTGTCGAGGCCGGCGTCGAACTGGCCGAGGTGACAGCTCGCCCATCAGGCGCGCATCTGCTGGTGGCACGAAACCTCGAGCCCATCTACAGCAACGAGACTGCCATCCAAGCGCTGGCTTTGGTACGCAAGGCTCGCGGTGATGCGCGCTTGACAATCGCCGGCACAGGGCCGGAACTCACCGCACTGCGCCGCCTGGTCGAGCGACTCGATCTGGCGGGCAGTGTCGACTTCGTAGGTCGACTGGACCGCGATGCCATGGCCGCGCTGTACCGCAACGTTGACATTGCGATCAACCCGAGCACCGCAGACAACATGCCCAACTCGGTCTTGGAGGCACTGGCGAGCGGCGTACCGGTGGTCAGCACTCATGTCGGTGGCGTCCCCTATATCGTGGAGCATGGCCGTTCAGCGTTGCTGGTCCCCCCTCGAGATGCCGAGGCCATGGCTTGCGCGGTTCTGCGGTTGTTGGGCAGCGTTGAATTGGCCGAATCGCTGACTCGAACTGGGAGAGCAGAGGTCATGCGCTATGCCTGGGAGCAGGTCGGTAGCGGATTGGCGAGCATCTACCGCCGGGTCGCAGTGTTGCGTGTTCATCCGTGACTGAGTGGGTCCTCCGGCTGTGCCTCGTTGCCGAGTGCACAGCCTCGGCCGAAGCCTTCGCGCTGTTCACCCATCACGAAGATTGGGCCAACGCGCAGTTGGAGGCCATGGCTTGCGGTCGCCCTGCGGTGAACACCGAGGTTGGCGGGAATGCTGAAGTCGTGTGCGACGACAGCCTCGGGATCCTGGTGCCGTTCGGTGCGGCTGCCGCGATTCGTCGTTACGCCGAGCGCCACGCGTGGGATCTGCGCGTTCAAGCACTCATAGAGGAGTTTCGTGCCATTCATGCGACATCACGTGCGGTGTGTGCATCGCCTCGAAGGCCAGGTCATGTCTGAATCTAGGAATCTCGAGTCATGGCCGGCCGGGTTGTTTTCGTCGGTGCGCGCATGCCAGCCGGCACTGCCTTGCATCTTGAGGGTTTGCGCGCATGACCGCGATCCTGCGCACCCTAAAGCTGAGGGAGTTTGCGGTTTGATTCTTCTCGGATGCACTGAAATCGGCGTCCTCGGCATTGGCACAACCGGGACTCCTGCGGTGAGCGGGTTCTCTCATGCGTGACCTCCTGATCGCGTGCATCGTGTTCGGTTCGCTCCCGTTCATCTTGAAGCGTCCGTTTTGGGGCATTCTCATGCTCGCTTGGCTCGGATACATGAATG
>JBILYN010000067.1:0-17050 GCA_044377715.1 Aquabacterium sp.
ATGCAGGGATCGCTGGCTGTCGACACGCGGGTCGGGCAGGGCTCGGTGTTCACGCTCAGGCTGCCGCTGTCGACCGGTGCGTCCAAGGTCGATCGCGGATCTGACCCGGCAGGCGCTGCGCACGGCGAAGGGCTGGCCGATGCCAACATGGCGGGGGGCGTCTCGGCCGGATCGATCGACGCCGACGACTCACCTCACCCGGGCGCTGTCCGTCGGTTCACCGTTCTCTACATCGAGGACAACCGGCTCAATGCGGCGCTGATGCGCCACGCGATGGCACAGCGCCAGGGGGTGACGCTCGAACTGGCCGTTGACGGCCAAGCAGGTCTCGAAGCCGCGCGGCGGCTGATACCAGACCTGTTGCTGCTCGACATGGGCTTGCCATTGATCAGCGGCCCGCTGGTGCTGGAGCAGTTGCGCGCCGACCCTGTGTTGGCCGAGATCCCCTGCGTGGCGATCTCAGCCAACGCGATGCAGGCCGACATTCAGCGCGCACTCGACGCTGGATGCTGCGACTACATCACCAAGCCGTATTCGATCGACCGGGTGCTGGACTGGGTCGACCGGCTGCGAGGCTGAGGCCAGCACTCAGCCCGGAATGCGCACCGGCAGGTGGGTGAAGCCTCGAACGAAAGCCGATTTCACTCGCGTCGGTTCGCCCATCACCTCGATCACCGGGAAGCGCTTGATGATCTCTTCCCACAGGATCTTGAGCTGCAACTCGGCCAGGCGGTTGCCCACGCAGCGGTGGATGCCGAAGCCGAATGACAGATGCTGGCGTGGCCGGGCGCGGTCGATGATGAAGCGGTCGGGTTCGGAGATCGCGGCCTCGTCGCGGTTGCCCGACAGGTACCACATGGCCACCTTGTCGCCCGACTTGATCTGCTTGCCACCCAGTTCGGTGTCGCGCAAAGCGGTGCGGCGCATATAGGCCAGTGGCGTTTGCCAGCGGATGATCTCGGGCACCAGGCTGTCGACCAGCGCCGGATTGGCGCGCAGCTTGGCCATCTCTTCAGGGTTCTGGTGCAGCGCCAGCAGACCGCCGGTCATGCTGTTGCGGGTGGTGTCGTTGCCGCCGACGATCAGCAGCACCAGGTTGCCCATGAACTCCATCGGCGCCATGTTTCGGGTCGCCGCACCATGCGCCAGCATCGACACCAGGTCGGTACGCGGCGGCTCGTTGACACGCTCGTTCCAGAGCTTTGTGAAGTAACCGAGCATCTTGCCCAGCTCGGCCATGCGCTCGGCCGGGTCGAGCGCGTCCGGGTTGGTGGCCTTGTTCATCGTCGCCACGTCGGACCACCAAGTCAGCAGGCGCCGGTCTTCGAACGGAAAGTCGAACAGCGTGGCGAGCATGCAGGTCGTCAGCTCGATCGAGACCTTGTCAACCCAGTCGAAGGTTTCGTTGCGCGGCAGGCTGTCAAGCACCTGGCCGGTGCGCTCGCGGATCAGGCTTTGCCAGTTGTTCAGATTGGCAGGCGCGACGATGCTGCTGACGGCCTTGCGCTGGTCATCGTGCTTGGGCGGATCCATCGCGATGAACATCGGCAGCCGATCAGACTCGGCCGGGTTGAACAGCGTGATGCCACCCAGCGACCAATCGGACGAGAAGATCTCGGGGTGGGTGTCGACATGCATGATGTCCTGGTAGCGCGTGACCGACCAGTAGTCGCCCAGTTCGGGTATCGGGCTGTGCGAGTGGTGCACCGGGTCTTCGCTGCGCAGCCGGTCGAACACATGACCGACGGTGTCATTGACAAAGTACTGGATGTCGGCTGGGTTGAGCTGGTCCAGCGGCAAAGCCTGGATGCGCTCACGGGCAGTTTGGGCGCTGGCGGTTACGGTGGTCATGTCAGGTTCCTTTTGGCGGGATTGAGACCGAAGCAGGATCAGTGTTGGCCTTCGGGCATCGAGACCACCAGGCCGTCGAGCGCGTCGGTGAGCTGGATCTGGCAAGCCAGGCGCGAGTTGTCACGCAACTCGGCGGCGAAGTTCAGCATCTCGTCCTCATGGGCGCTGCGTGGTCCGGTGCGCGCGGTCCAATCGGGTTCGACAAAGACATGGCAGGTGGCGCACGCGCATTGGCCGCCGCAGTCGCCGTCGATGCCCGGCACGTTGTGGTCTAACGCGGCCTGCATCAGCGACAGGCCGGATGCGGCATCGACCACGTGGCGCTTGCCGTTGAAAGCGATGAAAGTGACTTGTGGCATGGTTCTCTGGTCGGATGGGGTTGGTGGGAAGGTCAGCGCTGGCGTTGTGCCGCGCGCATGGCCTGGAACTGCTCGACGCTCAATCCCAGCGCTTGGGCCATCGGCCCGGGTGATTGGGGGTCCCAACTGTGGCGCGGCCCGATCGTGATGCCACCGTCGACCGTCAAGTGGGTACCGGTGATGAAGCCCGCCGCGTCGCTGGCCAGGAACAAGGCTGCCTCTGCGATGTCGCGTGGCAGGCCCGCGCGGCCGATCGGGTTGGCGCCGCCGCTGCGTTCAGCGACGGTCTGCGCCATCTGGCGCGCCTCGGCCAGCCCGAGTCCGAGGCCGTTGCCGAAAATGCTGGTGGCGATGAAACCGGGCACGATCGCGTTGATACGGATGCGGTGCGCCGACAACTCGGTGGCCGCGAGTCGGGTGTAGTGCAGCACGCCGGCCTTGGCCACCGAGTAAGCCAGCGGCGCATAGCCCGCCTGCAGCGCCGAGATCGACGAGGTGTTGATGATGGCCCCGCCGCCGCGGCGCTTCATGTGCGGCACGGCGTAGGAGGCGCCAGCCGCCACCGATCTGAGCAGCAGCGCGTGGGTCGCATCCCAGCCCGCTTCGTCCCAGTTTTCGACCCCGGCCGGCGAGCCGCCCGCGCCGGCATTGGAGAACAGGATGTCAAGGCCGCCGAAATGCGTTGCCGCAGCGTCGATCGCGGCCTTGATCTGCGCCGGTTGGGTGACATCGCAGCGCACGAAGTGAAGCCGGCCGGGAAAGCGCTTTTCCAGCGCCTGGCCGGCCTCGACCTGCAAGTCGGCGGCCAGCACCTGCGCACCCTCTTCGATGAAGAGCTCCACGGTGGCCAGACCGATCCCCGAGGCAGCCCCGGTGATGACCGCCACTTTTCCTTCGAGTCGCATCGCCATCTCAGTGGTCGAAGACGATCACATTGCGGGCGATACCGCCAGTCTTCATCGCCGCGAAGCCTTCGTTGATGTCTTCGAGCTTGATGCGCGCCGAGACCATCTCCTTGAGGTGCAGCTTGCCTTGCATGAAGAAGTCGATCAAGCGTGGCATGTCGGTGCGGAAGCGGTTGCTGCCCATCATGCTGCCCTGGATTCGGCGCTCGCGCAGGAAGTCGACCCCGTGCAGTTCGATCCGGGTGCCGACCGGGATCATGCCGATCAGGGTCGAGGTGCCGCCCGAGCGCAGGCATGAGAAGCTTTGCTCTGCGGTGACCTTCAGGCCGATGCATTCGAAGGAATAGTGCACGCCGCCGCTGGTGAGCTCGATGATGCGCTTGACGGTGTCACCGGCGTTCGCGTCGATCACATCGGTCGCGCCGAAGGCCCGTGCCAGATCGAGTTTGAACGGATCCTTGTCGATCGCAATGATTCGGCCAGCCCCTGCGATCGCTGCAGCATTGATCGTCGCGAGACCGATGCCGCCAGCACCGAAGATCGCCACGGTGCTGCCTGGCTCGATGCGAGCGGTGTGCGCAACGGCACCGTAGCCCGTGATCACGCTGCAACCGATCAGTGCTGCCAGGTCTAGCGGCATGTCTTCGCGCACCTTGACCAGCGCGTGCTCGTGAACCACCATTTGCTCAGCGAAAGACGACAGGTTGAGGAACTGGTTCATGTGCTCGCCTTTCCAGTGCAGGCGCTTGGACTTGCCTGGCCCTGGTTTGACTTCCGGGTCTTGGCAGATCGACAGGTGGCCGGACAGGCAGAACTCGCAGTGGCCGCAGAACATCGACAGGCAGCTGATCACATGGTCGCCAGGCTTGAGGTAGGTGACGTCCTCGCCCACTGCCTCGACGATGCCGGCCGATTCATGACCCAGCACGATGGGCACCGGCGTGGGGTAAGACCCCTCGATGAAGTGCAGGTCGCTGTGGCACAGGCCGGCCGCGGCGGTTCGAATCAGCACCTCGCGGCGCTTGGGCTTGTCGATCGCGATGTTCTCGATGGTCATCGGCTCGCGGGGGGCGTGAAGGACTGCAGCTTTCATGGGGGGTTTCCAGGTCTGGTACTGACAAGAGGCCCGGCAGCGTATGGCTGTCGCAAGCCTATTCTGCCCTGAACCCTGGCAAGATCTTCGGCGGGTTTGCCCGCTTGTGCCGCGATTGAGCTTGCATTTGTCGATCCAGCGCGTATCGAGTTGACGATGGCCTGTCTAGCGGCTCAGGCTTGTCTGCAACCGTGTCGAAGACCCCGACCTGGGCGATACCATGCGCTCGCCACCACTCTGCGAAGCGCTGCGATGACTGTCGAGACCCTCGAAATCTGCCCTGCCGCCGAACCACAAGCCACCATGATCATGTTGCATGGTCTGGGCGCCGACGGCAGCGATTTCATCCCGTTGTGCGATGCACTCGATCTGGCTTCGGTGGGCCCGGTCCGTTTTGTGCTGCCGCGCGCGCCGCAGCGGCCGATCACGATCAACAACGGCCACCGCATGCGCGCCTGGTATGACGCGCTGGGCGAGGTGCCGCGGCGCGAAGACGAAGCCGGTGTGCGTGACTCGGTGCGCCAGATCCACGCTTTGCTGGACCGCGAACGCGCACGCGGCATGCCAGCGAACCGCATCGTGCTGGCGGGCTTTTCGCAGGGTTGCGCGATCACGCTGGCGGCCGGCCTGCGCTACCCGGAGCGCCTGGCCGGACTGGCCGGACTGTCGGGATACCTGCCACTGGCCGCCAGCACCGCTGCCGAGCGTCACGCGTCAAGCCTGGGCCTGCCGGTGTTTCTGGCCCACGGCCGCAGCGACGCGATGGTGGCGATGGCGCGAGGCACAGCGGCGCGCGACAGCCTGGCTGCGCTGGGCTACGGCGTCGAGTGGCAGGACTACCCGATGGAGCACTCTGTTTGCATCGAAGAGGTTGGCGCGCTCAATCGCTGGTTGCAGCGCGTCTGGGCGCGCTGAGGCCTCGCAGGCAGCGCATGCCCGCCAGTGAGTTCGTCAGCGGGCCTGACGCTCAGGGCTTGGTCTTTGGCTTAAAGGCTGACGCCTTCTTGGCGGCGATTTTTTTGGCGGCAAGCTTCTTGACGGCAGGCGATTTGCGCGCTGCGGCTCTCGGCGTGGCGGCTCTTGCCGGCGTTGTGCGGGACTTCGCGGCCGGTTTTTTCGCCGCGCTGGCTGGCGGACTGAGGTTTGGCGCTGGCGCCTCGTTCTCGGTCATCTCGAGCCCGAACACATCGGCCAGCATCGCGTCGTCGAGCAACCGGCGTTTGGCAGGGGGCTTGGCAGCGCTTGGCAGACCGGCCCCGGCCTGCGCCACCAGCGCGCCAGCGTCGACGCTGCGCAGCCCGAACAGCAGCTCGGGCTGGTTGTCGAGTCGGGCGCCGACGCCGTAGAGAACGGCAGCGACGTGCTTGCACATGTCGGCCCAGTCCGGGCAGCTGCAGCGCAGCGTGATCTCGCTGGGTGCCGGAAACAGTCCCTTGCCGGGTTGGCTGATTCGCGCCATCACCGCCTCGCTCAAGCGGCCTTGCAGCAGGGCGACCAGCGAGTCGATCGACCCGGCGCAGTCGGCGACGATGGCCTGCCAGCTCGCTTCAGGCAGCGCGGCCACGCTGATCTCGACCCGGTACAGGCTCGAGCCCATCACCTGGGCCCTGACCTCGCCTCGCGACAGCTGCAGATCGATCACCGAGCCGTTGCGCACGTAGGTGCGTCCGCGCGGCAGGCGGTTGGCGTAGTCGCTGTAGTGCTCGAGGTTGTCACACCAGGCCTTGCCCCAGAAGGTCTTGGAAATAGCGCCCCGATAAGCGGCGATCGGCGCGAGTTGGGCACCTGACTTGACAGCCTTGGCCGCGGCTTTTTCGGCCTTTTTGCGTCGCTCGGCGACCGACACATAGGGTTTCCAGGATCCGTAGGACATCGTCAGTCACCAAGGCCGGTTTTGATCACAAGCCGCTCGAAGCGGCTGCGTTTCGAGCGAACTTGTGTGCTTTCAAGCGTCATGTCAATCGTCCTGTGCGGCGTGGATATCGAGTTTGACCAAGTCAAGCAGTTCTCGGTCGCTCAGTTCGGTCAGCTGCAGCTCGGCGCTGCCTTCGAGCAGGTCGGTCACCAGCTGTTGTTTCGATTCGATCATCCGGTCAATCCGCTCTTCGACCGTGCCCTGGCAAATGAACTTGTGCACCAGCACGTTGCGGCGCTGGCCGATGCGGTAAGCCCGGTCGGTGGCCTGATTCTCGACCGCCGGGTTCCACCAGCGATCGAAGTGGATCACATGCGAGGCGGCGGTGAGGTTCAGCCCGGCGCCACCGGCCTTGAGCGAGAGCACGAAGAACGGGGTTAGCTCGTCTTCCTGGAATCGCTTGACCCGGTCACGGCGCTGCGCTACCGGCGTGCCGCCGTGCAGAACCAGGCCTTCGCGGCCGAAGATAGACCCCAGAAAAGCGGCCAGCGGTTCGGTGGTCTCGCGGAACTGGGTGAAGACCAGCAGTTTTTCCTGCTTGGCCGCGATCAGCTCGGTGAGTTCGCGCAGGCGGTCGAACTTACCGCTGTCGGCCGCGCCCCAGGCTGCGTCGCCCAGCCACTGCGAGGGGTGGTTGCAGATCTGCTTGAAGCGCATCAAGTACGACAGCACCAGTCCCTTGCGGGCGATGCCGTCTGCCTGCGCGAGCGCTTGTGCCAGTTCCTGGACCGCGCGTTGGTAGAGCGCTGCCTGGGCGGGGCTGAGGTGGCACCAGGTCTTGAGCTCGGTCTTGTCGGGCAGGTCGGCGATCACGCGTTTGTCGGTCTTGAGTCGGCGCAGGATGTAGGGCTGCACCAGCTTGCGCAGCGCACCGAATTGCTTTTGCTCGGCCAGGCGCTTGGTGTAGGCGCTGAAGTCCTTGCCCGACCCAAGCAAGCCGGGGTGGGTGAAGTCGAAGATCGACCACAGGTCAGACAGCCGGTTTTCCACCGGTGTGCCCGTCAGCGCGATGCGCGAATCGGCCTGCAGCAGCTTGACCTGCCGGGTCTGCCGACTGCCCGGATTCTTGATCGCCTGGGCTTCGTCGAGTACCGCCAGTCGCCAGCGCATCGCCCCGAGTGCCGGCTGGCGCAGCAGCGTCCCGTAGCTGGTGATCACCAGGTCGAATTCGGCCAGTCGCGTCGCCGTCAGCGCGCGCAACTCTGGGGCCGGCAGCGCCGAAGGGTGCGCTATCAGCAGGCGCAAGCCCGGTGCGAAGCGTTCGGCCTCGGCCGCCCAGTTGGCCAGCAGTGAGGCTGGTGCGACCAGCAGGCTGGGGCGTGGTGTTGCGCTCTGCTCGCGCTGTAGCACCAGCAGCAGCGCGAGCACCTGCACTGTTTTGCCCAGCCCCATGTCATCTGCCAGGCAGGCGCCCAGCCCGAGCCGGGTCAGCAGGTAGAGCCAGCGCAGGCCCGCTTGTTGGTAAGGCCGCAAGCAGGCCTTGAGCGCCGGACCGGGGTCGACCTGAGCCAGACCCTCGGGTTGGCGCAGGCCGCGCAAGGTGTCGGCCAACCAAGGTCCGGCCTGGAACCGCAGCCAGTCTGTGGCGCTCTCGGCAGTGTCGTCGTCAGTGCCGGCCTCGGCCATCAGCCGCATCGCCTGGGCGAGAGGCAGGCCGCCCGGGCCAGACTCGCTGGCCAGGGCTTGCAACCGCGACAGCATCTTGCCCAGCTTCTTGCTGTCGACCTCGACCCAGCGGCCACGGATCAGCTGCAGTCCGTCGCCCTGGGCCAGCAAGGCCTGGATGTCGGCCTCGCTCAAGGCTTCGCCGTCGAGCATGACCTCGAGCTGGAAGTCAAGCATCGCGTCCAGACCTAGCAGCGAGGGCGGTTTGGCGCCAACGCTGGCCTGGACCACCGGCCTAGCCGGTCGGCCTGCCGGCCATTGACCAGGGGTCCTGACCTGGATGCCAGCGGCTGCCAGCGCGGGCAGGTCGGTCAGCAATCGCATCGCGTCGGCTGGCAGCCAGCGCATCGGGTGGTAAATCTCTCCGGCGTCGACCATCTCTCTCAGCCAGGCGCAGGACTGTGCTGCGCGCTGCACCGGCAGCAACAAAGACAGCAGTTGGGCGCGATGTGCACCGTCCGAAAACTCGGCCAGCGCGCGCGACAGCGGCTGGTGCTGCGCCTTGCCTTGGGCCGAAAGCCGCGAGGTATAGGTGGCGAGAAACGCGAACGGGGTTTCTGTGTCCTTGCGGTTTTCCGCCAAGTTGAAATGCACCCGTCCAACCTGGTGCCAGGCTGGGTGGCGCGATGCCAGGTACTGCCCCAGCGGCAGGCCTGAGGCAGCCAGTTCGCTGCGCAGCGCGACGTCTAGCAATGACCACAGCTGCGCCAGCCGTTCGGCCGTCAGGTATTCGGCCCCGGTCATCGGGGGGACGGTCTCTGCCAAGCGTGCCAGCGCTTGCGCGTCGGGTGGCTCGACCGCGATCTCCGCTCCCTCGGGTGTGGCGCATAGCGCGGTGACATAGCGCGCCGCCCAGTCGCGCCACCAGGCCAGTGCCGGTGGCAGCACGCTGCCGACCTCGGCCGCGCCGAGCTGCAGCAGACCCGCACCTGAACCCCTGGCGAATGCGCCTGCCAGCCGCTCGGCAATTGCGTCAGCCAGCGGTGATGCATCCGGGTCGGCAACCAGCCGCAGCTGGCCTTGCGGGCTGAGCCAGGGCGCGAGGGCGTTGAGATGGGCGGTCTGCATCGATTTGCATTTTAGGAACGACCAGACCGCAGGTGCGGCTGGCTACTGCCCAGGCCGCAGCCGATACGGCCCGATGCGAGAATGCCGGCGATGAGTCGCGTCAGCATCCAGACCAACGATTTCGACCTCTCGGCCGAGGTCGCTGCGCTGCGTTCGAGTGACGGCGGCACTGGGGCGATCACCAGCTTTGTCGGCACGGTGCGCGACCGCAGCCCGTCCGGCCAGGTCAGCGCGATGGAGCTCGAACATTACCCAGGCATGACCGAGCGTGCGATCGAGGCGATGATCGACGAGGCGCTGCAGCGCTTCGACCTGCGCGGCGCGCGCGTGATCCACCGCGTTGGACTGCTGCAAGCGCTTGACCAGATTGTGCTGGTGGCGGTGAGTTCAGCGCACCGCGGAGAATCGTTCAAGGGCTGCGAGTTCCTGATGGATTACCTCAAGACCCAGGCCCCTTTCTGGAAAAAGGAAACCACGCCCGACGGCGCGCGCTGGGTTGACGCCCGCGTCGCCGATGACGCCGCGCTGGCGCGCTGGGGTCTGGCCGGGACGAATGCCGAATGAGCGGCAGGTGAGCGCGAGCGCAGGGGTGACCGTGGCGCAGGTCGCGGCGGTGGCTGTGGGTGCGTCTGTCGGCGCCTTGCTGCGCTGGGCTGCAGGCCTGACCCTCAATTCGCTGTGGGCCGGATTCCCGATCGGCACTTTGCTGGTCAACTGCATCGGCGGCTTGTTGATCGGCGTGGCGATGGTCTGGTTTTCGCGCTCGCCCGACGAGTTGCTGCGGCTGCTGCTGGTCACCGGTTTGCTGGGTGGTTTCACCACCTTCTCGTCGTTTTCTGCCGAATCGTTGGGCCTGATCCAGCGTGGCGACATCGCGCTTGCGCTGCTGCACAGCGCTGCGCATCTGTTGGGCGCGCTGGCCTGTACCGCGATCGGCTTTGGCCTGGCCCGACTCTTTCTGCGCTGAGCACTGGCGCAGCGTCTTCAAGGAACCCGACCATGTCGTCCGAACCCGAGGCCAAGAGCGCCATCGACCCGCTCACGCCGCCGACTTCGCAGGCACTGCGCGCTGCGCTGGGGCGTTTTGCCACCGGCGTGACGCTGATCACTTGCCGCGACAGTGCTGGCCAGGCCGTTGGGCTGACGGCCAACTCGTTCTCGGCGCTGTCGCTGGACCCGCCGCTGGTGCTTTGGTCGCTGCGCAAGGCCAGCAGCAATCTGGTGGCGTTCGAGGCGGCCGGGCACTTTGTGGTCAATGTGCTGGCCGAGACCCAGGTCGAGCTGTCGCGCCGCTTTGCCTCGTCCAAGGGCGACAAGTTTGCCGAAGGTCATTGGGCCGATGGTCTGGGTGGCGTGCCAGTGCTGGCGGGTTGCGCAGCGGTGTTCGAATGCCAGACCGAGGTGCGTCACGATGCTGGCGACCACGTGTTGTTCATCGGCCGGGTGCTGCGGCTGACCGACCTTTCGGTCGCTCCTCTGTTGTTCCAGGGCGGGCATTACCGAATGATGGGAGAAGTGCTGTGATGGGCCTGACGAACGGAGTCTTGCGATGAGCGATGTGCGTATCGAAGCCAAGTGGATCGACAGTTTTGTCGAGGTTTTCACTTTGTGTGGCGTGCAGCCGGGTGACGTCTGCGCGGTGCTGTCGGAGACCCAGTCGCGGCCGTCGCTGGTGCGCCTGAGCGAGTTGGCGCTGGCACGGCTGGGTGCGCGTTGGTTCCATGTCGTGTTGCCGACGCCGCGCCAGACCGCGCCGGTGCCGGTGCGGTCCACCGGCGCGTCGGATGCGATCGGCCGGCTGCAGCCGGTGGTCGATGCGCTGGCGGGCAGTGTTTTCGTCGCCGACTGCACGGTCGAGGGCCTGCAGCATGCGGTCGAGCTGCCCGAGATCCTGGCGGGTGGGGCGCGGGTGCTGGTTGTCAGCAACGAGCATCCTGAGATCCTCGAGCGCACCGTGCCCCATGCTGAGGACGAGGTCGAGGTGCGTCGAGCGATGCGGCGACTGAAGTCGGCCCAGCAGATGCACGTCAGCTCGGCCGCCGGCACCGACCTGCGCATCGCGCTGGCTGGCGCGCGCATCGGTGGGGTCTGGGGTTTCACCGCCAAGCCAGGCTCGTTGAGCCATTGGCCTGCTGGATTGGTGCTGGCATTTCCGGCCGCCGGGTCGGTGTCGGGCAAGCTGGTGCTCGCGCCAGGCGATGTCAACCTGACCTTCAAACGCTACCTGGCCGACCCGGTGACGCTGCACATCGACGACGACCATGTCACCGAAATCGAAGGCCGCAGTGTCGATGCCGAGCTGATGCGCGGCTACTTCGCTGCCTGGGCGACCGGGCCCGACGATCGCGCGGCCTATGCGGTGTCCCATGTGGGCTGGGGGCTGAACCGACGTGCGCGCTGGGATGCGATGACCTTCTACGACAAGGCAGATTTCAACGGCACCGAGCTGCGAGCTTTTGCCGGCAATTTTTTGTACTCGACCGGCGCCAACGAGGTGGCCGGACGCCATACGCTAGGCCATTTCGACCTGCCACTGCGCGGCTGCACGGTGGCGCTCGATGGCGTCGCGGTGGTCGATGCCGGACGGCTGCTGTGAGCGCGGCGCTCATCACCGACGCGCCGCTGGCGCACTTGCGCTGGAACCCGGTCGAACCCATTGCCAGGCCGCCCGTGCTGCTGCTGCACGGCGTGGGCGGCGGCCGCCAAGCCTGGGACGATGCGAGCTCGGGCACTGGCGCTGCGCTGGCTGCAGCCGGTTTTCGCGCGCTGGCGCTGGACTTTCCGGGTTACGGCCTGTCGGCGACGATCTCGCCTTACGACCTGGCCGGGCTGGCCGACGCGGTCGAGCGCTTGATCGACTGGCTGGACTGCGGGCCTGCGGTGGTGGTCGGCCACAGCATGGGCGGCATGGTGGCCCAGGAGCTGCTGGCCCGTGCGCCGCAAGCTGTGGCGATGGCGGTCTTGGCCAGCACCTCGCCGGCTTTTGGCAAGCCCGGTGGCGATTGGCAGCGCGATTTTCTGCAATCGCGCTTCGCGCCGCTTGACGCCGGTCTGGGCATGGCCGGCTTGGCCGGGCCGCTGGTGAGTGCGATGGTCGCGCCCGACATGCCCGCAGCCCGCCGCGCTGTGGCCCAGGCGATGATGTCCGGCGTGCCTGAAGCAACCTACCGCAGCGCGGTGGCGGCGCTGGTAGCGTTCGACCGCCGCGCCGCGCTGCCCTCGATCCAGGTGCCGACCTTGGTGGTCACCGGCGAGCTCGACCGCACCGCAGCGCCTGAGGTGGCGCAACGCATGGCCGGGTTCATCCCGAGCGCGCGCTTCTCGGTGGTGCCGGGTGCCGGTCATCTGCTCAACATCGAGCAGCCCGAGGCTTTCAACCGCGTGTTGCTGGACTTTGTTCAGCAGCGCTGAAACAACCGGAGATCACGATGTCCACGCTGTCCGAATCGCCGACCGCCAGCACACCGGTCACGCGCTACCAGCCTTCGCACATTGCCGGCAACCCGGCATCGTTGACGCCGCTGCAGCGCGAGTTGATCGCGCGCGTGGCCGCGCTCGGCCCGCGTTTTGCCGACCGCGCCGAGCGTTACGACCGCGAGGCCAGCTTCCCGTTCGAGAACTACGACGACTTGCGTGACGCCGGTCTGCTGGGCATCTGCGTGCCCAAGGCCTACGGCGGCCTGGGCGCCGATTTCGCGACCTATGTGATGGTGGCCGCCGAACTGGGACGCTGGTGCGGCGCCACCGCCTTGAGCTTCAACATGCATGTGTGCTCTTGCCTGTGGGTCGGCGAGATCGCCGACGCGCTCGACATGACGCCCGCGCAGCGCGCCGACCACGAGGTCAAGCGCGCGTACCACTTCGAGCGCATCGTCGGCGAGGGGAAAATCTACGCCCAGCCCTTCTCTGAGGGCGGCGCTGCCGCGGCTGGTGCCGCCCCTTGGGGCACGACAGCGACCCGGGTTGACGGCGGCTATGTCGTCAACGGCAAGAAGATCTTCGCGTCGCTGGCCGGTGCTGCCGACACTTACGGCGTGCTGTGCACCTTGGACCGGCCCGACCGCGCCTCAGGCGGCAGCCGGCGCGATTCGATGTACCTGGCGGTGCCGGCCGATGCGCTGGGCGTCAGCGTGGTCGGCGACTGGGATCCGCTGGGCATGCGCGGCACGGTCAGCCGCAACCTGTTGTTCAAGGACGTGTTCGTGCCCGAGAGCGCGCGGATGATGCCCGAGGGGCTGTATTTCCAAGCTGCCAGCCGTTTTCCGCACATGTTCGCGACGCTGTCGCCAACCTACCTGGGCGTGGCGCAGGCGGCTTACGACTTCACGGTGCAATACCTGCGCGCCGAGGTGCCAGGCATGCCGCCGGTCAAGCGCCGGATGTACCCGACCAAGCAGTACGCCGTGGCCGAGATGCGGATCAAGCTCGAGAGCACCCGCGCGCTGTTCCTGCAGAACGCTCGCGACGCTGCCATCGACCCCGACAAGGACCGGCGCATGCGCTTGTACGCGGCGCATTACACGATCATGGAGAGCGCCAACGACATCTGCCGGCTGGCGATCCGCACTTGCGGTGGGCAGAGCATGCTCAAGTCGCTGCCGCTGGAGCGGCTGTACCGCGATTCGCGCTGCGGCTCACTGATGCTGCCCTGGACCGCCGAACTGTGCATGGACAGGTTGGGCCGTGAATGCCTGTACGAGGCCGGCGAGCGTGACGAGGTGATTGAATGACGCTTGCGCTGCGCTGCGGTGACTGAGCTCTACCAGCGCATCGCCGGCCAAGCCGCGCGCCGGCCCGGCGCGCTGGCGCTGCAAGTCGGCGAGCGCTTGCTGAGCTACCGTGACTTGTTGGACCTGACTGACGCGAGCGCGCGGCAGTTCCGGGCCGAGGGCTTGGGCCAAGGCTCGCTGCTCGGCTGGTTGGGCCACAACAGCGCCGAGATGGTGGCCGCGCTGCTGGCCTGCGCCAAGATCGGCGCGGTGTTTGTGCCGCTGAACTGGCGACTGGCAGCGCCCGAACTGGCGGCGATCACCGTCCATGCTGGGCTGTCTGCACTGCGGCACAGTCCCGAACTGGCGTTGTTGGCAGACCAGGTGCTGGCGCTGGCGCCCTTGTCCGGCACAGGCATCGCGCGGGTCGAGCCAGGCGACGTGATGCTGGTCTACACCTCTGGCACCACCGGCGAGCCCAAAGGCGCGATGCACAGCCAGTCCGGCATGTTGGCCAACATCGACATCGCGCTGGTGGTTCAGGGCCTGAGTGCGATCGACCGGGTGCTGGCGGTGCTGCCGCTGTTCCATGTCGGCGGGCTGTGCATCCAGGTGCTGCCGGCGCTGGCCGCTGGGGCCGCCGTCAAACTGCACCCGCGATTCGACCCCGGCGCCTGGCTGCAAGACCTGGCGGCCTGGCGGCCCAGCACCAGCTTGCTCGTGCCCGCGGTGATGCAGGCCTTGCTCGCCCACCCGGATTGGCCGACGACCGATCTGCGCAGCCTGCGCTTCGTCAACAGTGGCTCGTCGATCGTGCCGCTGGCCTTGATCGAGGCTTTTCACGCCCGCGGACTGCCGGTGGCCCAGGTCTACGGCAGCACCGAGACGGGTCCGTTCTCGATCGCGCTGCTGCCTGACGAGGCCTTGGCACGGGTTGGCAGCGTCGGCCGGCCGGCACCTGGCGTGGCGCTTCGGCTGCTCGATGAGGCAGGGTCGGACGTTGCGGTCGGTGAAGTCGGCGAAATTGCGCTGCGCGCACCCAACCTGATGCGCGGCTACCACCGCTTGCCCGAGGGCGCTGGCTTTGCGGGGGGAAGGGCGCACGGTTGGTTTGCCACCGGCGACCTGGCGCGCCTGGACCAAGACGGATTCGTCACGGTCGTCGGCCGCAGCCGGGACTTGATCATCTCGGGCGGCGAGAACATCTACCCGGCCGAGATCGAAAACCTGGTTGGCGCCTGGCCCGGCGTGGCCGAGGCCGCGGTGGTCGGGCTGCCCGACCCGCGCTGGGGCGAGGTGCCGGTGTTGGTGCTGGTGGCGCGCCCGGGTGCGGTGCTGGACTTGGTCGGACTTCAGGCCTGTCTGGTGCAGCAGTTGGCACGCTACAAGCAGCCGCGCCGCGTCGTCGTGGCCGCAGGCTTGCCCAAGACAGCGCTGGGCAAGGTGCAGAAAGCGCTGCTGTGCGCCTCGCTGTTGTCAACTGGCGGCAGCGCTGCCGATTGAACTCGCCGAGCCTCGACCCGGACAGCTCAGTTCAGCAGTTTCAGTTCAACACGATCGGTGGGCTCGCGGCGCCTGGCTCGGCCGGTGCGGCAGTCGGCTCCAGGAAACCCCAATCGGCTTCGACCAGCGCTTGTTCGAGCAATCGCATCAAGCCGGTGGCCAGATCTTCGGACAGCTCGAGCGTGATGTTGCGGCCGTCGGTCTCGCGCGCAGCCAACCTCACGCCCTTGCCTTGCTGGCCTGGGCCGATGTCGAAAGCCATCGGCAACAAGGGCTCTGGCCCCAGCGGCTGCGACGCGGGCTTGGGGTCGAAAGGCGTGGCGAAATCGGTGTTGGGCAAAGGCCTGTTGCGCGCAGCCTGCGCCATCATCGCCTGCGCCTCGGGCAGCGCGATCGCGTGGGGTGCGACCCGGGCCATGCTGGCGAGCGTGACCACGCGGTTGAGGTGCGGCCAGAGTTGGCGCAGCATGCGCCGGGTCAGCCAGACCGCAAACAGTTCGCCAGCAGCGGTACGCAGTTGCCACAGCACGCGGTCTGCTGTCGGCTGGTAGCGCACCTGCATCTGATGGATGTTCACCGCTCTATTTTAGGCAAGCCAGGGCGCTGGCGCCGGGCTTTGGTCGGATTTCATCAGGCGCTGCCGACCTGATCTTGCGCAATTCGCGTGCCTGGCGGGCGCCGGCCTTGGGCTTGAAATGGCGCCCAAGAGCCCAACGTCGGAAGCTATCAGGAGGAATTGCCATGCGTCTCGACAAACTCACCACTGCCTTCCAACAAGCCCTGGCCGAGGGCCAGAGTCTGGCGGTGGCCCGCGACAACCCCTACATCGAGCCGAGTCACGTGCTCGCAGCGATGCTGGTGCAACCCGATGGTCCTAAGGCCTTGCTTGACCGCGCTGGCGCCAACACCGCAGCGCTGAAGACCGCGATGGATGTGGCGATCAACAGCCTGCCCAGCGTGCAAGGCGGTGGTCAGGTGCAGGCCGGGCGCGACTTGGTGCAGTTGCTGCAGGCTGCCGACAAGGAGGCCACCAAGCGCGGTGACCAGTTCATTGCCAGCGAGATGTTCTTGCTGGCGCTGGCCGACAGCAAGAGCGACATCGGCGGCATCGTGCGCGGCCACGGTCTGTCGCGCAAGGCGCTGGAAGCCGCAGTCGATGCGGTGCGCGGAGGGGCTGGGGTCGATTCGGCTGAATCCGAAGGCCAGCGCGAGGCCTTGAAGAAATACACACTAGACCTGACCGAGCGGGCCAGGCAAGGCAAGCTTGACCCGGTGATAGGCCGCGACGATGAGATTCGCCGCGCGATCCAGGTGCTGCAGCGCCGCACCAAGAACAACCCTGTGCTGATCGGCGAGCCCGGCGTCGGCAAGACCGCCATCGTCGAAGGTTTGGCGCAACGCATCGTCGCTGGCGAGGTGCCCGACACGCTGCGCGACAAGCGCGTGCTGGTGCTCGACATGGCCGGGCTGCTGGCGGGCGCCAAGTACCGTGGCGAGTTCGAGGAGCGCTTGAAGGCCGTGCTCAAGGAGGTCTCGGCCGACGAGGGCCGGATCATCCTTTTCATCGATGAGTTGCACACCATGGTGGGCGCTGGCAAGGCCGAGGGCGCGATCGATGCCGGCAACATGCTCAAGCCTGCGCTCGCGCGTGGCGAGTTGCACTGCATCGGCGCGACCACGCTGAACGAATACCGCAAGTATGTCGAGAAGGATGCCGCGCTTGAGCGTCGTTTTCAGAAAGTACTGGTCGACGAGCCCAGCGTCGAGGCCACGATCGCGATCTTGCGCGGCTTGCAAGAGAAGTACGAAGTCCACCACGGTGTCGAGATCACCGACCCGGCGATCGTTGCCGCTGCCGAGCTCTCGCACCGCTACATCACCGACCGGTTCCTGCCCGACAAGGCGATCGACCTGATCGACGAGGCTGCGGCCAAGATCAAGATCGAGATCGACTCCAAGCCCGAGGTGATGGACAAGCTCGA
>JBILYN010000068.1:0-17048 GCA_044377715.1 Aquabacterium sp.
TTGAGCTACGGTCGGATCAGCAATTTCGTGATGACAGGCTACAAACTAACAGCCAGCGGCGTCAGCCTGAGCGTCTCGGGTTGCGACAGCCCTGTTCTGCTGGCTGGCGGCAGCGCGGCCCAACTGGGCTTCACCTGCCTGCCCAACAAGGCGCTCAGCGTGCGCGTGACAGCCAAGTTCAACGGCACCGAGACCTACAGCCCGGCGCTGGTCGTGCCCAAGCCGCAGGTGACGATGACGACGACGATGGGTGCGGTCGTGGTCGAACTCGAGCCAGCCGCAGTGCCGGTGACGGTCGACAACTTCCTGGCCTACGTCAACAGCGGTTTCTACAACGGCACGATCTTCCACCGCGTGATCAAGGGCTTCATGAACCAGGGCGGCGGCTTCACCGCAGTGGCCGCCGGCACGTTGACGCAGCAGACTGGGCTGCGTTCACCGATCGCTCTGGAGGTCAATGTGGGCCTGAGCAACTTGAAGTACAGCATTGCAATGGCACGCACGTCCGTGCTGAACTCGGCGACCGCGCAGTTCTTCGTCAATGCCGTCGACAATCTATTCTTGGATACCAGCAGCGGCGGCTATGCGGTGTTTGGCAAGGTCATCAGCGGCCAGACTGTGATCGACGCGATGAACGTGGTGAGCACACGCACGGTCGGGGGATATGGCGACGTCCCCGCCACCGACATCGTGCTGCAAAAGGCAGAGCAGACCCAGTGAGGGGCGCCGGCGGCGAGCTGGGCTCGCCGCGTCGGCCAAAAAGCAAGACAAGACCGGTGATCGCTGTCTTGTCCGTCGCGCTGAGCGGAAGCTTCAGCGCAGGCTGCCGACTTCCTTCCAAACGTCAGCCACCGCTTCCAACGCAGCCTTGGCCATCAAGCCGCTGTCGTTGGCGATGGTCGTCAGCCTAAAGCCCATCTTGATCATCCGAGCCGCGTACTCAGCGGTACCGCAGTGGATGCCAGCGTAGATGCCGCGCTTGCTGCATTCAGCGATCAACCGCTCGTAGATCTTGAGGATTTCGGGGTCTTCATGGTCGAGCTTGGGTGTCTTGCCCATCGAAAACGCCAGATCGCTGGGGCCGACATAGATGCCGTCGATACCTTTGACATCCAGGATCGCTTCGAGGTTGTCCAGCGCTTGCTTGGTCTCGATCATCGGGATCACCAGAATCTCGTCGTTGGCGATCTTCTGGTAGTCGCTCGCCACGCCATAAGTGCCATGGCGGATCGGGCCGTTGCTGCGGGTGCCGTGTGGCGGATAGCGGCAGGAAGAGACCAGCGACTCGGCCTGCTCGCGGGTGTTGATCATCGGCGCGATCACGCCCCAGGCGCCGCCGTCGAGCGCTTTGCCGATGATGCCGGGCTCGTTCCAAGGCACGCGCACCAGACGCGCCACTGGGTGCCGCTCCATCGCCTGGAAACACTGGACCATCGACTGGTAGTCCTGAACGCCATGCTGCATGTCGACGGTGACGCTGTCGAAGCCACACTGCGCGATCACTTCAGCCGAAAATCCAGACGGGATGGCAAGCCATCCGTTGACGGCTGCCTTGCCAGACTTCCAGCGGGCCTTGAGAGAGTTGGTGCTCATCGTCGTTGATCCTTGCCTGAGGGTTTTGGGAATCGGGTCCTGGAAACTTTCGATCCGTGCCAATTTTCGCGGGCCGGCGCCAGGACACTTTGGCTGTATACCGCAGCCGCAAGCGCCAAGCTGCGCTCAAGGCGACACGGTTGCGCGCTCGGCCAGCCGCATGCTCAAGCCCACCGGCGACATCGCGAAAGCCAAGCGTTCGCGGGCCTCGGCACCATCAGGGGTGTCGACCCCGGCGATGTCGAAGCCACCCAACAGCACGGCCAGCGCGATCTTCATCTCGAGCAGCGCCAGGTAGCGCCCCGGGCAGATGCGGGGACCGGCGCCAAACGGCATCGAGATGCGCTTGGCCGAACTCGCGACCTGGCCCGGCCCGCCCTCGCCAGCGAGCCAGCGCTCGGGCTCGAAAGAGGCTGCCCGAGGCAGGTGTTCGTCGCTGACGCTGTCGCGGCGCAGCAGGCTGATCACCACCGTGCCTGCAGGCACGTGCACGCCGCCGACGCTCTGGTCGTGCAGCGCCTGCAGCGGCATGATCGGCGCCACCGGCTTGAGTCGCATGGTCTCGTGCACACAGGCCTCGACATAGTCCAGCTGGCCCAGTTGCTCCAGCGTCAACGCCGCCGGATCGCCAGCCACCTGCCGCACCTCCTCGATGGCGCGGGCCAGCGCCACAGGGTGGCGCCACAGCAGGTGGATGGTCCAGGCCAAGGTGTTGGCGGTGGTGTCCTCGCCGGCCAGCAGCATCGTCAGCACATTGCCAGCCACCTGCGCATCGCTGATGCCGCTGTCGGGCGCGTCGGCGGCGACGATCATCGCCTCGAGCAGGTTGCGCGGGTGAACCCGCAACTCGGGATCTGCCACCAGCCTGTCCCTGGCCTGGGCGATAAAACCCGCCACCGCAGACTTGACCTCGACCAGGCTTTGCTCAAGCTGGCGGTCGGCGGTCGAGCGCCACCAACGCCAGACCGGCAGCGGCGCGAGCAAGCGCCGGCCCAGCGCCGGGAAGATCTTGTCGAGGTGCTGCTGGATCACGTCGTCATCCGACTCCAGCGTGTTGACCTCGGCACCGAAGGCCAGACCGGCGATCGCGTCGACCGTGTAGCGCATCAGGTCGGCTTGCAGGTCGATCGCCTGCTGGTCGCGAGCGGCTTTCTGCCAACGCCCACGCAGGCGTTGCGCGACCTGCAACAGCGACGGAAAGTAGCCCTTGACATGCGCCGGGTCGAACCCGGCCATCACCATGCGGCGCTGCGCCCGCCAGGCGTCGCCGCTGGCGCCGAAAACGCCTGGCGGCAGGCCCATCTCGAGGCCTATCTTCTCGAGCTTGATCGTGCGTCGAAAGCCATCGGGTCGGTCGCGCAAGATCGCTGCCACCAGGGTATGGTCGGCGACCACCAGGATGCGGCGGCCGGCAGCGCGCAAGTGGAACATTGCCCCGAACTCGCGGCACCACTGCTCGAGCTGCAGGTGAAAGCGCCTGGGCTCGATCTGGAACATGTTGCCCAGCCAGGGCAGGCCACGCGGGCCCGGCAAGTCGTCGATGCGGCGCAGCGCGGCGGCGGCGGGACGGTTGGCGTCAATCACGGTCATCGGGAATCTCCAGTCGGCGCTGCGCCGTCGGCAAGGGGTTGGGTGGTGGCGCCGGCTGCCGCAGGTCTGAGGTAGATCACCCAGTAGACCAGCGCGACCAGCACGCTGCCGCCGACGATGTTGCCAGCGATCACCACCGCCAAGCGCGCCAACAAGGCCAGCGCGTCCAGCGGCGCGCCCAGCAGCAGCGCGAACGGGAAGAAATACAGGTTGGCGATCGAATGCTCGAAGCCTGCAGCGACGAAGGCCGTGACCGGGAACACGATCGCCAGCACTTTGTCGGTCAGGCTGCGCCCGCCCAGTGCCATCCACACTGCCATGCACACCAGCAGGTTGCACAACACGCCGCGCCAAAAGGCTTCGGCCAGCGGCATCGCCAGCTTGGCGTTGGCGATGCGTATCACCGTCTGGCCGACCGCACCCTGGTTGAGCCCGCCCTGGCCTGCGGCCCAGGCCAGCAAGGCCAGACCGGCCGCGCCGACCGCATTGGCTGCGAGCGCCACCGCCCAGTTGCGCAGCAGCTCGGCCGTGCTCAAGCGCCGGCTGGCCCAGGCCATCGCCAGCAGGTTGTTGCCGGTGAACAGCTCGGCCCCCGCCACGCTGACCAGGATCAGCCCGAGCGAGAACACCAGACCACCCAGCAAGCGCGAAGCCGCGAAACCCAGGCTGGCGTCGCTGGCCACCAACGTGAACATCAGCGCGCCCAAGCCTATGAAAGCCCCGGCCAGCACCCCCAGCAGCGCCAGGCTCAGCAGCGGCAGCCTGGCCTTGACGACGCCGACATCGGCCACGCGGGCCGCGATCTGCTGCGGTGAATAGGCATCGAGCCCAAAGATCTCAGCCATCGCATCAAGCCTCGTTTGCCAGGGTTGTCACAGTATCGGCGGCATGGCAAGCCTGGTTGTCCGATCCCGCTCAATGCTGATGCGGGCCCAGGCGCCGTCTTGCGACGCGGTCTCAAGCAAATGTGGCTTTGCCACTTTGCTTGATCCCCACGGGGGGCGGCCGGCTTCGGCCGGCCTTGGGGCGATCAGTAACTGCCGACGTAGTCCTTCTTGCCGACTTCGACGCCGTTGTGCCGCAAGATCGCGTAAGCGGTCGTGACATGAAAGAAGAAATGCGGCAGACCGTAGTTCAACAGATAGGACTGGCCGCTGAAACGCTTTTCCTTGGGCGTGCCGGCCTGGGTGACGATCTCGCGCGTCTCGCAGCCCTCGAACTTTGCCGGCGCCAGGCCGTCGATGAAGGCCAGGGTCTTGGCGATGCGCGCCCGAAGGTCAGCAAAGCCCTGTTCGCTGTCGTCTGAAGCCGGCACCTCGGCGCCGGCAAGCCGCGCCGACACGCTCTTGGCGAAGTCGCATGCGACCTGGACCTGGCGCAGCAGCGCGAACATGTCGGGGTACAAGCGGGCTTGCAACAGCGCGCTGGGCTCGATCTTGCGCGCTGCGGCGTCGGCCTCGGCGATCGCGAGCACCTTGCTCAAACCCCCGAGCATCTGCTTGAAGACGGTGCTGGCGGTGGTGTAGGTTGGTGAGGTCATGGTTGGGCCCGAGGGCAGAGAGTGAGGGGATTCGCAGCGCCGCATTGGAACATCCGGGGCAATCTCCCTACCCGGGCATCAAAGCGCCGGATGGCGCTGGTGCCAATCGGTCGCCCCCTGGAACGCATGGCCGGCGCGCACCAGCAAGCCCTCGTCGAGGTGGCGGCTGACAAGCTGCAAACCTATCGGCAGGCCGGCCGGCGTGAACCCGCCCGGCAGCGTGATCGTCGGGCTGCCCGACAGGTCGAAGGGCGCTGTGAAGCGCAGAAAATCGCTGCGCATCGCCGGTTTGTTGAGCATCTCAGCGCGCTGGACCAGCGACAGGTTGCCGAAGGGGTGCACCGGCACCAGCAACAGGTCGACGGTCTCGAACAGCTTGCGCAAAGCACCTTTGAAGACCAGACGCGCGTGCTCGATTTTCATCAGCTCGACACCGCCAAGCTTCAGGCCGGCGTCGATCAGCGCGGCCAGCACCGGCCCGTACTCGGCCGCGCGCGACGGGTAGGTGGCTTGGTGCGCGATCGCGGTCTCAACGCCGCACAGCTTGGCCCAGTCGGTGTACATCGTCTTGGTGCTGGCAGGCATCGTCACCGGCACCACAGCGGCGCCCAGATCGCTCAGCACCTGGCGCGCCTGATCGATCACCCGCGCCGTGTCGGCGTCGCAGACGCTGTAGATGTAGTCCTCATCGAAGCCCACCCGCAGACCGGCGACGCCCGCCGCCAGACCGGCCAGATAGTCGGGCACCGGCGCGTCGAGCGAGGTCGGGTCGAGCGGGTCGGTACCGGCCATCGCACCGAGCATCGCCCCCGCATCGGCCGCCGACCGCGTCATCGGCCCGACATGGTCCAGACTGTCGGCCAGCGGCAGCACGCCATGGCGACTGACCCGTCCCCAGGTCGGTTTCAGGCCCGTGATGCCGTTCGCGCCAGACGGGAATCGGATCGACCCACCCGTGTCGGTGCCGATCGCGCCATAGCAAAGTCCTGCCGCTGTGGCCACGCCAGAACCACTGGACGACACGCCGGTCCACTGCTCGGCGTGCCAGGGGTTGATCGGCGGCGCGAGCGCAGGATGGTGTGCGGAATAAGCCCCCTCGGTCATGTGCAGCTTGCCCAGCATCACCGCGCCAGCGTCGAACAGCTTGCGCACCACCGTGGCATCGGTTTTGGGCACATGGTCGTCGCGCAACGTCGTGCCCCCGGTGGTGCGAACACCGGCGGTGTCGCACAAGTCTTTGAAACCGATCGGCACACCGTGCATCGGCCCGCGCCATTGGCCGCGCCCGATCTCATCCTCGGCTTGGCGCGCCTGCGCCAGCGCGATCTCGGGTGTGGGCGTGAGGTAGCTGCGCAGCGCCGGGTCGAGCTTGGCGATGCGCGACAGCATCGCCTCGGTGACTTCAACCGGCGAGAGCGTTCGCGCGCGGTAGGCCGCACCAAGTTCGGTGATGGTGGCAAAGGGCATCGGTTCTAGCGGCATCGCGAAACTCCTGTTCAGGTTGTGGCCGGGCTGAGCTTGCGGTCAGGCCCGAAGGCAAACTCAATCGACGATCGCACCGTACAGCAAGTTCTTGAGCTGGCCACGGAAGTTGAAAGTGCTCGAGGGCATCAGCTGGGTCATGAAGACCATGCTGAGTTGCTCCTTCGGGTCGATCGCGAAGATCGTCGATGCTGCGCCGCCCCAATAGTAGTCACCGCCACCAAGCACGCCCGCAGCGACCTGGTCCATCGTCGACGCAAACCCCAGGCCGAAGCCGACGCCGGCGTAGGCAGTCTCGGCGAAAGTGCCGATCGCCGAGCTCATCAAGTCCTGGCCGTCCTTGAGGTGGTTCATGTGCATCATCGCCAGCGTGCGCGGGCCGATGATTCGAGCGCCGTCCAGTTCGCCACCGCGGCGCAGCATCTCGCAAAAGCGCAGGTAGTCGGCGGTGGTCCCTGTCAGACCGCCACCGCCGGAGCAAAAACCCGGCGCTTTCAGGTAGGCACTGGTCGCCGGGTCGTCGATCAGCGCGAGCTTCTTGTCGGCCCCGCGCTGGTAGTTCGCGGCCAAGCGAGGCTGCTTGTCCGCGCTGACCTGGAACGAGGTGTCGGTCATGCCCAGCGGGTCGAAGATGGTTTGCTGCAGGTATTGGGCGAAGGGCATGCCGGAGATGATCTCGACCAGCGCGCCGCAGGCGTCGGTCGCCAGCGAGTACATCCAGCGCTCGCCCGGCTGGTAGGCCAGCGGTATCTGGCCAAGCTTGTCCATGAAGCTGGCCACGCTGTCGCTGCCGCCGAAGCTGCGAACTTTCAGCGACCGGTAGACCGGGTCGACCGGGTGCTGTATGCCAACGCCGGGCAGCCCGCCGCCATAGGTCAGGCCGGCGGTATGGCGCAGCAGGTCGCGGATGCTGACCGGGCGCATGGGCGCTTCGGTGCGCATCGCCTCGCCCTCGCCGCTGACGTAGACCTGTTGCTTGTCCCAGGACGGCACCCAGCGCGAGACCGGGTCGTCTAGCTGGAACAAACCCTGTTCGTACAGACTCATCAAGGCCACCGAGGTGATCGGCTTGGTCATCGAGTAGAGGCGAAAGATCGTGTCATCGGCCATCGGCTTGGTCGCTGCCAAGTCCATCAGCCCGAAGCTGCGGAAATAGGCCGCGTGGCCACGCCGGGTGATCGCCATTTGGCAGCCAGCAATCCTGCCTTTGTCGATGTACTGGCGCTGCAGGTGGTCGGTGATGCGTTCCAGCCGGTTGATGTCCAGGCCGCTGAGGTGGGTCATGGGGGTGTTCCTCGAGATAGAGAGTGACAAACAACGAGACGGTTTCGTCGCGGCGGGACCTGCGCACCAAGAAAAAGCGGCCCGAAGGCCGCCAGAAGCATCACCGCGAGCGGTGCAAACTCAGGGTGCCGGGCAGGCCGCGGAGTTGGCCTTCGTCGCAGCGCGCAGGGCGCCGACAGTGTTGGGGTTGTCGTCAGCACCCAACGTGTTGTTCGTGTAGGTGCAGCCATAGGTCGACGCCGCCACCTTCGCAGCGGTCATCACATCGTCGCCTCCCGGCTTCGCGCCACCACCCTCCCACTTGACCATGTCGTCAAACGCGGTGGCCTGTTCGGCAACCGTGAAATCGCAGTGGCTGACGCCCCGGATCGCGCGCTGGACCAACCAAGCGCTGTTGCCCTTTGCGGCAACCCGTTTCTGGTAGGTCTGCTGCATGCTGAAGGGCACGTAGAGGTCACCCAGCGTGTGGATCGACACCACCGGAATCTTGAACTCTCCGTTGACCTTCGGAATCCAACGCAGCCCGTCAGTGCGCAACCGGTTGGCATCTGGGACGGCAGTCATCTTGATCACCGACGCGTTCAGCGCTGTGGACCCTGCCGCATCGCCTGCGATGGTGTAGGTGTAGGCGTTGGTGTCGAGCACGTTCTTGTTGAGGATGCCGGTGACCGTGCCATCCGAGCCGAAGACGCCCCAGGCGTAGCCAAAGGTGCCCCCGAAGGCGATGCCCAAGTCGAACATCGGGCGCTCGCCGCCGGTGATGTTCTTCAGCACTGACAGGTACTGGGCGCCCTTGGCCGTGGGCACAGACGGGAAGGTCGTGAACAGCGTGCTGGTCACCATCGCGTTGATGTCAGCCCATTTGTCGGTCGGGTAGTTGGGCAGTCCGGCCAGGGCCTGGGCCGTGACCTGCATCGCCGCGAACTGGTTGAACAGTTCGGTATCGCCCATCACACCGCACATCGGCACCGCGCCGTTGTACTTGACCTTGTTGATCGCGGTGGCTTGGGTCTCGTCCTCGATCGCCGCTGCCGTGATATGGCCGCCCATCGAGACGCCAGTGATGTAGATCTTGGTCGGTGCAGCCAGCGTGCGACCGTTCTTGTCGGCGATCTTGGTGAATTCCAGCGCCAGCGCATTGGTGTCTTCGACCCCGGCGCGAACGTCGTAGTAGTTCTTGCTGTAGCTCGAAGCGGCCCAGGCATAGCCGTTCTGGATCAGGTAGCGACGGATCGGCGGGCTATCAACACCCACTGCCGCGCCGGTACCGGCATAGCCATGCGCGTACATCACCAGCTTGCCGTTCCAGTTCGCCGGCACTTCAACACGGTAGCCCGCGCCACCCAGCACGCCAGCCCAGCGGCTGGTGCCGGCCATCGCGGTGGCCACGGCGGCGGTATCGGCAGTGCCTGCAGCCATCGCAGTGAAGGCCGCCTGTGCGGCGTCAGCGGTGAATACGCGGCTGTCCTGGAGCCGAGTCTCCTCGGGTGCGGGAGCTATGTCGCCACCACCGCAAGACGCGAGCAGTGCCGCAGTGCCCAGAGCTGCCAGCTTGAAACTGAGTTTTTTCATGAAACACCTCGTTGGGTTGATAAAAGTACGATCGTGCTTTTTCTAAGGACAAATCTTAAGCCGCCGATCGGGCAGTCGCTCCAAGGGTAAACATCAATCAGCCCATCAATAATGCCCACCGAGCTCGGAATATGACCCGATCCTCGCGTCGGCATGTCGGCTGCCAAAGCGCGGTCGCCACGCTTGGCCGACAAGGCCGATGGTGCGGGGTCAAGCGATCTCCGCCCCTCCAGCCACCCGAGCGCGCAGTCTTTCCAACAACTTGGCCGGCCGAATGCGGAATGGCTCGTCGCTGCCGCTGCCGCGGTCCACCCAGTCGAGCCCAAGCCTGCGGTACACCGGCTGCCAGCCCTCGCCATCGCGCAGCAACAGCTCCGGGTTGGGCAGGTAATGCCCGTTGCGGGTTCGAGCCCACAGCTTGCGCGCTGGTTGATAAGCGCTGTCGACCTCGGCGCGGGCCAGCACCTGGTTGACGTAGCTGCGCTTGCGCCGCTTCTCGGGCCATAGTTGGATCGGCAAGGCCATCAGAACCTGGTGCAGTTGCTCGGCGAAAAAGCCCTCCGCGTACTTCCAGCGCGGCTCGGTCCGGGCCTCGCAGATCGACCACTGTGTCTTGAAACCCGCCATCATCAGCGTCAGCGGCCAGTACTCGCCCTGATGGGGGCTGATGCGCAACAACCGGCCATCGACTTGCAGATCGATCACGGCAGGCGCCAAAGCGTCGAACAATCGCGGCAGCGCCTGTTTGGCGAAAGCCGGATCGTCAATGGCCCGGTTGACAGCGTGCAACCAGGCCGTCTGGCCGAAGTCATCGACCCGGCTGGTGTCGGCCCCCTTGTCGATCAATGCCTCGACCAGTGCCAAGTTGCCTGCGCGCGCGGCCAGCATCAGCGCTGTGGCACCCACAGGGCTGGCATGGTCGACACCGTGGATGTCGCACAGTCGCAGGATGTCCTTGAAATGCTTGCCACTGTAGGGCTGCAGGTGGCGCTGACGCAGCGAGTCGACCGTGCGCCGGGCCTGTTGCACCAACAGCTCAGGGTCAGGCGCAGGATAGGACAGCATCGCCGCCTGACCAACCCAGCCGAATTCGCCTGCTGGTGCCAAGCTGCGGGCCGGTTGAAATCCGGCACGACCCAACTGCTCGACCCAGACCTGCTGACCGTGCCACAGCGCGTAGTCCATCAGCAGCTGCTTTTGCTTGGCGCTGGGGTTTGCGCGGTCCAGCGCTTTGGGCACGAGCTCCTCGATCAACGCGCGGCTCCACGGTGTCCAAGGTACGGGCTTGCCCTGCAGGAAGGTGGTGCGTATCGCCTGGGCCTGCTCCTGCTTGCCCTGGAGCTCGAGCTTGCGCGCCTCCTGCGCCCATTCTTCACGGGTCGAAACCGTGCCGGCCCCGGCGCGTGCCTCGCCTGGCTTGAGCCCCAGCAGGCCGAGCAGCGGGTGGCCGGTGTCGGACTCGATGATGGTCAGGCTCTCGACCGCCCGCGTCATCGCAACGTACAGCGCGTTGACGTAGAACTTGTAGAGCTCGAGCGACTTGTCACCCTTGTCGGCGGCACGCCGGTAGTCGAGCTCGTCGCGCAGCAAGTCCTGGGCACTGACGCCCTCGCAGACCTCGGCATAGGCCGCGCGCTGGCCAGAGACCAGCCCAAGCAACAGCACATGCGGGTACTCCAGCCCCTTGGCCTCGTGCACCGAGAAAATCAGAGGTGTGCGCAACTGTGCTCGAGCCGCCGGCTTGTCCTCGTCGCGCAGCACGATCACCGCGTGACGCGCCGACCCTCGGGTGCTGGCATCGAGTTGCTTGAGCGTTGCTTCCTTGGCACCGACCAGACTGACCTCACCGGCCTCGCCCGAACTGCTTTGGACGAGGAAGTTGCTCTCGCGGTCGATCGAGCCGAAGCGTGCCTGCTTGATCTTGAGCAGCGCGTTGGCCAACTCGGTCACCGCCCGGGTGTTGCGGAAATTGGCCCGCAGCACCTGCAGCGGCTGGCGCTGCGCGGCGTCGCCGGCCAATCCTTGCCAGAACAGCGCGCGCACCGCGGCCCAGGAGAAGAAGTTTGGGTGCACGATTTGGTTGGAGTCCCCGCACAGCAGGAACTGCCCTGGCATCTTCAGGCAAGCCAGCACCAGCGCGAGTTGCACACCCGTCAAGTCCTGCACCTCGTCGATCACGATGAAGTCATAGCAGGGCTGGGCCAAGGCCCGCCAGTCGTGCGCAACCAGGTTGAGGTCGAACAACCCGGCATCGACCAGCCACTGCCGGTAGCGACCGAACAAGCCGTGCGCGGCCTCACGCGCCGCAGGCGCCAACAGGCTTTGGCGCGGCCCGAGGGCGAGGTAGTCGGGCAGGCTCAATGGACCCGTGGGCTGGGCGCCGATCACGCCGCGAAACTCCTCGAACAGCGCATGGGCGTCGATCTCGCCCAGCGCCTTGGCGGCAACCCGGTGCCGGTCGAACCAGCCGCGGAAGGCGTTGAAGTCGAGCTCGCGGCCAGCAGGGATGCGCAGCGTCTCGAGAAACTCACGGTAGCTCAGGAACTCGGGCTCCTGGTCCGGGTTTTCGTAGCCTAGCGCGCCATACAGCGCGCGCGCCGACTGCGCCAAGAAGGCTGACTGGGTGACGTAGAGCACCCGGCCGGTCGCCTCGCGCAGCTTGGCCAAGGTCACCGCTGTCTTGCCCGAGCCGGCCGAGCCCACCAGCACCACTGGCGCGGGCAGCCTACGCACGGCTTCTTGTGCATCGTCGAACACGATGGGCTTGTCCAGCAGTTCGAACTCGTTGCGGCTGGGGTGCAGCCAGCGCAGCGGCGTGGCATCGGCCTCGGGCGGGCCGGCTGCCGGGACGGCGGGTTCGCGGTCGATCTTGGCCTCGTCCACCGCCGCGCCACGCAGGAAGCGCGACTTGTCGTAAGCGTGGTTCTCGATCACCTCCAGCGCCAGGCAGACCGTCTCGCCGCCGTGACGGGCAAACTGCAGCAGCAAGCGGTTGCTGTGGTCGAGCTTGGCGCGGTAGTAAGCGCCCTGGTGCAGCTTCTTGACGTCCGGGCTCTTGAAATCACCGGACTCTATCGCCGCCTTCACCTTGGCAAACGCCGGCTTGACGCGCCGCAGGTCTAGGTCTTTGTACTGGAGTAGGCGCATCGGCTGGGCAGAGTACGTTGAAGATCCGCAATTCTGGCGCACGGCGCACGGCGCACGCAGCAGGCAGGCCGCGCAACACCTATCCGGGGGCGCCGGCGCCAGGCAGGCCGCAGCCACACGCGCTGTGTCAGCGCGCCGTCAACCTGGTGCTGTTGATGAAGCCGCCCGCAGGGATGTTCATGAAAGCCGCGGCGCTGGCCATCTGCTGCTGCGTAGCCCAGGGGCCCAGTCCGGCCTTCCGACTTCAGGTCTCGTCGGCCTCGATCAGCAAGCGTTGTCGGCTCACGCCGCGGCAGGCGCAGCGCAGCACCAAGCGCAGTGCCTCGCCGACCGCCAAGGTGCGGGCAAAACGGTAATCCAGCCCGTCGAAACTGCCAGGGTTGTGGCTGGCGATACGGCGCTGCCACTGGAGCGCACCGTTGGCCAGCACGGTCATCTCGTGCCAGGCGCCCGCCAGGTCATCACCGCAGCGGACCGTCATCGCGCAGGCGATCTCGAACCGGCGTTCGCGCTGCAGGTCGGCGGGGATCAGCAGCAGCGCCTGCGCGGCGTCGCCGGCATCGACCGCCCAGCGCTCGGGCGTCACCGGCATGGCCGGCGAACCCGCCAAAGGCTTGCGTGCCATCGCGTCAGCCCTGGCGCCGCCAGGCAGACCCAGCGAGTTGGGCGTTGATCGCTTCGGCAAGGTCGGGGCTGTTGGGGTCGGACATGGCAAGGCCTTCTGGAGCAGGACAGGAGCGCGGCTGCGATGGTAGCCGCGCGCCATGCTTGTCCCTCGGTTGAGCATGCTGCGCCGCAGTCGCCCACCCCAGACATGGGCTGCGCCCCAGCATGCGGCGCAATGCCTCGATGCCAGGCTTGACCGGCGACCATCCGAGCAGCCATGACCGCAGATCAAGGTGTGAAGTCTTGAAAATCCGAAATGCGTGGTGAGGTCGTCGCACCATTGAAACGAGGGACCGCAGCAGAACCCGCCCGGCAGGTCTTGATCTGCCACAAAGGTGCTCGTCGGCAGGACAGCACCATTGATCGCTCCAAATCAACGATCCGGAATGTGAAACATGAAAACCTTCGCGAGAACATTTATCTCATTCGCAACGCTGGCCGCGTTAGCGACAGTCCCGGCAAGCGCAGCTGTGTTCGGCAGCTTGGCCAACTTCGACGCCATCAACGACACCGGCGTGATCGCCAGAGGCTTCGAGATCGAGCTTCACGGCATCACCAAAAGCGAGATCAGCGACGTCTTCGGATTGAATCGAAATTTCGGCACACCCTCTCCTGGCGACGTCGAGCGCTACGGTCTGCCGACCATCGGCGATCTGTACGATGGCGTAGGCATTGTGATTGGCGCGAAGGTGACTTACAGGGCCAGCTTTGCAGGGGGCGTCTGGTCCACCGGAACAGACTTTCGAAGCGCCGCCAATCCCTTCAACACCCCCGGCGAGAGTTGCTGGACCTTCGGCAATGTCGGCTACCCCAACGTCCCATGCGACCACTTCGGCGTCAGCACCTTCGGTTCACCAAGCCGCACCACCTACAGTTGGCTGATCGAGTCGAGCCCGGGTACGCTGACACCGGCCGCCGTGGCGATACCGCCGGTGATCTTCACGCCGCCACCGCCGCCAGCACCCGGCTTGCCACAGGCACCGGTGGTCGCGGTGATCCAAGCGCAGCAAGTCGCGCCACAGCCCGAAGACAACGCGTTCTGGGTCAAGATCGTCCAGACAAGCTTGCCCGACAACGTGGACCTCAACGAACTGATGGGAGGTCATCACGCGTTCGAGAAAAAGGCCATCGCCGACCTCAACGACAAGCCCGAGATCGAGATCGAATGGCAGGTTCTGCAACCCGGCATGGTTGACGAAGTCTCGAAAGCCGTCGACATCGCAGGCAACCCGTCGCTGGTGGTTCGCTATGAGTTCTTCAAGTACACCGGCAGCTACGATGACGATGGCTATGTAGACCCGAAGGCCAACGAATTCCCTACCGGCAACAACGTGGCAGGACTGGTCTATGTCGGCCAGCAAATTGCCGGATTCAATGCCGTCCAAGGCGCTGTGCCCATTCCGGAACCTGCTTCCATCGCGATGATGCTGAGCGGACTTGCTGCGCTAGGCCTTTACCGCCGGCGGCGCGCGTCGGCAACACTGCATCGACAAACGCTTTGACCTTTCAAACTCGACTCTTGATGGCGGGACTGGAGGCAACAGCGTTGGCACCCATGGCGCCGATCCCGTGCTTCAGAGGTGGCCCTCAGGGTCGAATCACATCCGACAAGACGCTGGGCGGCAGCAGGCCGCTGCGCAGATAAGCGGCGGCCTGGCCGGTCACGCGCAAATACCAATCGTCGGGCAGCGCGCAGCCGTCCTGGTTCAGGCTGATCATCTGCGCGCCGACCGGCAACTGATCGGCCAGCGGCTCGACCCGGAACAAGGCCGTGCCCTCGTCGACTTCGTCAAACATCGCCGCATACAGGCTGTCGCTGCCGGCATTGAGCAGGTTCCAGACCTGGCGCCAGATAAAGTTGCCGCAGCGCCGCGGGATCACGTTGAGTTGGCCAGGCTGGCCGCGCTGGGCCATCAGGTTGCGCCAGGAAAAACCCGGGAAGACCACCGGCTGGTAGCCCAGCCCCAAGCGCCGGGTCTCAGTCAAATCGGGCTCGACGACCGACTTGACGTAGGCGTCGGCACCGGCGTTGTCGCCAAACCGGCCGACGCTCCAGGGGCTGATCACATCGTAGCTGCGGTAGACCGCGGCCCAGGCTGGTGCGGGCTTGGCGTCACCGCCCAGGGTTCGCCAGTCGCCGGGAACACCGCCGATCAACCTGACCGCTGCCAGCCCTGCACCGCCGCTCTTGAGGTCGGCGATCAGCGCCGCCACTTCGGCAGGTTCACCCGGCCGGTCGGCAAAGCCGAAGCCCCAGAGCTGCAGCACCGGTTTACCGCTGTCGTGCAGATAGGCCGGGCTGTCGGTGAGTTGGAGGTCGACGCTGAGCCGACGCCAGTCCTGGCGTATTGCCGCCACCACCGTGGCCGGGTCGGCACCCGAGACGTCGTAGCTGAGGTAGAAGACCCGGCCATTGGCCTCGGCCGCTGCCCGCGCGTTGGCCAACACCCTGTCGGTCCGACGACGATTGCTGGCGTCAGCGAGTTCGACCACAAAGCGCTGAAGGGCTGCGCCGTCGATGCCGTGCTCCTTCATCCAGGCGAAATGGGACTGCACCACATTCGGGCTCTGGGCCGAAAACAGCCTGACCGTGCCGCCGCCTGCGCGCGCGATGCCGGTGTCGCACAGGTCCTGCGGGTCAAGCCCGCGCAACGACGGCAGCGCATCAAAGCTCATCGTCCCGACGCCGGGCTCGCCAGTAAACCAGTGCTGCCAAGCTTTGTTGCCGTCGGCATCGCCGGGGCAGCCGAACCAGCCCTGATAACCAACGATCAGTCTGTGCCGTAGGCCAGTGGGCGTGATCGCCGGTAGCCCGGACGTCGTCTTGTCGACCGAGGCGCTGACCACAGCGCTCGCAGCACCGCCGCCGCAGCCCGGCAATGCGACGCCAAGCAGCAATGCGGCAAAAAACAACACGCAGGGGCGCACCCCAAGTGAACTCATCATGGTCTCGCTCAGCAAGGACAGGGCTGCCATCGGCCGCCGCAATCAAGCCGCGGCTGGTGGCGGGCTGGGCGAGTGAACCGACCGGGTCGGTGTGACGCTGCTGCGTGGGTTCGCCAGGACGCTCGTGTTGGCCTGGGTCTGTCCTGACGGTCAGCGCGCCTGGGCCTCGTACCTTGCAGATATCGGCCCCGGCCTGCCGGCCTTGAGCAATGCCCTGACCAGCACCGGGTCTTGAGGCCGCGAAGCAAAGCCGGCGATCTGCCCAAAAACGCACTCATTGCCGCGCGCGCTTGGCCTAGCCCGCGCCGCGATGCAGCCTCGCTGCGGTAGATTTCCCAGCCATGCAGCTGATGCGCTTGAACAGCCCATCAGTGACCACTTCTGCGGCGCAGCGGCCGGCGCAGTTCCACCACCGGACCGAGCGTCACGTTCCATGCGAACCACCCTGCGCCTGACCCTTGCCTTGTCGACTGCCGCCATGCTGGCGCTGGCCGGCTGCAGCCAGCTGCCCACGATCGGGCCAAGCCGGCACGAGATCCGCGAGGCCGCGGCGCAGCCCGGCAATCAGGCGGTGCAGATCGTCGATGTCGACGACAAGGTTGCCCGACGCTTGCAGGCCCAGCAAACCCAGCGCCTGTTCTCCGAAAGTTTGGGCCAGGCCCGCGGCAGCGACCCTGGCATAGGCGCAGGCGACGCGGTCGAGGTCAACCTCTGGGAAGCCCCGCCGGCGGCACTGTTCGGTGGCGGCGTGATCGACGTTCGCGGTGTCTCGGGCTCGGTGCGCGCCACCACCTTGCCCGAGCAGGTGGTCGACCGCGATGGCTTTATCAGCGTGCCGTTTGCCGGCCGCATCCGCGCTGCGGGGCTGACGCCGCAGGCGCTGGAAACCGAGGTCGTGCGCCGCCTCAAGGGAAAGGCCAACCAGCCCGAGGCGCTGGTGCGGGTCACGCGCAATGCGTCATCCAACGTCACCGTCGTCGGCGAGGTGACCAACAGCCTGCGCATGCCGCTGAGCTCCGGCGGCGAACGCCTGCTCGACGCGTTGGCCGCGGCTGGCGGCGTGCGTCAGCCGATCAGCAAGACAACGCTGCAGGTCACCCGCGGCAACCAATTCCAGTCGATGCCGCTGGACCAGGTGATACGCGACCCGCGGCAGAACGTGCCACTGCGCGCCGGCGATGTGATCACCGCGATCTTCCAGCCGCTGAGCTTCACCGCGTTGGGCGCC
>JBILYN010000294.1:0-5696 GCA_044377715.1 Aquabacterium sp.
CTCGGGTGTCGGCGGTTTCATCAACATCACCCAGAGCACGCAGCGGGTGGTCTTCATGGGAACGCTGACCAATGACGGCCTGCGCATCGAGACCGGCGACGGCCGCCTGCGCATCGTGCAAGAGGGCCTTGTGAAAAAGCTGGTGCCGGCCGTGGGGCACCTGAGCTTCAACGGACCTTATGTGGCATCGCTGGGCCGCGAGATCCTCTACCTGACCGAGCGTGCGGTGTTCCGGCTGCGCGATGGGCAGCTGACCTTGACCGAGATCGCGCCGGGGCTGGATCTGCAGCGCGACGTGCTCGACGCGCTGGGCGCCCCAGTGGCGGTGGCCGATGATCTGGCGCTGATGGACGCGCGGATCTTTCACGACCGGCCGATGGGGTTTTGGTGATCGCCCCAAGGCCGGCCGAAGCCGGCCGCCCCCCGTGGGGATCAAGCAAAGTGGCAAAGCCACATTTGCTTGAGAGCCGGTGCAGCCGCTTGACCCGCCCCCAGGCGCCGGGGAGGCTCAGGCTTTGAGCACCCGCAAGCCTTGTTCAGCAAGCTGGCCCGGCCGATCACGCTGCGGACCCCAAGAGACCATCATCATCGCCAAGGCGCCGCTGCCGCCGTACACCACCATCGCCGCCGAGGCCAACGCAAACAGCTGCCAGGCCGGCGCATCGATGGCGACCAACCAGCTGCCGCCTACCGCTATCAGCAGCAGGCGCAGCGTCGCGGCACAGACCGGCCCGAACACGCGGCCAGCGCCTTGCGAGGAGAAGTACAGCGTCAGCCCCAGTCCGATGAAACCGAAGGCCGGCCCCGTCCAGCGCAGGCAGCTGCGGCTGTACTCGAGCACCGCTTCGTCACGGGTGAAGATGCCGGCCCACAAGTCCGGCGCCAAGGCCACCAGCAGCCCGACCGGCATCAGCAGCGCTGCCGTCAAGGTGCCGGCTGTCCAGGCGATGCGGCGCGCACGCTTGACGTCGCCGGCGCCTATCGCCATGCCGACCATCGGCACTGACGCCAGCCCGATGCCAAAAGCCACCGTGCCCGTCAGGAACTCCAGTCGCTGCGCGATGGCATAACCAGCCAAGGGCACCACGCCCAGATGGGCGACGAAACCGGACATCAACACCATCGTCGACACCGACTGCAGCGGCGACAGACAGGACAATGCGCCGACCTTCAGGATGTCCCAGAACAGTTGGCCGCGAATCGGTATAGCCTTGAACATCAGACGCAGCCGGCCCCGCCCGCTGCGCAGGTACCAGAACAGGAAGGCGGCACCACAGGACTGGGCCAGGATCTGCGCCAAAGCCAAGCCAGGCATGCCCAGGCGCGGCACCGGGCCCAGCCCCAGCCCCAGCAAGCCGCCCAGCCCGATCTGAAGCGCTGCGGCCGCGATCAGCGCCAGCGAGGGCACGCGCATGTTGCCGGTGCCGCGCACGATAGACGCCAGCGTGTTGAACAGCCAGACCATGATGGCGCCCGAAAACAGCACGTTCGCATAGGCCAGCGCCTCGCGCAGCACATCGCCACGCCCACCCAGCATCACGAACAATTTCGGCGACAAGACCAGCAGCAGCAGGGCATACAAGGTGCCCATCACGGCACCGATGATCAGCGCATGCAGTGCCACCGCCTGGGCTCGCGTCGCATCGCCAGCACCCAGCGCCCGACTCAGCGCCGACGCCACGCTACCCCCCATCGCGCCAGCAGACATCATGCCGGTGAGCATTGCAAACGGAAACACCAGTCCCATCGCGGCCAGTGGGGCCAAGCCCAGCATGCCGATGTAGAAGGTTTCGGCCAAGCCCACCAAGACGGCCATCGACGTGGCCATCACGTTCGGCGCCGCCAGCCGCAACAAGGTCCGCAGGATGGGACCGGTGAGCAGCGGGTTGACTGGGGCTGTCGCGGCGCGCATTTGCCCCGATGCTAGGGCCGAGCCTGACATTGTGCTGTCACTCGCGTATCAGCCGTGGGCTATCCAGTTGCCAGGCGAGCGACCCCTCGCGGCAATAATCGGCCATGTCAACGCCCATCTTGATCGTCACCCAGAGCTTCAACGACGCTGACCAGGCCTTGGCGCATGTCAAGGCCATCTACGACAGCGGCATCGACCACTTGCGTCAGAGCCTGCACGATTTCGTCGCCGGCGCCTCGCCCACGAGCCGGGTGCGGGCCTGCTACCCCTTCGTGCGGATGCGCACCGACACGGTGGCGCGCGCCGATTCGCGCCTGAGCTACGGCTTCGTCGCCGGCCCCGGCACCTACGAGACCACGCTGACACGCCCAGACCTGTTCGCCGACTACTACAGAGAACAGTTCCAGCTCTTGCTGCGCAACCACGGCGGGCCGCTCGAAGTGGGCATGTCGCGCCAACCGATCCCTATCCACTTTTCGTTCGCCCAGCACGAGCATGTCGAAGGCACGATGAGCGCCGAGCGTCGGCAGTTGATGCGCGACGTCTTCGACCTGCCAGATCTGGCGGCGATGGATGACGGCATCGCCAACGGCACCTTTGAGCCTGGCCCGCGCGAGCCGCATCCGCTCGCGCTGTTCACCGCGCCACGGGTCGATTACTCGCTGCAGCGCATGCGCCACTACACCGGCACCTCGCCGGAGCACTTCCAGAATTTCGTGCTGTTCACGAACTACCAGTTCTACATCGACGAGTTCGTGCGCCTGGGCCACGAGATGATGGCCAAGCCGCTGGGCCATGGCGGGCTGCTCGGCGACTGGCCCAAGCATGCGCAAGACAGCGACGGCTACACCGCTTTCGTCGAGCCCGGCAACGTCGTGATGCGCCGTGCCGGCACGCCGGCCGACGCCGAGGATGCGTTCGGTGCGGCGCTGCCGCGGCTGCCGCAAATGCCGGCCTACCACCTGACAAGACCCGACGGCAGCGGCATCACGATGGTCAACATCGGCGTCGGGCCGTCCAATGCAAAAAACATCTCCGACCACATCGCCGTGCTGCGACCGCACGCCTGGCTGATGCTGGGCCACTGCGCGGGCCTGCGCAACACGCAGGAGCTGGGCGACTACGTGCTGGCCCACGGTTATGTGCGCGAGGACCATGTGCTCGACGAGGAGCTGCCGCTGTGGGTGCCGATCCCGGCGCTGGCCGAGGTGCAGCTCGCGCTGGAGCAAGCGGTGGCCGACGTCACCCAGTTGAAGGGCTTCGAGCTCAAGAAGATCCTGCGCACCGGCACGGTGGCCTCGACCGACAACCGCAATTGGGAGCTGCTGCCGCAGCGCGGCCCCGAGCGCCGCTTCAGCCAGAGCCGGGCGGTGGCGCTAGACATGGAGTCGGCCACCATCGCAGCCAACGGCTTCCGCTTCCGGGTGCCCTATGGCACGCTGCTCTGTGTCTCGGACAAACCCCTTCACGGCGAGATCAAGCTGCCCGGCATGGCCAACGCGTTCTACCGCGAGCGGGTCGACCAGCACCTGCGCATCGGCATGCGCGCGATCGAACTGCTGCGCCGCCAGCGACTGGACCAGTTGCACAGCCGCAAGCTGCGCAGCTTTGCCGAGGTGGCGTTCCAGTAGGGGGCTTGGGCCGGCTTGGCGGCTCAGCCTGGCTGCGCTGTTGACCACCGGCGGCTCAGCTCGGGCCGCTGGCAATTCACATCGTCAGGGCAGCGGTGGATCAGGCGCGAGGTCTGCGTCGGCAAGGGCAAGAAAAGCGTCCACCTCTGCGCGCATCGGGATGCTTGGCTGCGCGCCCATCTTTGTGCAGGCCAGCGCCGCAGCCGCGCAGGCGCGACGCAGCGCCTGCGCCAGCGCATCACCCTGGCTGATGGCAGCGACCAAGGCACCACAGAAGGTATCGCCCGCAGCCGTGGTGTCGAGCGGCGCTACCGCAAAACCCGGCTGATGCAGCATCGCCGCGCCCGTGCGCGCCACACAGCCCCGCGCGCCCAGTGTCACGATGACCGTTGGCACCGCGACCCGCGCCAGTCTTGCGGCGAGGTCATCATCTCCGTCGGCGCCGGAATCGCCTGCGACCACGCCAAGCTCGGCTTCGTTGACGATCAGCAGGTCGATGTCGGCTAGCAATGCCGGCGCCAAGGTCTGGGCCGGCGCGGCATTGAGCACCACCCGGGCGCCGGCAGCGCGGGCCTGGCGGGCGAAAGCGGCCACAGTGGGCAGCGGAGTCTCCAGCTGCAGCAGCAGATGGCTGACCCCGTCCAGGCTGGGCATGTCCTCGGCGCGCAGCGTGGCGTTGGCGCCAGGGGCGACGATGATCGCGTTCTCGGCATCGTCGGCGAGTCCGATGAAAGCCGTGCCGGTCGGCTGTTCGGCGGACCGAACAACATGCAGCGCGACACCGGCTTCGCGCAGCGAGGCTTCGACAGGCAAGGCATAGGCATCGCGGCCCAAGGCCAGCAGCATGCGGGTGTCGGCGCCACCGGCGCGGGCGCAGGCGATCGCCTGGTTCGCGCCTTTGCCTCCCGGGAAGGTCTGTAGCGAACGCCCCAGCACCGTCTCGCCAGGAGCTGGCACATGGTGCACCCGCACCACGAAATCGAGATTGGCCGAGCCGGCCACCAGAATGGTCATGACAAGTCGAAAGCGTTCAAGGCGACAGCACCTGGTAGACGTCGGCAAAGAGCGTCGCGTTCAATACGGGCAAGGCTGAGCCGGACCAGCCCAACGAAACAAGCCAGCAATGACCGCATCACCGCGGTCAGCCCCCCAGCGCCTTGTACAGCGCCACCCGGTTGGCCAATTCGGCCAGCCTGACCTGCACCACCGACTGCTCGGCGGCCCACAGCACGCGCTGCGCATCCAGGCGCTCGAGCACGCTGGCAGCACCCTGGGCGGCCTTGAGCTCGATCAGCCGCGCAGTTTCTCGGGCCGCGTCGCGTTGCTCGCGCTGGGCGGCCAGCTGGTCGCGCCAGGTCGCCAATCCGGCCAAGGCATCGGCGGTGTCGCGGAACGCCGACTGGATCGCGCGCTCGTACTGGGCTTGAGCGATCTGCTGCGCAGCTTGGGCCACCTCAACATTGGCCTGACGGCGGCCTGAGTCGAACACCGTCAGCAGCGCGTTGGCCGCCATGCTGTAGACGAAGGTACCGCCTTGCAGCAGACCCGAGAGCTGGCTAGACGCCTGCCCGGCCTGGGCTGTCAAGCTGATCGTCGGCCAGAAAGCCGCCCTGGCCGCTGCGATGTTGGCCTGCGCGGCACGCATCGTCTGTTCGGCCGCGATCACATCGGGCCGGCGCAGCAACACAGCCGACGACAGGCCCACCGGCACCTCGGCCAGCCAGGTCTCGTCGGCCAGCGCCGCGCTGGCTGCGGCCAGCTGTGCCGGCAAGGGCTGGCCCAACAGCAGCGCCAGCGCGTTGCCGTCCTGCGCCTGCTGGCGCGTGAGTTGGGCCAGCGCGGCCCGGGCCTGGGCCACCAACGCCTGTTGGGCTTGCAGCTCGAGCTGCGACGCCGCACCCACCGATTCGCGCAACTGCGTCAGCGCGAGCGTCTGCTCGCGACTGGCCAGCGACTGGCGCGCCAGCGCCAGCAGCTCGCCGTCGGCCTGCAGCGCCAGACCCGCTTGCACCACCCCGGCGACCAGGCTGACCGCCACCGCTTGGCGGCCGGCCTCGGTCGCCAGCAGCTGGGCCCGCGCGGCATCGCTCAGGCTGGCCAAGCGGCCATACAGATCGAGCTCCCAGGCGCTGACTTGCAGCCCGGCGCTCAAG
>JBILYN010000296.1:0-5688 GCA_044377715.1 Aquabacterium sp.
GCTTGCGCTCAACGCTCTTTATGGCGTGCAGGACATCTCGATGCAGCAGTTATCAGCGACCTTCAGGCGCGGCGACCTGATCGAGCGCTTGAAGGGCTTGAACATTGACGGCGATGCTGCTTCTTGAGCCCTCGGCCGCTGGCCGGCCAGGCGTGGTCATTTTTCGCAGATCAATTCAATGCCTTGGCGCCGAGCATCGCCGTTGCCGCGCCCGTGCTGCGGAGCCCAAGCTCAACATCACCTGGGACAGGGACCGCAGCAAGGACGTGGAAAGCGCGCCGTGGTTCAAGGTGTTTCAGGGCGAGTTCGTCAATGACCACCACCTGACGCGGGCTGAGAAAATCGTCGCGGTCAAAAGGAGTTGAGATGCTGAAGGAGTTGAAGCTGAACAAGGTCGGGCCATGCGAGGCGCTGGAAGCGCATTTCGCGCCGCGGCTGAACCTGATCACCGGGGACAACGGGCTGGGCAAGAGTTTCTTGCTCGACATCGCTTGGTGGGCTTTGACGCGACGTTGGCCTCGCGACCTGAACAAAGCGCTGGTCAGCGGCTATGGCGCGCGCCCCACCTCGGCCAAGGAGGGCAGCATCGAGTTCTCGGTGGAGGGCAAGGCCAATAAGGATGTGCGCTACCGCAGCACTTTCTCTCCCTCTGACGAGGCCTGGACTGGCAAGGCCGGGCGGCCGTACAACCCCGGCCTGGTGCTCTATGCGATGGCCGACGGTGGTTTTGCACTTTGGGACCCGGCGCGCAATTATTGGAAGCAGAAGGGCAATACCGACGTTCAGGAGCGCATACCGGCCTATGTTTTCGGTCCGCACGAGGTGTGGGACGGCTTGTATGACCCGGAGCGCGGCCAACTGTGCAACGGTTTGGTCAACGACTGGGCGGGCTGGCAAAAGGAGAACGGACCCGCCTTCCAGATGCTGTGCGACGTGCTGCGTCGGTTGTCACCACCCGGGCAGGCCGAGCTGAAGCCCGGTCCGTTTGCCAGGATCAGCTTGGACGACGTTCGCGACATCCCGACCTTGGTGACGCCTTATGGCAAGCCCGTGCCCGTGCTGCATGCCTCGTCGGGCGTGCGCCGCGTGGTGGCGCTGGCCTACCTGCTGGTCTGGGCTTGGCAGGAACACCAGGAAGCCAGTGCCTTGCTGGAGCAGGCCATCACGCCGCAAGTGGTGTTCCTGATAGACGAGATCGAAGCCCATCTTCATCCGCGCTGGCAGCGCTCGATCGTGTCGGCGCTGCTGGACGTGACGCAGGCCCTGGCCCAAACCCATGCCCAGGTGCAACTCATCGTCGCCACTCATTCGCCGCTGGTGCTGGCCGCTGTGGAACCCCAGTTCAATGGCAACCTCGACGCCTGGTTCGACTTGGACATGGTCAAGAACGAGGAGGGCACGGCCGAGCAGGTGCTGTTCCAGCGCAGGCACTATGTGCGCCTGGGCGATGTGTCGCGTTGGCTGGTCAGTGAGGCCTTCGACCTTGGCGCGCCGACCTCGCTGCAAGCTGAACAGGCGCTGCATGACGCCCGAGAGGCCATGGGCTGTCTCGGCCGTGGGCAGGCCGTGGCTGCGGACCGACTTGCGAAGATCGAGCAGGCCTTGCACGCCTCACTGGCAGACATCGATCCGTTCTGGGCCCTGTGGCGTTACGCTCTTGCGCCGGCGGAGACCGCGAAATGATGCCTGTGGCGCCCCAGTCCGAGCCGGCGTCGTTCCAGGCGAAGGTGCGCGTGCCGGGGCAACGATGGTTGTTCAAGACGCTGTACCCGACCCGGGCATTGAACCTGCCCGTGCCCCCGGGCACGAAGTTCCCGCCCCACTGGACCAAATGCCTGCCGGAGTTCCATGCCGCTTACGGGGGCATTTGCGCCTATCTCGGGACCCATATCGAGCTGGCAACAGGTGCCGCGTCGGTTGACCATTTCGCACCCAAGTCCCGCGCAGCGGGGGCTGCTTACGAGTGGGACAACTACCGCCTGGCCTGTCTTGACATGAATGCGCGCAAGAACCACTTCAGCGACCTGCTGGACCCGTTCACTCTGCCGCCCAGGGTGTTCTTGCTGGTGCTGACCACCGGCGAGATGTATCTCAACCCAGCGCTGACCGACCCGGTCCTGACCGACGCGGCCCGCAGGACGGTGGCCCGCTTGCAGTTGGACAGTGCGGTGAAACGTGAGATGCGGTCGCGCTTGTTTGCCGAATACAAGGCGGGCACCAGGCCAGGGCCATTGATGCGCCGCTACCACCCCTATGTCTGGTCTGAAATCGAGCGGCAAGGGCAATCTTGAGTGCTTGCTGGCTTGGCGTGCGATGAGCCGCTCAGGCGACAAGGTCAACAGGCTTTTTCAGAAGAGGGTCAGCGCATTGGCCGGCGTCAACTATCCTGGCCGGCGTGTTGCCGCCAACCAGCGCATGGGTTTCTGGCACACAGTGCGCCCGGAAGTACATTGATGGCAGTGAAATCATTGATTGCACTTACTGCGCTATCCTGACTGGAGACCACCGCCATCGCCAGCATCACGATTCGCAACCTCGACGACGACATCAAGGCCTGCGCGTTCGGGCTGCCGAACGCGGCCATTTGATGGAAGAAGAGGCGCGAGATATTCTGCGCCGGGTCCTGGCGGAAGGCGCTCCGCCACGCGACCTCGCCGCTGCGATCCGTGCCCGTGTCGCGCCGGCCGCCCGGGTTGGCCTTGACCTGCCCGCGCGTGCGCCGATGCGTGAGCCGCCGCAGTTTGGCCAGGGGCGATGATGATCGTTCTCGACACCAACGTCGTCTCTGAACTCTTGCGGCCGGCACCCGCCAAGCGCGGGCGCAAGGCCTAGCAAGCCTGATGGCCACCGTGCTCTACCACCTGGGCCAGTTCCCGCCAGTGGCGATCGACTGGCTGCAACTGGTCCCGCTGTTGGGCCCTTCGTCGGCAGCGGTGGCGCGCTATGACGGTACGCTGGCGGCAGTGCCCAACGCGGCCATGCTGCTGTCGCCGCTGACCACGCAGGAAGCGGTGTTTGTCCTCACGCATCGAAGGTACGCAGGCCACGATGGGCGAGGTGCTGGAGTTCGAGGCCGAGGGCGACGTGGGCCGCTTCAGCGACGAGCGCCGGGCAGACATTCGCGAGGTGCTGAACTACCGGTCGGCGCTGCGTGAGTCTGAGTGGCTGCTGGCGGACCTGCCCTTGTCGCAGCGGGTGATTCGCGATGCGCATCGGGTGTTGATGGACGGCGTGCGCGGCCAGGGCAAGGCGCCGGGCGAATACCGGCGCGTGCCCAACTGGATCGGCCCGGCGGGCTGCACCATCGAGCAAGCGCGCTTTGTGCGCATCCCGGCCAAGCACCTGCCCGATGGCATGAGCGCCTGGGAGCGCTACGCTCACGCCGACGCGCCCGACCGGCTTGTGCAGTTGGCCGTGCTACTTGCCGAGTTCGAGGCCTTGCATCCGTTTCTGGATGGTAACGGCCGCTTGGGGCGCATGCTGGTGCCGCTGTTCATGTGGCAGGTGGGCTTGATTCGCCAACCCATGTTCTACATCAGTGCCTCTTTCGAGGCCAACCGCGACGAGTATTACGAGCGGCTGCTGGCCGTGTCTCGCGACGGCGACTGGACGGGTTGGTGCCGTTTCTTCCTGGCCGGGGTGAAGGCCCAGGCCGAGCAAAACCACGACAAGGCCTCGGCCATCCTGGCCTTGTATGAGCCGATGAAGCGCCAGGTGGCCGGGCTGACGCGTTCGCAGTTCGCCATCCACGCGCTGGACTGGATCTTTGCCAAGCCGATCTTCGAGAGCTCTGACTTCGTGGCGAGTGCGGGCATCCCCGCGCCCACGGCCAAACGCATCCTCGGTGTGCTGCAGGCGGCCGAGGTGTTGCGCAACTTCGTGCTTGATGGCGGGCGCCAGGCGGCGGTGCTGGAGTTCCCTGCGCTGCTGGACATCACCGAAGGCCTGGAGGTGTTTTGAGCTTGCCAACCCTTGAGGTGCAGCGCTGCACTGCAAACTTATTTGTGGACCAATAATGGCGACAAGTGAGCTACAAGCGGCGTTGTTGCTCACTCTTGAGCCACAAGTTCGTGAGCCGAATAGTCGTGCGCCACAGCGACCCAAGTCGAAAAAAGTCGGCGCCACCAAGAATGACGGAGCATGAAATGAAAGCAACCCGCCGGGTCAAACCAGAAGGCATCCCGCGCATCGAGTCACTGCATGTCGAGAACTACCGGGCCTTGCGCCGGGTGGATCTCGACAAGCTGACGCCGATGACGGTGCTGCTGGGGCCCAACGGCAGCGGCAAGTCCACCGTCTTCGACGTATTCAATTTTCTGGCGGAGTGCTTCCAGTTCGGCCTGCGCCATGCCTGGGACCGGCGCGGCCGCGGCAAAGAGCTGAAGACGCGTGGTTCGACCGGGCCTATCGTGTTCGAGCTGAAGTACCGTGAGCGCCCTGGCACGCCAGTGATCACCTACCACCTCGCCATCGACGAAGGCGCCAAGGGCCCCGAGGTGGTTGAAGAGTGGCTGCAGTGGCGGCGCGGCACGCGGGGCCAACCGTTTCGGTTCCTGGAGTTCCGGCGCGGCATCGGCAAGGCCGCGAGTGGCGACGCACCGGATTCTGATGACGTGCGGCTCGACACCCATCTGCGCACGCCCGATCTGATCGCGGTGAATACCTTGGGGCAGTTCACCGAGCACCCGCGGGTGGCCGCGTTGCGCGACTTCATCACCGACTGGTATGTGTCCTGCCTGGCGATAGACCAGACCCGCAACCAGCCCGAGGCCGGGCCGCAAGAGCGTTTGAGCAAGGGCGGTGAAAACCTGGCCAATGTCATTCAATACCTGAAAGAGCAGCACCCCGAGCGGCTGGAGAAAATCTTCGCGGTGCTGCGCGAGCGCATTCCGCGGCTGGAGCGAGTGGAGGCCGAGCCCATGCCCGATGGCCGCTTGCTGCTGCAGATCAAGGACGCGCCATTCGACCAGCCGGTGCTGTCCAAATATGTCTCCGACGGCACGATGAAGATGCTGGCCTACCTGACGGTGCTCTACGACCCGGAGCCGCCGCGCTTCATCGGCATCGAGGAGCCCGAGAACTTCTTGCACCCCCGGCTGTTGCCCGAGTTGGCCGAGGAATGCCGTGCCGCGTCTGAGCGCTCGCAGCTGTTCATCACCAGCCATTCACCGTTCCTGCTCAACGCGATGCGGGCGGATGAGGTGAGGGTGTTGTACCGCGATGAGCAGGGCTTCACCCAGGCGGTGCGCGCCTGCGACATCCAGGGCATTCCTGAATTCATTGAGGCGGGCGCTTCACTGGGGCATTTGTGGATGGAAGGGCATTTCGGCCTGGGCGACCCGTTGATCAACCGCGGCGCACCGCGCGCCAAGGCCGGCGCCAAAGCGCAGGGGGGCGGCTGATGCTGGACAAGCTGATCGTGCTGGTGGAAGAGCCGTCGATGGAGATGGCTTTGGAGCAGCTCTTGCCCAGGATGCTGGCCGGGGCGTCTTTCAGATCATCCGCTTCCAATGCAAGGATGACTTGCTGAAGAACTTGCCCGACCGTCTGCGCGGCTACAGCCAGTGGCTGCCCGCCAACTGGGCCATCCTGGTCTTGGTCGACCGGGACGACGATGACTGCCGGGTGCTGAAACAGGCGATGGAAAAAATGGCCGCCGATGCCCGGCTGCTGAGCAAGACCTTGGCC
>JBILYN010000295.1:0-5688 GCA_044377715.1 Aquabacterium sp.
GACCCCCAATGGCCGATCTTTCTGCGGCTGTTCGGCGTCTTCTTTCTGGCCGCCGCGGCCGGTCTGATGGTGATGAGCCAGGCCGCGGGCATCGTCCAGGCTTATGGCGGCCAGCTGATGCTGGCGCTGGCGGCCACCACGGTGATCACCGGCGCGATCGCCGTTGCGCGGCTGGGCGGTGGCTGGCTGGTCGACCACTTTGCGGCGCGCCATGTGGCCGCCGGCGCTCACCTGTTCTCGCTGACCGGCGCGGTCGCGCTCAGCCTGTGGCCGACGCCGCTGGTGGCGGTCGCGTCGCTGGCGATGATCGGCATGGGTTACGGTGTGATCTCCGGCAGCACCGCTGGCGCGATCGCCAGGTACTGGCACCGCAATGCTTTTGGCGGTGTTGCGAGCCGGCTCTACATCGCCTGGTGCGTCGCAGCGGTGAGCCTGCCGGTGCTCTCGGGCTGGCTCTTCGACCGAACCCAGGGCTACGCCACCGCGGTGCTGATCGCAGCAGGCGGCAATGTGCTGGGCGCCATGCTGTCGCTGACGCTGCCCAAGTCGCGCAGTGCCTGAAAATGTTGTCAGTGTTGGCCCGATGTTTCACGGCCATGCCCCCTATCCCCCGAACCGGAGTTGATCCATGCTTGATCGTGTAGACCGAATGCAGATTGCGGTGAAAGACCGCGCCCGTGCCGCTGAGACCTTTGCCAAGATGCTCGGTGCGCAAACCGATCGCGAGTCGGTCAGCCAGCACCTGAACGCGAGGCGCACCGTGATGCGCTTGGGCGAGAGCGAACTCGAACTCTGCGAGCCCGCGGGCGCCGGGCCGGTGCAAGCCTTTATCGACCGCTGGGGCGAGGGCTTGTTCGCTGCCGGCTATGCCAGCACCCGGCTCGAGGCCTTGGCCTCGCGGCTGCTGGCGCTGGGCGTGCCCTTCACACGCGAAGACGGGCAACTGCATCTGCCAGGCAGCAGCACCTTCGGCTTTCCGATGGTGATCTCGACGCTGGTCGAGCGCGAGCGCATCGGCCCCGTCAGCTTTTTCTACGAAGCGACCAACACGCTGGCGACAGACTGGCACCAGGTGGCAGCGCGCTACAGCGAGCTGTTCGACCTCGATGCCAGCCGCTTCTCGCCGATCGCGAGCAAGCGCTTCGGTTACGAGGGCACGCTCACGCTGTTCAACCCACCGGCCAGACTGGACCGCATCGAGCTGTCACAGACCTTCGCCGACCAGCCCAGCGCGATGCGCCGCTTCGTCGACCGGCGTGGCGGCGATTCGCTCTACATGTGTTACGTCGAGACCCATGATTTCGACGGCCTCAAGCAGCGCCTGCTGGACGCGGGTGCGACGCTGACGCTGCGCACCGGTGATGTCACGACCGAGCGCGACGGGCTGTGGGTGCACCCGAAGAACCTGCATGGGTTGCTGCTCGGCGTGTCGCGCCGCACGATGGCCTGGACATGGTCTGGCCGCCCGGAACTGGTCGAGCCTGCGCCGGCGCTCTGACCCAAGTACCGTCCCGGCCATAGCGCTGCCGATCGCCATCGGCACAGGCTCATGCGCCGGGACGCAGTCTCGAACCCTATCGATCAATGTAAGCGTTAAATCATCACTGACACACAGGAGCCTTCCATGACCCAAGCTGCCCAGTTCCGTTCACTGCTGGCCCAAGGCAAGCAAAGCGGCAAGATGCTTGTCGCGCCGGGTGCCATCGACGGCATCACCGGCCGGGCGATCGACCGAGCCGGGTTCAGCGTTGCCTACATGACGGGCGCGGGCACCTCGGCCACGCTGGGTTACCCGGACTACGGCCTGGTGACGATGACCGAGATGGTGGCCAACGCGACGCGGATCGTGAACTCGATCTCGATCCCGTTGATCAGCGACGCCGACACCGGCTACGGCAATGAGTTGAACGTGTTCCGCACGGTGCAGGAGTTCGAGCGCGCTGGCGTGGCGGCGATCCACATCGAGGACCAGGTGTTCCCCAAGCGCTGCGGCCACCTCGACAACAAGGAAGTGGTCAGCCGCGAGGACTATGTCGCCAAGATCCGCGCCGCCGTCGCGGCGCGCCGGTCGCCCGACTTCTGCATCATCGCCCGCACCGATTCGCGCGCGATGCTCGGCCTGGACGAGGCGATCGCTCGCGCCAACGCCGCGCTCGCCAACGGGGCTGACATCGCGTTCGTCGAGGCGCCGCAAACGCTAGAAGAGCTTGCGCTGATACCGCAACAGGTCGACGGGCCATGCTTGCTCAACGTGGTGCGCGGCGGCAAGACGCCGGACCTGCTGCTCGACGATGCCGAACGCATGGGCTATGTGATCGCGATCCTGCCTGGGCTGCTGCTCGGCGGCATCATCTCGACCTGTGACCGCTTGCTAGAGGACGTCAAACGGCTGGGCAAGTACCCGCCGCAGCAAGGCGGCGGTTCACCGGCCGCCACCTTCGCGCGCTTCGGCTCGGCCGAATGGGACGCCCGGCGCACCGCTTTCCGTGACGCCCCCTCCGGCCAGTCCCAGTCATGAAGGCTGCGCAGACCCTGTTCGACAAGATCTGGCAACGCCATGTCGTCGTCGACCGCGGCGACGGCTACCAGCTGCTCTACATCGACCGTCACCTGATGCACGACGGGTCGGCGGCGGGCTTTGCGCGCTTGCGCCAGCGCGGGCAGACCTTGCGCAGGCCCGATCTGGCTTTCGCCACGCCCGACCACTACACCTCGACCAGCGGCCGCAGCGCCGAAGACATCGCTGACCCGCAGCACCGTCGCCTGGTCGAGCAGATCCGCGACAACAGCCGGGCCAGCGGCGTCAAGCTGTTCTACCTCGGCGACGAGCGCCAGGGCATCGCCCATGTGGTCGGGCCCGAGCAAGGCATCACGCAGCCCGGTGTGACGCTGGTCTGCGGCGACTCGCACACGGCCACCCACGGCGCGCTCGGCGCGCTGGCTTTCGGCATCGGCTCGTCCGAAGTCACCCATGTGATGGCCACACAATGCCTGTGGCAGCGCAAGCCGAAGTCGATGCGCGTCGAGGTCGACGGCACGCTGGGCGAGGGCGTGACCGCCAAGGACTTGATCCTGGCGATCATCGGGCGCATCGGCGCAGCGGGTGGCGTCGGCCATGTCATCGAATACGCCGGCCCGGCGATCCGCGCGCTGTCGATCGAGGGCCGGTTGACGGTGTGCAACATGTCGATCGAGGCCGGTGCCCGTGCCGGCATGGTGGCCCCTGACGACACCACCTACAGCTACCTGCACGGCCGGCCGCTCGCGCCCAGCGGCGCTGCTTGGGACCGCGCGATCGCCTACTGGCGTTCGCTGCCCAGTGACGCGGGCAGCCGCTTTGACCGCGAAGTCAGGCTCGACGCCTCGCAGATCGCGCCGATGCTGACCTGGGGCACCAGCCCGGAGGATGCGGTCTCGATCGCCGACCGCGTGCCCGATCCCGCAGCCGCGCCCGACGCGACGCGGCGCGACGCGATGCTGCGCTCGCTCGAATACATGGGCCTGACGCCCGGCACGCCGATGGATCAGGTCGCGGTCGACCGCGTCTTCATCGGCTCGTGCACCAACAGCCGCATCGAGGACTTGCGTGCCGCGGCGGTTGTTGTGCGGGGGCGCCGGGCGGTGGTGCCGTCCTGGGTGGTGGCCGGTTCGGGGCTGGTCAAGCGTCAGGCCGAGGCCGAGGGCCTGGACAAGGTCTTCCGCGATGCGGGCTTCGAATGGCGCGAGCCGGGTTGCTCGATGTGCGTCGGGATGAACGGCGACACCGGGCTGCCGGGTCAGCGCATCGCGTCGACCTCGAACCGCAACTTCGTCGGTCGCCAGGGGCGAGGGGTCCGCAGCCATCTGCTGAGCCCCGCGATGGCCGCTGCCGCAGCGGTGACGGGCCGCTTCACCGACGTGCGGCGACTGATGGCCGGGGAGACGCTGTGATGCAAGCTTTCAACACCTTGACCGCGACCGCGGTGCCGATCGACCAGGCCAATGTCGACACCGACCAGATCATCCCGGCGCGCTTTCTGGGCCACCCCCGCGAGCAGCAGGTCGATGCGATGTTCCACGACATGCGCTACGACGCGAACCAACAACGCCGTGCCGATTTCGTGCTCAACCAGCCGGCCTATGCCGACGCGAAGATCATCGTCGCGGACCGCAATTTCGCCTGCGGTTCGTCGCGTGAGAACGCCGTCACCGTGATGGTCGACAACGGCTTTAGGGCTTTCATCGCGCCGAGCTTTGGCGACATTTTTTTCACCAACTGCTTCCAGAACGGCGTGCTGCCGATCCGCTTGCCCGTGGAGCGGGTCGATGCGCTGCGCGCGGCGCTTCGCGCGGCGCCTGGCAGCCGCATCACCGTCGATTTGGCAAACCAGCAGGTGGTGGGCCCGGACGGCCAGGTCGACGCTTTCGAGATCGACGCTTTTCGCAAGGACTGCCTGCTCCAGGGGCTAGACGAGATCAGCCTGACCTTGAGCCACGAGCCCGACATCGCCCGCTTCGAGGCGAACCAGCGTCAAACCATGGACTGGCTGTAAACAATGGCTGATTTCAATGCTGGCGGCGGCCTGAAGATCCTCGTGCTCGGTGGCGACGGCGTCGGCCCCGAAGTGATGGCGCAAGCCTTGCGCGTGTTGCATTGGTTTGGCGACCGGCTGCCGCTTCAAGCCTTGGAGATGCCCTACGGCCTGTCAGCCTGGCGTGCCGAGGGCGCGATCCTGCCTGCGCAAACCTTGGCCGCAGTGCACGCTGCTGACGCGGTGCTGTTTGGTGCGATCGGTGGCGACTACGCCGGCGTGCCGGTCGATGTGCGGCGCGAGGGCAGCATCCTGCGCTTGCGCCGCGAACTCGGTCTGTACGCCAACCTGCGGCCGGTGCGCTACTGGCCGGCGTTGGCGCGGTCCTGCCCGCTACGCGCCGAGGTCGCTGCCGGCACCGACATCGCGCTGGTTCGCGAGAACACCGGCGGGCTGTACTTCGGCACGCCTCGTGGCATCGAGACGCTGGCCGACGGCCGGCGCCAGGCCGTCAACACCCAGCGCTACGCCAGCGACGAGGTCGAGCGCGTCGCGCGCTTCGCCTTCGACCTCGCGCGCAGCCGGCAACACCGGGTCTGCTCGGTCGACAAGTCCAATGTGCTCGAGACCGGCGTGCTGTGGCGCGAGACCGTCACGGCGCTGCACAGGCGTGAATACGCAGACTTGACGCTGGCGCACATGCTGGTCGACAACTGCGCGATGCAACTCGTGCGTGCGCCGACGCAGTTCGACGTGATCGTCACCGACAACATGTTCGGCGATATCCTGTCCGACGGTGCAGGTGCGGTCGCGGGTTCGCTCGGCATGTTGCCGTCGGCCTCGCTGGGCGCCATCGGCGCGAACAGTCGGCGCAACGCGCTCTACGAGCCGGTCCATGGCAGCGCGCCAGACATCGAGGGCCTGGGCATCGCCAACCCGATCGGCGCGATCCTGAGCGTCGCGATGATGCTCAAGCACAGCGCCGGCGCAGCGGCCGAGGCCGACCGGCTCGAGCGTGCGGTTGAAGCCGCGCTGGCGGCGGGCGCGCGCTGCGCCGACATCGCAGCGCCCGGCGAGGCCGCGCTGGGCACGGTGGCGATGGGTGACGCGGTGATCGCCGCGCTCGATCGGCAGGCCGGTTGATCTGCACGCGCCGCTTGCGGACTGCAACTCCCGG
>JBILYN010000069.1:0-16982 GCA_044377715.1 Aquabacterium sp.
AGCGAGATGGCCAAGCTGCTCAAGGCGCTGCTGTAAGAGATTAAAGCCTGGGCTGCCAAGCGCCCATGAAAAAGGCCACCCTCGGGTGGCCTTTTGGGTTTCGGTGGCGAAGACTCAGCGCTGGCCAACAGGCTTGACGCTGCGCTGCTCGGCACCCACATACAGTTGGCGCGGCCGGCCAATCTTGTACTCGGGGTCGCCGATCATCTCGTTGAGCTGGGCGATCCAACCCACCGTGCGGGCCAACGCAAAGATCGCGGTGAACAACTGCACAGGGATGCCGATGGCGCGCTGGACGATGCCGGAATAGAAGTCGACGTTCGGGTAGAGCTTGCGCGAGACGAAATAATCGTCTTCAAGAGCGATCTTCTCCAGCGCCATCGCCAACTTGAACAGCGGGTCATCGTGCAGGCCCAGCGCACCCAACACCTCGTGGCAGGTCTCACGCATCAGCTTGGCGCGCGGGTCGTAGTTCTTGTAGACACGGTGACCGAAGCCCATCAGCTTGACGTTGGAGTTCTTGTCCTTGACCTGCTTGATGAACTCGCCGATCTTCTCGACGCCGCCCATCTTCTGGATGTCACCCAGCATGTTCAGGCAGGCCTCGTTGGCGCCACCATGCGCCGGGCCCCAAAGACAGGCCACGCCGGCAGCGATCGCCGCAAACGGGTTGGTGCCCGAGCTGCCGCACAGCCGAACCGTCGAGGTCGACGCATTCTGCTCATGGTCGGCGTGCAGCGTGAAGATGCGGTCCATCGCCCGCACCAGCACGTCGTTCTGCACATACTCCTCGCAGGGGTTGGCAAACATCATGTGCATGAAGTTGGCCGAGTAAGACAGCTCGTTCTTCGGGTACATATAGGGCTGGCCCTGCGTGTACTTGTAGGCCATCGCCACCAAGGTGGGCATCTTGGCGATCAAACGAATCGCCGCGATCTCCCGGTGCACCGGGTTGTTGATGTCGGTGCTGTCGTGGTAGAAGGCCGACAGCGCACCCACCAGCCCGGTCATGATCGCCATCGGATGGGCGTCGCGTCGAAAGCCGCGCAGAAAGAACTGCATCTGCTCATGGACCATCGTGTGGCTTGACACACGGGCTGTGAAATCCAGCTTCTGCGCTGCGTCGGGCAGGTCGCCGTAGAGCAGCAAATGGCAGGTCTCGAGGAAGTCACAGTTCTCGGCCAGCTGCTCGATCGGGTAGCCGCGGTACAGCAGCTCGCCCTTGTCGCCGTCGATGTAGGTGATCGTCGAGTTGCATGACGCGGTCGACAAAAAACCGGGGTCGTAGGTGAACTTGCCAGTCTGTCCGTAGAGCTTGCGGATGTCGATCACATCGGGACCGATGCTGCCTTTGTACAGCGGCAGGTCCATGCTGGGGCTGCCGTCGGAGAAGGACAGGGTGGCTTTGACGTCGGAGGTGTTCATTGGGCTTTCCCTTTCTGGGCGGGTTTATGCAATTGGCAAATCTCTTGCTCGCAACATGCCCAGCACCTCGATCACCTCGGGACGGGCTAGCTCGTCCTCGGGCTCGCGGCGGGCAAGCAGCAAATCCATCAAATCGTTGTCTGCCAGGTCCATCAGTTGCTGCAGCCCGGTCGCATGGCGAACGCTGAGTGTGCCTTGGTAGCGCCGGAAAAACCGGTCGATGAACAGGTCGTTCTCCAACAAACCACGCCGACAACGCCAACGCAGGCGGCTCAGTTCGGTGGCATCGACCGGGTCGTCGACAGAATTGTTCATCTCAGCGCTGGCAGCAACAGTTGACCCAAGACGCCTAGACGGCGCGACGGACCATCAGTTCCTTGATCTTGCCGATGGCCCGGGTCGGGTTCAAACCCTTGGGACACACATCCACGCAGTTCATGATGGTGTGGCAGCGGAACAAGCGGTACGGGTCTTCGAGGTTGTCCAGACGCGCGCCAGTGTCCTGATCGCGGCTGTCGGCAATGAAGCGATAGGCCTGTAACAAGCCAGCCGGGCCGACGAACTTGTCAGGATTCCACCAAAAGCTCGGGCAGCTGGTGGTGCAACTCGCGCACAGGATGCACTCGTACAAGCCGTTCAACTCATCGCGCTCTTCAGGGCTTTGCAGCCGCTCTTTCTCGGGCGGGATCTCATCGTTGACCAAGTAGGGCTTGATCGAGTTGTACTGCTTGAAGAACTGCGTCATGTCGACGATCAGGTCGCGGATCACCGGCAGGCCGGGCAAGGGCTTGAGCACCACCACGCCTGGCAGGTCGCGCATGTTGGTCAGGCAGGCCAGACCGTTCTTGCCGTTGATGTTCATCGCGTCCGAACCGCAGACGCCTTCTCGGCAGCTGCGGCGGAAACTGATCGACGGGTCGACCGACTTGAGCTTCATCAGCGCATCGAGCAGCATGCGCTCGCTGCCGTCGAGTTCGACGTCGATCGACTGCATGTAAGGCTTGGCGTCGGTGTCGGGGTCGTAGCGATAGATCTGGAAGGTGCGCTTGGTCATGTTCTTGCTTCCTGTTCTGGCGTCGGCCGGGCTTAAAACGTGCGAACTTTGGGTGGCACGCTGTCCACCGTCAGTGGTTTGAGCTGCACCGGTTTGTAGTCGAGCCGGTTGTCCTGCGAATACCACAGCGTGTGCTTCATCCACTGCGCGTCGTTGCGACCCAGCGGGAACTCGGCGTCATCGGCGCCGCGTTCGTAATCGCTGACAGTGTGGGCGCCGCGACACTCGTGACGAGCCGCTGCCGACTCGATCGTGGCCTGTGCGGCCTCGATCAGGTTCTCGACCTCGAGCGCCTCGATCCGCGCGGTGTTGAAGACCTTGCTCTTGTCCTTGAGCGTGATGCCAGCCACGCGCTCGCGCAGCGCGGCAATCTTGCGTTTGCCCTCGTCCATCGAGACCTGGGTGCGGAACACGCCTGCATGCAGCTGCATCGCGTCGCGGATGTCGTTGGCCACGTCCTGCGCGTATTCACCGTCGCTGCTGTTGTCCAGCCTGGCAATGCGCGCCAAGGACTTGTCGGCCGCGTCGGCAGGCATAGGCTTGTGCGAAGCAGTCGACTTGGACAGGCTGCTGACGATGTGGTTTCCAGCGGCACGGCCAAACACCAGCAGGTCGAGCAAGGAGTTGGTGCCCAAACGGTTGGCTCCGTGCACGCTGACGCAAGAGCATTCACCCACCGCATACAGGCCGTCGACGACGCTGTTCGGGTTGCCGTCCTTGGGCACCACGACTTGGCCGTTGATGTTGGTCGGGATACCACCCATCTGGTAGTGGATCGTTGGCACCACAGGGATCGATTCCTTGGTGATGTCGACGTTGGCGAAGTTGTGGCCGATCTCAAGCACGCTGGGCAGGCGCTTCAAGATCGTGTCGGCACCGAGGTGGGTCATGTCGAGCTGGATGTGGTCCTTGTTGGGCCCGCAGCCGCGGCCTTCCTTGATCTCCTGGTCCATGCAGCGCGAGACAAAGTCGCGCGGCGCCAGGTCCTTCAAGGTCGGGGCGTAGCGCTCCATGAAGCGCTCGCCGTTGGCGTTGCGCAGGATCGCGCCCTCACCGCGGCAGCCCTCAGTCAGCAACACACCGGCACCGAACACACCGGTGGGGTGGAACTGCCAGAACTCCATGTCCTCGAGCGGGATGCCTGCGCGTGCAGCCAAGCCCAGGCCGTCGCCAGTGTTGATGAAAGCGTTGGTCGATGCAGCGTAGATCCGGCCGGCACCGCCGGTGGCCATCAGCGTGGTCTTGGCCTCGAGGATGTAGACCTCGCCGGTCTCCATCTCCATCGCAGTCACGCCGAGCACGGCGCCGTCGGCGTCGCGGACCAGGTCCAGTGCCATCCACTCGACAAAGAACTGGGTGCGGGCCTTGACGTTTTGCTGGTACAGCGTGTGCAGCATCGCGTGGCCGGTGCGGTCGGCTGCGGCGCAAGCGCGCTGCACCGGCTTCTCACCGTAATTGGCGGTGTGGCCGCCGAACGGTCGCTGGTAGATCGTGCCGTCGGGGTTGCGGTCGAACGGCATGCCGAAGTGTTCGAGCTCGTAGACCACCTTGCCAGCCTCACGGCACATGAACTCAATGGCGTCCTGATCGCCCAGCCAGTCCGAGCCCTTGATCGTGTCGTAGAAATGGTAGTGCCAGTTGTCCTCGCTCATGTTGCCTAGCGATGCGCCGATACCGCCTTGCGCTGCCACGGTGTGCGAGCGGGTCGGAAACACCTTGGACAGCACCGCCACATTCAGACCCGCGCGGGCCAGTTGCAGCGAAGCACGCATGCCGGAGCCACCGGCACCGATGATCACCACGTCGAACTTGCGACGGGCTACTGAAACCTTGTTTGCAGCCATTTGATTCACAGTCTCCACAGCACTTGCACAGCCCAGCCGGCACATCCCACCAACCAAGCAATCGCAGCCACCTGCATCAGCAGGCGCACACCGACAGGCTTGATGTAATCCATCGCCACATCCCGCACGCCCACCCAGGCATGCCAGGCCAGCGCGACGATGACGACGAAGGTCGCGACTTTCATCCACTGGCGCGAGAAGATGCCCGCCCAGCTGTCATAGCCCAGCGGTCCACCGAGGATGACCTGGGCCAACAGCAGCAAGGTGTAGACCGCCATCAGAAGCGCCGTGACCCGCTGGCTCAGCCAGTCGCGAAATCCGTAGTGCGCGCCCACGACCAGGCGCTTGGAACCGTAGTTGACGGTCATTGTTGTATGCCTCTTGTTGACGGGTTTCAGAACAGACCAAACAGCTTGGCACCCAACGCGATGGTCAGCACGATGCTGATCGCGAAGGTGGCCACAGCTGATGTGCGGCCTTGCTGCAGCGTCACGCTGTGGGTGGCGTCCATCCACAGATGGCGCAAGCCCGCGACCGCATGGTGCAGATAGGCCCAGATCAGCGACAGCGCAACCAGCTTGATGACAATGCCCGGCACGAAGCCGATGCCCGCCACGAAGGCGCTGCGGAAGGCGTCGTACGACACCTCCGAAGTCACGCTGGTGTCGAACATCCAGATGATGAACGGCAGCAGAAAGAACAGCAACATGCCGCTAGCACGGTGCAGGATGGACACCAGCCCGGCCAACGGCAACCGGTACTGTAGAGCGTCGATCAGGCGCATGTTCGCGCCCGGCCGCGATGTCGGGCGTTGCATGCTCGGAGCTTTGTTGGGAAGGTCGGCCATGGGTTGCGGTCTCGTTATGCGGGGAGAAACCCCAGGAGTCTATTGCAATGCAGCAGGCTTGCCCTGCGCCCGGGACAAGCCCGCGCGCAAAACTGCGGCAATATGGTGTTTCATCAGTTCAACTCGTTTCGGTAGAAGTGCTGTTCGGTGCTGTAAAGCCCGCGGCGCAACTCCACCGGCTTGTCGCCGTAGGTGAAGGACAGGCGCTCGACGCTAAGCAAGGGTGCGCCGGGCTTGAGCGCGAGCAGTTGCGCGGTGGCGGTATCGGCCAGCACCGCACGAATTTTTTCTTCGGCGCGGATCATCCGAACACCGAATTCGGCCTCGAACATGCCGTACATCGGGCCCTTGTAGTCGGCCAGTCGCTCGGCTGTCAGGCCTTTGAACAGCTTGCCTGGCAACCAGATCTCGTCAAGCACCACCGGTTTCGCACCTGCCACCAGCAGGCGGCGCAGTTGCACCACCGCATCGCCGCTCTTGCCAGCCAAGGCCCGGGCCACATCGGCAGGGGCCCGCGTGCGGCGGCAGTCGAGCAAGCGTCGCTCCATGCCCAACGCGCCGCCGCTGTCGGGCATCAGGCGCAGAAACCGGTACGCGATCTGCTGCTCGGCATGGGTCGCGACGAAAGTGCCCTTGCCCTGGCGGCGCACCAGCAGGTTGTCGGCAGCGAGCTCGTCGATGGCCTTGCGCACCGTGCCCTGGCTGACCTTGAAGCGCGCAGCCAGGTACTGCTCGCTGGGGATAGATTCCCCCGGCTTCCAGGCGCCGGCCTGCAACTCACGGGTGATCATGACCTTGACCTGCCGGTACAGCGGGCTGAACGCAGGCTCAGCGGCGGATGACACATCGGCCATGGGTTTGAAAACGACGGCGGCGGCTTGCATGCGCGCCATTGCAGCACATGCACCGCGCCCCGTCTATCAAATGCGGACAGATGTCTTATAGAAGACATAAGAGCTGCAAAAACCCGCCAAACCTCCGTAGCAACCCCTAGATTGGCCTACACTGTCTGTCGGCCTGGGTGGCCGAATTTCTCGCCCGCGTGCGCTTGGCAAAGGCAGAGTCGAGAAGGTCGGCCGCGGCGCGCCAATCCGCCCCCTTTTCGTCACCCCTCCTGGAGCCTCCCATGAGCAAAAAGCCCGTTCGCGTGGCCGTCACCGGCGCCGCCGGCCAAATCGGTTATGCCCTGCTGTTCCGCATTGCCTCCGGCGAAATGCTGGGCAAAGACCAGCCCGTCATCCTGCAACTGCTGGAAGTGCCGGTCGACAAGGCCCAGGAAGCCCTGAAGGGCGTGATGATGGAACTCGAAGACTGCGCCTTCCCGCTGCTGGCGGGGATGGAAGCGCACAGCGACCCGATGAGCGCTTTCAAGGACACCGACTACGCCTTGCTGGTGGGCGCACGCCCGCGCGGCCCCGGCATGGAGCGGGCCGACCTGCTGGCCGCCAACGCGCAGATCTTCACCGCCCAGGGCAAGGCCCTCAACGCCGTGGCGTCGCGCAACGTGCGCGTGCTGGTGGTCGGCAACCCGGCCAACACCAACGCTTACATCGCGATGAAGTCGGCACCTGACCTACCGCGCAAGAACTTCACTGCGATGCTGCGACTGGACCACAACCGCGCGCTGAGCCAGCTCGCCGCCAAGACCGGCAAGCCGGTGGCCAGCATCCAGAAGCTGGCGGTGTGGGGCAACCACTCGCCGACGATGTACGCCGACTACCGCTTCGCGACCATCGCCGGCGCATCGGTCAAGGACATGATCAACGACCAGGTCTGGAACGCCGAGACCTTCCTGCCCACGGTGGGCAAGCGCGGCGCGGCCATCATCGCCGCACGCGGCGTGTCGTCGGCCGCGTCAGCCGCCAACGCCGCGATAGACCACATGCGCGACTGGGCGCTCGGCACGAATGGTGGCTGGGTGACGATGGGCATCGCCAGCAACGGCGACTACGGCATCCCGAAGGACGTGATGTTCGGCTACCCCGTCACCTGCGAAGGCGGCGAGTACAAGCTGGTCGAGGGTTTGCCTATCGATGCGTTCTCGCAGTCTTGCATCGACAAGACCCTGGCCGAGTTGCTGGGTGAACAAGATGGGGTCAAACACCTGCTGTGATGACGCTGTTGGCCCGCTTGGGCCATAGTGCCAAGGGCTGATCGGCATACCGCTGACAGCCCTTTCTCCATTTTGAAATGCCATGACATCCTCCACCCTGCCCTGCGACGCCTTGTTCGAGGAAGACGACCTCGCGCCCGACCTCCCGGTGTGTGACCACTACTGCGGCGTCGAGGACAGGATGCGAAAAAGCCTGGCGCTGCAGGCCGAGCTCGGCCCTGTGTTCGACATCACGCTCGACTGCGAGGACGGCGCGCCGATAGGCGCTGAAGCCGAGCACGCCCAGCTCTGCGCCGAACTGGCTCTCTCGGCCGAAAACCGTTTCGGCCGGGTCGGCGCACGGGTCCATCCAGTCGACCACCCGGCTTTTGCTGCCGATGTCGAAACCCTGGTCGGGCGCGCTGGCGACCGGCTGGCCTACCTGATGGTGCCCAAGCCACGCCACCTGGCCGACGTACAGCAAGCGATTGCCCACATCGAGCATGTGGCGCGGGTCCACGGCAAAGGCTTGACCTTGCCGGTGCATGCGCTGGTCGAGACCCACGGCGCGCTGCGCGACGTTCAAGCCATCGCCGCGCTGCCGCGAATCCAGAGCCTGTCGTTCGGGCTGATGGACTTCGTTTCAGCGCACCGCGGTGCGATCCCACAGACCGCGATGAGCGTCAAAGGCCAGTTCGAGCATCCGCTGGTGCTGCGTGCCAAGCTCGAGATAGCAGCAGCCTGCCACGGCGCAGCCAAAGTGCCCTCGCACTGCGTGGTCACCGAGTTCAAGGATGAGAAAGCCATCGCCGCCGCCGCGACCCGCGCAGCGCGCGAGTTCGGCTACACACGGATGTGGAGCATCCACCCGGCGCAGATCCGTCCCATCGTCGAGGCTTTCGCCCCCAGCGTGGCAGAGCTCGACGAAGCGATAGAGATCATCGCTGCAGCACAGGCTGCGCATTGGGCGCCGATCAGGCACCGCCAGCAAGGCCAGGACCGGCTGCATGACCGCGCCAGCTACCGCTATTTCTGGCAGGTGATCACCCGCGCACGCCGCACTGGCCAGCCGCTGCCAACCGAAGTGGCGCTGGCCTTCTTCGGAACGGCCGCCTGAATGACGCCTCAGAAAGACGCCTCAGGCGCTTGCCCGCCTGCATGCGGGCAGATCTTTGGTTCTACCTCTCAGCGATGTAGTGCTGCATCACGACAGGCTCTCCCGGCAGCACCAGCGCACGCACCCTGGCCTCGATGGCTTGGTCGGCCACCGTGCCACGGGCGCGCTGGTGCAGGTAGTCAGCCCAGCGGGTGATCAGAAAGCGCTCGACATAGCGCGTCGGGTCGTCCAGGTCGCGGTAGATGCGCCACAGGCTGGCACCGTCGCGCTGGCGCGGCCCTTTGAGCTGCGCCACCTCGGCCAGAAAGACCTCGGCATCTTCGGGCCGGATACGGTAGCTGACCTCGACCGAGACCGGACCGGCTTCGGGGTCGGGCTGGTCGGCCACCAGCAAGTCCTCGAATGGTGCCTGGGTGACCTCCTGCATCTCGCCCATGCGCAGCGGCAAATAGCGCGCCAACAGCAGGTTGGCCAGCATCAGCGCGGCAGCGGCGCACAGCGCGACCTGCAGCCCAACCAGCCCGGCCACAGCGCCCCAGAAAGCCGATCCCAGCGCAAACGGCCCCAGCGCACTGAGCACGTGCATCGCGGTGGCACGAGAACGCACCCAGGGCGGCGCGCTGGTCTGGGTGGCGGTGTTGAAGGTGCTCATCGCGCTCATCCAGGCCGCACCGCCGCACAACAGTGCGACGTAAACCGGCAGAGCCCAGCGCGACAGCGCAGCCACCGCCATCACCAGCGCAAACAAGCCGCAGCACCAGGCCACCAAGCGCTCCAAGCCCAGGCGCTGGCGCAAGCGACCCAGCACCAGGCCAGCCCCCACCGCCCCGATGCCCAGGCAGCCCATCAGCAAGCCGAAGCCCTCGGCACCCAGTCCCAGCCTTTGCTGGCCGATCGCCGGCAGCAAGGCCCACAGCGCAGACCCGGCGGCGCTGTAAGCCGCCGTTCGCAGCAACTGCGCCAGGATCATCTCCGAGTGCCACGCATAGCGCAGGCCTGACAGCGTGCCGCCCCACAGCCGCTCGGGTGGCAGGCGGCTCGGCGAATGCGGCTTGGGCGGCAGGCGATGGACGACGGCAGCCATCGCCAGCGTGCCACCCACCGCCAGCATGAACACCGCACCACCGCCGATCTGCCGGCCACCCCAGGCCATCGCCAGGCCGCTGATCTGGCCGTAGAGCAGGCCTGCGAACGCCGGGCCGATCGCACGCGCGCCGTTGTAGGCAATGCTCATCGCGATGATGGCCTGCGGCAACTCCTCGCGCGGCAGAATTTCGCCGACCGCCGAATTCCAGGCCGGCGACATCATCGCGGTACAGCAGCCTGCGATCAACGTGAAGACCAGCAGCGTCGCGGGCCCGGCCCAGCCCAGCACCAACAGCAAGGCCAGCAGCAGCACCACCGCAGCCTGCAGCAGCAAGGCCACGATGATCAAGCGGCGACGGTCGGTGGTATCGGCCAGCACACCGGCAGGCAATGCCAGCACGAACATCGGCAGGAACACCGCCGTTTGCACCAAAGCAGCCAGGAAGGACGAACCTGTGAGCTCGACCATCAGCCAGGCCGAGGCCATCGCCTGCATCGCGTTGGCCATGAAGTAGACCGCGCTGCCCAGCCACAGCGTCCGGAAATCCCGGTGCCGCAGCGTGATCCAGATCGACGGGTGGGCCGGGCCGGTACGGGGGTTCATCCCATGGCATTGTCGGGCAGGGGGTGAAGACCGCCGCGCGACGCATGCCGCGACACCCGGGTCAGCCGCGAACCGACGCGTTCAACCCGAAGATTTGTCGGGCGCAGCGCCGGACAACCGACGGTAGGTTTCGTAGCCCGGTTGGTCGACCGCCAGCTTGGCCAAGGTGCTGGCCCACAGATGCTCGGCCAGACCTGGGTCGTCGGGCGCTATGTCCCCGCTGGCGATACCCTCGGCCAGCTCTTGGTTGAGACCGGCCAAGTCGCCGTCCTGAGCCAGCAAGCCCTGCAGGCTGGCCAGTTCGCGGGCGGCTGCGGCAGGCGCGAGCAGCAGTTGGCGCCGCGCAATGTCGAGCATGTTGGCGGCGACACGCGCCTGGTAGCCCAGCGCCGCTTCGCCGGCCTGACCCAGCGCTGGCCCGGCCTGCTCGCGCAGGAATTTCGCCACGGCCTGGATCAGGTCTTCGGGATCGGGTGAGTCCTGCATCAGCGGTCCTGTGGGTCCTGTGGGACCTGAGAAGCGCCAAGACGCGGCGCAATCAATTCAAGCAGGTCGATCTCGGTCTCCGACGCACGGCGACCGATCGCGGTCTTTTCCATCCCCGCGCCGCTCAGCCCGGCCAAGCCCATGCCTTCGCACATCACGCCCCAACGCAGCGTGCCCAGCACCTGCCACCAGAGCACGCGCTCAGCATCGACTTGGCCACCGGCGGCGCGGTAACCAGCAAAGAGTTCATCGCGCAGACCGAATCCACCGACGGGACGCTGCGACTGGCCGTAGCGCCAGGGGTTGGCGCACAGCCAGCCCAGGTCAGCCATCGGGTCACCAAGATAGGCCAGCTCCCAGTCGAGCACACCGCGCAAGCAGCCACCGCCCTCCTCGAGATCGATCATCAGGTTGCCGTTGCGGAAATCGCCATGCACCAGCGCCAGCGACGCATCGGCAGGCGCCCGATCTTGCAGCCAGCGCAGCGCGAGCTGAAACACCGGTCTGGCTCGGCCGTGGCCAGCATGCCAGTTGCGCAGGTGCTCGACCTCGGCGGCGGGCTGCGTGCTGCGCAAGCCAGGCAGGCCTGCCAGCGCCAGCCCATGGATGCCGGCCAAGGCCTGACCGCACTGGAAGGCCAAGGCCGGCCGGTAGGCGCTGGCGATGCGACGACCCAGGGTCTCACCGGCCAGGCGCTGCATGATGAAACCCTCGCCCAAGCCGTGCTCGGGCTGCAGCAGCGCGATGACGTCTGGCACCGGTACCCCGGCGGCGCCGGCCTTGCCGATCAGCGCCGCTTCGGCCGCCAGACCCGGCCCGCCGCTGCCGCTCAGGCGTGCGCCGGGCGGCGCGCGGCGCAGGATCAATCGCTGCACCGCATCGGTTCCAGTCACGCGCTCGAAAGCCCAGAGCTCCTGGCTTGCTCCACCCGACAGGCGCTGCAGGCCCTGGACCCGAGACGATGGCTGCGGATCCAGGCGCTGCAGCAAGTCGGCGAGCGCCGATTGCATCGCGCCCACCTGGTCGACACGTTGGGCTGCGGACATCAAGCGACCAGGCGTCAGAGCCGCTCGACGATCGTGACGTTGGCCAGCCCGCCGCCTTCGCACATGGTCTGCAGGCCGTAGCGGCCGCCGCGCGCCATCAGCCCGTGCAGCAGCGTGGTCATCAGTTTGGCGCCGCTGCCGCCCAAGGGGTGGCCGAGCGCAATCGCGCCGCCGTTCACATTCAGCTTGGCCGGGTCAGCGCCGGTGACCTTCAGCCAAGCCACGGGGATGGACGCAAAAGCCTCGTTGACCTCGAACAAATCGATGTCGTTGATGCCCATGCCGGCTTTCTTCAGCGCCTGGAGCGTCGCGGGAATCGGCGTCTCGAGCATCATCACCGGGTCGCCGCCGATCACCGTCATCTGGTGCACCCGGGCCAGCGGCTTCACGCCCAAGGTCTTGAGACCGCGCTCGTTGACGACCATCAGGCCGGCCGATCCGTCGCAGATCTGGCTGGCATTGGCCGCCGTGCAGACGCCGCCTTCTTGCAGCAGCTTGACGCCGCCGATGCTGGCCAGCGACGCGTCGAAGCGTATGCCTTCGTCGGCAGCGTGCATCTCACCGGTCTCGGTGCCGTCGTTCATGCGCACCGCGAGCTGCAGGATCTCAGCGCTGAACGCGCCGCCGCGGGTCGCAGCGATCGCACGCTGGTGGCTCTGCAAGGCGTAGGCGTCAACCTGGTCGCGCGTCAACGCATGCTTCTTGGCCACCATCTCGGCACCGGTGAACTGGCTGAACTGCACGCCAGGGTAGCGCTCCTGCAGCTTGGGGCTGACGTAAAAACCCATGCCGGCCTTGGCCGCCAGCGACGACGGCAGACCCATAGGCACGCGCGACATGCTCTCGACGCCGGCGGCGATCACGATGTCCATGCTGCCCGACATCACCGCTTGGGCGGCGAAATGCAGCGCCTGCTGCGACGAACCGCACTGCCGGTCGACCGAGGTTGCGGGCACCGATTCGGGCAGGCAAGAGGCCATCACCGCGTTGCGCGCGATGTTGACAGCCTGCTCACCGGCCTGGCCGACACAGCCCATGATCACGTCCTCGACCAGCGCCGGGTCGCAGCCGGTGCGCGCGATCAGCTCGTCGAGCACGCTGGCCGCCAGGTCGACCGGGTGCCAGCCCGAGAGTTTGCCGTTGCGTTTGCCGCCAGCGGTACGAACGGCGGCGACGATATAGGCTTCAGCCATGTCAACACTCCTGAGTTTGAACGCCAATGATTGTTGGACTTGAGCCGCTGACGCGCACTCGTCGGAAGCGATGATTCCACAGCACCCGACAATGCGCCAGATGCCAGTTTCGGCGCCCGCCACCCCTTGCCTGACGCTGCGAACGCTGGACCGTGGCGACGGCCTGCTCGGCCTGCGGCCCTGCGGTCCGGTGCGAGCGCCCGCGCGGGCACCGCTGTTCGGCGCCCGCGGGCCGCAGCTGACCGTGGCACAGCTGTGCTGGGTCGGGGCGGCAAGACCATCGCCCGCACAGCATGACGCGGCGATCGCACGCATGCGCGCCAGCGGCCTGCACCCACTGCCGGCCGACGCGCTGCAATGGCGTGGCGACGAGTCCGCGCTGGGCGATGCGCCCGAACTCTGGAGCCTGGTCCGCGAGGCAGATTTCGCTGATTTCTGGGCCGATACCCTGCCCCAATTCCAGGCCGAGGGCTGGACTGTTGAGCTGCTGCCAGGATTCGCGCACGCCAGCCTACCCGCCACGGGCTGGAAGATCGAGCTCAAGCCGCTGTCGCAGCCACGCGGCATGGGCTCTTGGATGCTCAGCCTGGGCGTCGAGCTGCAGACCCGTGACGGCAGCGAGACGCTGGATCTGGTGCCGCTGCTGGCGCGACTCATTTCCCGCGACCGGCGCTGGACCGACGCGCAGGCGCTGGAGGCGATCGCCGACGACGCGCTGATACGCCTGCATCTGCCGGGCGGACGGCACATCGATGCGCTGGCCGCGCCGCTGAAAGCCATCACCCGGGCGCTGGTCGACCTGCTGACCCAGCCGCGCCGGCGCAACGACGACCCGATGCTGATCTCGTCCTGGGACGCACAGCGGCTGGCGCTGCTGCGCGAAGGTCTGCGAGACACGATGGCGAGCCACCCCAGCGCGCGCCGCGACTGGGCGCTGCAAGGAGACGCCGGGCTGCAATGGCTGGACCAACAAGCCAGCGGCGCCGCGCCGCGCCAGGTCGAGCCGCCGCCCGGGCTGGGCATCACGCTGCGGCCCTACCAGCGCGAGGGCTTGGCCTGGCTGCAGCAACTGCGCAGGCACAACATGGCCGGCATCCTGGCCGACGACATGGGACTGGGCAAGACCGCGCAGGCGCTGGCCCACCTGCTGGTCGAGCAGCAAGCCGGCCGACTGGACCGGCCCGCGCTGGTGGTCGCGCCGGCTTCGCTGGTCTTCAACTGGCAGGCCGAAGCGCAGCGCGTGGCGCCGTCCTTGAAGCTGCTGACGCTGCAAGGCCCGCGCCGAAGCGCTGACATCGTCCGCATGCCGCAGTTCGATGTCGTGCTGACCAGCTACCCGCTGCTGTGGCGCGACGCGATGGCGCTGCAGCGCCAGCCCTGGCACCTGGTGATCCTGGACGAAGCGCAGATGGTCAAGAACGCCGGCAGCCGCACGGCCAGCGCCGCACGCCGGCTCAACGCGCGCCACCGGCTCAGCCTGACCGGCACGCCGATGGAAAACCACCTCGGTGAGCTGTGGGCGCAGTTCCACTTTCTGCTGCCGGGCTACCTGGGCGACGCACGCAGCTTTGCCCGCGACTGGCGAACGCCGATCGAGAAAAACGGCGAGACCCTGCGCGCCCGGTTGCTGGCGCAGCGGGTGCGGCCCTTCATCCTGCGTCGGCGCAAAGCGGATGTGGCGACCGAGTTGCCGCCGCTGACCGAGCAAATCCACCGTCTGGCCCTGGCCGGCCGGCAGCGGATGCTGTACGAGAGCGTTCGGCTGGCCGCCGACGAGCAGGTGCGGCGCATCCTGACCCGGCAGAAATTTTCCGGCGCGATGGTCAGCATCCTCGATGCGCTGCTCAAGCTGCGCCAGGCCTGCAACGACCCGCGCCTGCTCGAGCCCCCCGGACCGGCAGAGCTGGCCGGCCCCGACATCGGTGCTTGCGAGGGTGCCGGCGTCAAGCTCGGATGGCTGCGCGAGACCCTCCCCACGCTGGTCGCCGAGGGCCGGCGCATCCTCGTCTTCTCGCAGTTCACGCGCATGCTGCGCCTGGTCGAGCCCGAGCTGCGCGCGCTGGGCCTGACCTGGCTGACGCTGACCGGCGACACCGCGACCGCCGATCGAGGCAGCCGGGTCGCGCAGTTCCAGCGCGGCGAGGCGCCCGTCTTCCTCGTCAGCCTCAAGGCCGGCGGCGTCGGCCTGAACCTGACCGCCGCCGACACCGTGATCCACCTCGACCCCTGGTGGAACCCAGCTGTCGAGCAGCAAGCCAGCGCCCGCGCCCACCGCATCGGCCAGCACAAGCCCGTCACCGTCTACCGCTTGGTGATCGCAGGCAGCATCGAGGAGAGGTTGCTGGGCTTGCAGGCCCGCAAGGCGGCGCTGGCCGAGGCGGTGCTGGGGCCAAGCGCTGAGGCCGGCACAACAGCGCGCTTTGACCTGGCCGAGCTGCAAGCTTTGCTGGCGCCGTTGCAAGAAGCAGGCGATTGAAGACCGCTGCCCGCGCTCAGGTCGGGACCCCCAACTGCGCCGCCTTGTCCAGCAGCGCCAGCCCCTGTTCGCTGCGGCCCATGCCGCGTGCGGCGCGCAGTTTGAAGCGCGCCTCGGCATCGAATTCGGCCAGCATCAGCGTGGTCATTTCGTCGAGCAAGCGGTTGATCGTCGTGCCTCGGCTTTGAGCCAGCGCGCGCAAGCGCCGGTGCTTGTCGTCTGCCAGGCGCAGGGTCAATGCGGCCATCGTGAAAGCTCCTCCAGGAATGATGCGGGATCGAGGGCTCGTAGCCCAGGAAACTGAAGTTCCCCACGCACAAGGTCCCGCAGGTTGCGGCTGACGATGAACGAGGCACCACCGGCCAGCGCGAGTTCGATCAGGTGGTTGTCTGCTTCGTCAGGCAGATTCGGTCGCCAGCCAAAGTAAACCCTTGTCCATTCGCAATGTCCGAGAAAGATATCGAAAAGGTGCTGGCGCTCCTGTGCAGTCAGGGGTGATCGGACCCAGAGGTCTCCACGACCCATCACGTCCTCGTACTCGGCGAACAGCGCAACCCCGATCAATGGACGACACAAGCCCAGCAGACAGGCCCGAACCACCTGATTAGCAGGTCCACTGCCCAGGCAAGCCGAAACCAAGACATTGGTATCCAGAATGACTCGACAGACCACAGCAATATGGTAGCAAATTTGCCACCAAAACACAGTCTAAATTTCTTGGGGTACCGCAATGCCCCCGGCATCCGCAGCGTGATGTGGTTGAAAATCTCCTCGGCCCAGCCGCGGCTGGCGAAAACGCGGTAGCAGGCCGCGAGTTCGACCTGCAACAAGTGGCCCGGCTTGACCTGCCAACCCCGCACCCGCATCCGACCCATTCATGGCCGCTGCGCCGATAATCGCCGGTCCAGCGCGGACCACGTCGTGGCCCGGCGCGCAGTTCACCCAGCGCCATCGCCCAACACGTTCTTGTGAAACGATTGAGCGCTCGCCCAGACTTCAGCTCGCACACCCGGAAACTTTGAACCATGGCCCAGTACGTCTTTACCATGAACCGCGTCGGCAAGATCGTGCCGCCGAAGCGCCAGATCCTGAAGAACATCTCGCTGTCCTTCTTCCCAGGCGCGAAGATCGGCATGCTCGGCATCAACGGCTCGGGCAAGAGCACGCTGCTCAAAATCATGGCCGGCATCGACAAGGACTTCGAAGGCGAAGCCCATGCGATGCCCGACCTGAAGATAGGCTATTTGCCTCAGGAACCTCTTCTGCCAGCCGAGCAGACCGTTCGCGAAGCGGTGGAAGAAGGCATAGGCGGGGTGCTGGCGGCCAAGAAGCGGCTCGATGAGGTCTATGCCGAGTACGCTGACGAGAACGCCGATTTCGACAAGCTGGCGGCCGAGCAGGCCAACCTGGAGGCCATCATCGCAGCCGGTGGCAGCGAGAACACCGACCTGCAGTTGGAACTTGCCGCCGACGCGCTGCGCCTGCCGCCCTGGGACGCCAAGATCGGCCTGCTGTCAGGCGGCGAGAAACGCCGCGTCGCGCTGTGCCGATTGCTGCTGAGCAAGCCCGACATGCTGCTGCTCGACGAGCCGACCAACCACCTGGACGCCGAGAGCGTGGACTGGCTCGAACAGTTCCTCAAACGCTATTCGGGCACGGTGGTGGCGATCACCCACGATCGCTACTTCCTCGACAACGCGGCAGAGTGGATT
>JBILYN010000297.1:0-5674 GCA_044377715.1 Aquabacterium sp.
GCTGATGGCCTCGCAGCCCGCTGCTGCGCAACAAGCGCCAGCGGACAAGGCTGACGAGGACAGATCGCAAATCATCGTCATCACGGCCAACAAACGGCTGGAGAAGCAGCGCGAGGTGGCAGGCACGGTGTCAGTGTTGCAGGGCAGCGATCTCGAGCGACGTGGTGCGCGCGATCAAGAAGACTTCCTGAAGCTGACGCCGGGCGTGCAACTCAACCGGGGCGACCCCAACGGCAGCGGCATCACCATCCGCGGCCTGAGCAGCCAAGCCTCACCCGAGAGCGGCGGCGGACAACAGAACGCGAGCGGTTCGTACCTAGAAGACGTGCCGCTGGCGTCGCCCATCGGCAAGGGGCTGGTGGCCGACATCATGCCCTTCGACCTGGACCGCATTGAGGTACTTCGCGGGCCGCAGGGCGCGCTCTTCGGGTCTGGTTCTCTCGGCGGCGCGGTGCGCTATCTGCTGGCCAAGCCTGACCTGAAAGCCTTCGGTGCGGCGGTCCAGGTGGGGGCCAGTGGCGTGTCGCAAGGCACGACCGCCGCGTCGCTGTACGGCATGGTCAATGCACCCCTCAGTGAAGTGGCTGCGCTGCGCGTGGTGGCCTTTGATCGAACCTCACCGGGGTACATCGACAACAAGGGGACCAACACCAAGGACGCCAACGAGGTGCGCCAGACCGGCGGCAGGTTGCTGGTCACCGTGAAGCCCTTGCGCGAACTGACGGCCACATTCGTGGCCAGCACGCAGAAGACAAAGCAGAACGACTTCAGCTATGTCTTCGGCGACCCGAAGAAGCTGGAGCACGACAACCCCTCGCTCGGCAGCGGCAGCTCGCAGTTCGACTTCTCGAGCCTGACGGTGGACTACGACTTGGGCGGCGTGATGTTGACTTCCGTCACCGGCTACTGGAAGACCAAGACCAACGCCAACGGCGACGACACGCGGCTGTTTGGCACCCTGGGGCTGGCGCTGCCGCTGGTGGCGCGGGTTGCCGCCAGCAACAGCGACGCCAAATCGCAGGAACTGCGAATCAGCAGCAAGCCCGGTGGCGCCTTCAGTTGGGTGGCCGGCGTGTTCTACCAGACCAACCAGGGCAGCGGTGCGGCCAAGCAAAGCGACGCCACGGCTGCGTTTGGTGTCGTGGACCTGGTGGACTTGAAGACGAGCTCCGAAGGCACCGAGAAGGCGGCGTTCTTTGACGGCGAATACAGCCTGGGCGGTGGCTGGAGCGCAGGGCTGGGTGCCCGTGTCTACAAGACCACCACCGCCTTCCAACAGACCGGTTCGGTCTTTGGCGCCCCTAGCAACGGGCCGGTGCTGGGCGGCGGCGACAACGGCAACACGCCCAAGGCCAGCGTGAAGTACCGTTTCGGTGACAACCTGTGGTACGCCCTGGCCTCCAAGGGCTACCGCTATGGCGGCGTGAATGAAGGGCCGCCGCAGACGACCTTCAAGTCCGACAGCCTGTGGAACTACGAGACAGGTGTTCGCCTGGCACCAGCAACAGGTGTGCAACTCGATTTGACAGCCTTCCTGCTCGACTGGACCGACGCGCAGTTCACCTACTTCGAGCAGCGCGGCCAACTGGCCTTCTCAGGCATCGGCAATGTCGGCAAGGCCCGCAGCACCGGCCTGGAAGCCGCCTTGCGTTGGCGCATCAACACGGCCTTCGATGTGGCGGCCTCGCTGGCCAGCATCGACGCCAAGACCACCAAGGACGTACAGACGCTAGCAGGCCGCGCACCCGTGACCATCGCTTCCGGCGCGCGGCTGCCCGGCACCGCCAAGCTGCAGACCGCCCTGCAGGGCAACTACCGCTTCACGGGTCCGCTGGGCTCGGCGGGGCGGTTCAACATCACGCACACGCATGTCGGTGAACGTGTGATCGACCTCACTGCGTTCTACAAGGCGCCCGCCTACGACACGGTGGACCTGGGCGTGAACTTCAACAAGGGCAACTGGACCCTGGCAACAGGCCTGGGCAACGTGGCTGACAAGCGCGGCATCATGAACATCCAGGGCACACCGGACGGCAACAAGGCCTTCCAGCAGTACTACCTGCAGCGCCCCCGCACGCTGGATGTGTCGGTGCGCTACGACTTCTGAGGCTTGATGGACTCGACCGCCACACCGTCTTCATCGCAGGTCGCGTCCCCCGACTCCGCTGCCAGTTGGCGCGCACTGGCCGGCAGCGGTGCGCTGGCCATGTTTGGCGTGAGCGCTCTGTATGGCTCCACGTTTGGTTTGTTCCTGCTGCCCTTGCAGCAAAGCCTGGGCTGGAGCCGTGGCGAGATTGCCTTCTCGCTCACCCTGGCCACCTTGTTCACGCCGCTGATCGCGCCACTGACTGGCTGGGTCATCGACAAAGTGCCGCTGCGTCCGCTGATGCTGACGGGGGTGGTGCTGCAGTCGGCGAATTTCGCTGCCTTCTCGATGATGCAGGGCAGCGTGTGGGTCTACTACGGCTTGTGTCTGGCGCTGATGGTGACCGCTGCCGGCGCGTCCTTGCTCAGCTTGGCCAAGCTGGTGCAAGGCTGGTTCGACCAATCCTTGGGCCGGGCCTTGGGTCTGCTGTTCGCGTGCGGCGGCGTCGGTGGCATCCTGCACCCGCTGTGGACACAGGCCGTCATCAGCCAGCTGGGCTGGCGCCAGGCCTTCATGGTCATGGCGGGGTTGAGTTTGTTGATGTGCGGCGCGGCGGCGTTATTGTTCGTGCGCGAACGCGAGCCGGCAGCGCGCCGGGAACCTTTGGCAGGGCTGGATGCGCGCAAGTCTGTTTCCACCGCAGCGCCCGCCAATGGTAGAAGCCCCCACTCGATGGCCGCCTTCATGCGCGACGCGATCTGGTGGAAGCTGGCCTTGTTCAACATGCTGTTCGCGCTGGGCGTGGGTGCGATCTTCATGCACTTCGCTGCGCTGCTGCAGGACCGGGGCGCCACCCCCGGGCAGGCGGCGTTTGCGATGAGTCTGGTCGGCCTGGGTGGACTCACGGGCAACTTGTTGGCCGGCTGGCTGGCCGACCGCATGCCGGCATCGCGGCTGGCGGTGATCGTGATGACCGTGCCCATGCTGGCCACGCTGGTGATCTATGCCGGTGGCGGACTGTGGGTCAGCATCGCGGCCGGTGGCCTGCTGGGCCTGTGTTCGGGTGGAGACAACAGCGTCAGCCTGCTGCTGGCACGCCGTTACTTCACCGCCGACACCTTCGGCCGCGCCAGCGCCACGCAAATGGTGGCCATGGCGGCAGGCGGTGGCATCTCGCCCTGGCTGGCCGGCCTGGTGCACGACCGCACCGGCAACTACGACCTGGCCTTGATCATGGCAGCGGCCTGCATGGGTGCCGCTGCGCTGGCTGCATGGTGGCTGCCCGAACACCGCGCAGCCACCACGCCTGATGGCGACACCATCGCTTCGGGTGCGTGAGCCGTGCAGCGCTGGCGCCATGCTCTGCTGACCTTGTTCAGTCGCGACGCGGCGGGGCTGCTCATCGCTGTGGCCGTGGGCCTGCTCTTCTGGGGCATGGCGTTGCTGCTGCCCGCGGGGTTGCGCTGGCCGCTGGCCACGCTGGGGGTCGTGCTGGGCCTGGCGCTCGGTGTGGCCTCCATCCAGCATCTGTTGACCTTGTCACGCGCACGCCGAGCCATGCCGCCGCCTGGTCGACTTGTCGATCTGGGCGGCTACCGCGTGCACCTGCTGGCCGAAGGCAGCGCACCACCCGGTCGGGTGCCCGTGGTCTGGTTTGCCGGCGGCCACGCCAGCGGCTACGCCATGCACCACCTGCACCGCGCATTCCGGGGTGAGACGCGTTCGATCCTGATCGACCGCCCGGGCACCGGCTGGAGCGACACCGGCCCCTTCCCGCGCACCACGGCGCGCGAGGCCGACGAGATGGTGCTAGCGCTGGAGCGCGCAGGCGAACAGGGCCCGTTCATCTGGGCGGGTCATTCCTTCGGCGGGCTGCTCGCCGCCAACATCGCGCGCCGCCGGCCGGACCTGGTGCACACGCTGGTGCTGCTGGACCCCACACCGCTGGAAACCATCGTGTTCGGCCCGCGCCTGAGCGCGCTGAAGGAGATGCGCCGCACGGCCTGGCTGGGCGGCTTCGCGCAGCTCTTTGGCGTGAACCTGCAGGCCCGCCACAACGCCCGCATGGCCCAGGTGCCTGCCTACAAACAGGCCATGGAAGCCACCCAAGCCGTGTTGGGGCCCGAGGTGGCCGCCGCACGTGCTGTCCAGGCGAACGCCGGCAACCTTTTCGCGCAGGCGTCCATCTACAGCGAACTCAGCCCCGAAGGCGTGGCCGCCGTGGCCTGGGACACGGTGGTCTATGACCGCGACCTGGGCGACCTGCCCGTGTGGCTGGTGGGCCCGAGGGACGACGAGGGCGGCGACATCGCCTTGTTGCCCGAAGCCCAGACCGGCGGCGCACAGAACGCGCGCCGCATGTACCACTTCTTTGCAGCCACGCGCGAACGCTACCTGGCCACGTCCACGCGGGCGCGGCGCATCGTCGCACCCAAAGGCGCTGGCCACAACTTCGTTTACGAATTGCCGGACTGGACGATTGCAGTGATGCGCGAGGCGATCTGCGGCACACCGAGGGAGCACGGCCCATGAACGAACAGACCCAGCAGACTGCATCGCAGGCATTGGCAGCGCTGGCTGAGCGCTACTGGGCCTTCGAGTGCCATGAGCTGCCGTTGTCGGCCGTGCTCGCTGGCCAGACGCTGCAAGACGCGGTGCTGTTCCGTGAGTCTGCAGCCGACCACCAACGTCGCAACACCGATGCCGGGCATTTGCTGACGCGGGCAGAACAGATCGACACCGTCCCCTTGAATGCCCAAGAGCGTGCCACGCTGGCGCTCATCAAGCGCGAACTGGCAGGGCTGCGTGCGCAGCATGCCGTCGATTCCTGGCAGCGACCCTGGCTGTTCCCGGCCGGGCCCGACTTCACGGCCATGTTCTGGGCCAACTCAACCAGCATCGGTGATGCCGCCGCCGCGGCGCTGTACGTAGACCGTCTCGCCGGCCTGCCGGCCTACCTGCGCGATGTGCAGGCCAACATCGAAGCCGGTCATGCGCGCGGCTACCGCTATCCCCGGGTCGTGCTGCACAGCGCGGCTGCCAACACGCGCGGCATCCTGGGCGCCGCGCCCGAGGCCTCGGCCTGGCTGTCGCCGTTCAAGCGTTCAGCGGCTGCGGCGCAGTCTGGGGTGCAGGCCCAGGCCGAACGCGCGCTGGGCGTGGTTCGCGACGCCTTGCAGCCCGCACTGCAGGCTTGGGCCGATTTCCTGGAAGGCCTGGCGGAGCGCGGTGCGCGCGAGTCGCTGAGTTGCGTGGACGGCCCTGCAGGCGCTGCGTACTACCGCACCTGGGTGCAGCACTTCACCAGCACCACCAACGATCCCGAAGAAGTGCACGCGCTGGGCCTGGCCGAAGTGGCCCGCCTGGAACGCGAGATCGAGGCCGTGGCCGGCGACGCCGGCTACGCTGGCGACGTGCCGGGTTACCGCTCCTTTCTGGCGTCAGACCCGCAGTTCATCGCGCCGTCGCGCGACGCCTTGCGTGAAAGCATCGAGGCCTTGTGCAAGCGGGTGGACCGGCGCATCCCGGAATTCTTCGGGCTGATCCCACGCATCACCTACGGCGTGCAGAGCATCCCCGACGCGGTGC
>JBILYN010000298.1:0-5649 GCA_044377715.1 Aquabacterium sp.
CTCGAAGAGACCAGTGGCTTCTTGCTGTCTGTGAAGTGCAGCCCGACCTGCTGGTGCATCAGCGAGGTGATGGCCTGGAAGGTGTCGTCCCTGAGGGTTTGCATATGGGTCCCGAAAGTCTGTAAAAAAAGTATTTATCAAATTGAGCGGCTCATGCCGCTACCGCGTCCTGCGCCGTTGCGCAGAGCTGGGCCATCTCGTCGACATCGAAAGCCTTGTCTGGCGCCAGGATGATCACGAAGCGCGCGCCGACCTTGCCCATGCCGCAGATGAAGTCGCGCCGCACCGTGGCGCCGAATTGGGGCGGCGGCTCGATCGCTGCGGCGGCAATTTCGATCACCGCGCTGACCGAGTCGACCAACAGCCCGAGCTCGATGCGGTCGCCGTCGCGCAGTGCGTCGAAGATCACGATGCAGCTCTTCTTGCCGATGCGCGCTGGCGCGCGGCCGAACCTGGCGTGCAGGTCGATCACCGGCACGACTGCGCCGCGCAGGTTGATCACGCCGCGAACGAATGACGGCATCAGCGGCACGCTGGTCATCGCGCCGTGCTGGATGATTTCGCGCACGGTGCGGATGTCGGTGGCGAAGACCTCGTCGCCTAACGCGAAGGTGAGGTATTGGCCACTGGGCTCGCTGCTGGCCTGGTCATGGGGTGGGTGGTTCATCGTCGCTCCTGGCAGCTGATGGCGTTCGGTTTGTTCGACTGCATCAATACGGCCTGAAGTTGCCGCCGCCGGCTGCCCGCGCCGGGCTGGGCGCGGTAGCCGCCACGCGCAACGCTGGTGCTGACCTGCGCTTGACACCGATCTCGGCTGGTGCTGCTTTGGTTCTGCGCGCTGCTGCCGGCTCGCTGGCGAGTTGGAAGAAAGCCACCGCCTGTTGCAACTGTTCGGCCTGGCCTGAGAGCTCCTCGGAGGTCGCAGCGAGCTCCTCGGACGCCGAGGCGTTTTGTTGCGTCGCCTTGCTGAGCTGGCCCATCGCGCCACCGATCTGCGTCACCGACTGGCTCTGTTCGGCCGACGCCGCGGCGATCTCCTGTACCAGTTCGGACGTCTTTTGGATCGACGGCACGATCTCGTCGAGCAGCTTGCCTGCGCGCTCGGCTGTCGACACGCTGTTGCCTGCCAGCGCACCGATCTCCTGCGCCGCCTCCTGGCTGCGCTCGGCGAGCTTGCGCACCTCGGCAGCGACCACCGCAAAGCCCTTGCCGTGCTCGCCGGCGCGCGCGGCCTCGATCGCGGCGTTCAGCGCGAGCAGGTTGGTCTGGTAGGCGATGTCGTCGACGATGGAGATCTTGGCGGCGATCTGCTTCATCGCCGTCACCGTCTGCGTCACCGCCGAACCGCCTTCGCCAGCCTCCTTGCTGGCCTTGGTCGCCATGCCGTCGGTGACGCGGGCGTTGTCGCTGTTTTGCGAGATCGATGCCGACATCAGGTCGATCGATGCGGTGGTTTCCTCGACCGAGCTGGCCTGCTCGCTGGCCGACTGCGACAGGCTTTGCGCGGTGGCGCTGACCTGGTTGGCCGCGCCGGTCAGCGCGTCGGCCGCAGCGCGCACCTCCTCGATGATCGTGCCGAGCTTCTCGCTGGTGGTGTTGGCGTCGTTCTTGACCTGGTCGAAATGGCCTTCGGCGTGGCGCGTGATGCGCTGGGTCAGGTCGCCTTCGGCCAGGCCCGAGAACACCCGGCCGACGTCCTCGATGATCGCCGAGAGCTTCTCGCTGGTGGCGTTGGCGTCGTCCTTGACGCGGCCGAAGACGCCGGCGTAGTCGGCGTTGATGCGCTGACTCAGGTCGCCGGCCGACAGCGCGCCGAAGACCCGGCCGACGTCTGCAAAGATCACCGAGGTGGTCTCGAGCAGCGCGTTGACGCCATCGCACAGCAGATGGATCGGGCCGCTCTTGCCCTCGAGCGGGATGCGCTGGCTCAGGTCGCCCTTGCGCGCGGCGGTCGTGACTTGCTGGGCCTGCTCAACGGCCTGCGCCAGCATGTTGTTGGCGTTGACCTGCGCGGTGACATCGGTGGCGATCTTGACGACCTTGACGACGCGGCCCATCTCGTCCTTGATCGGTGCGTAGACAGCTTGAATCCAGATCTCTTTGCCGGCCTTGCTGATGCGCTTGAAGACATCGATCTGGGCCTTGCCGTCGTTCAAGTCGCGCCAGAACTGGGCATAAACCGACCCCATTGAGGTAGAGGGATCGACGAACATGCGGTGGTGCTTGCCGATGATCTCGTCGGCCTGGTAGCCCAGTGCTTGCAGGAAGTTCTTGTTGGCGCTGAGTACATGGCCGCCGAGGTCGAACTCTATGTAGGCATAGCTGCTGTCGATCGCCGTGAGGATGCCGCGAGCGTTCTGGCGCTCGATCTCTGCCGCGGTGATGTCGTAACGAACGCCCAAGTACTTCATCGGTTTGCCGTTCTCGCCCAGGATGGGCGCGACCACCGCGTCGACGTAATAAGGCGTGCCGTCCTTGGCGCGGTTCTTGATCACACCGCGGAAGATGTCGCCGCGGCCTATCGTTCCCCAGAGCTGCTTGAAGACCTCCTTGGGCATGTCGGGGTGGCGCGTGGTGTTGTGCGGCGCACCGATCAGCTCGCTGCGGCTGTACTTGGAGATTTCGACGAACTTGTCGTTGATGCTGAGGATGTCGCCTTTTTTGTCAGCCTCGGAGACGATGCTCGTGACATTCATGATGTCGGTGCGGACCTGCAACTCGGCCTCGACCGCGTCGAGCCTGGCCTTGACCTGGGCCAGCGTGGCCTCGGTGTCGGCGCGCGCAGCCTCAGCAGCTGCACAAGCGGCGGCTTGCTGCTGCGCCTGATCTAGCGCTCGCTCGAGATCGAGGTTCGATTGCTGCAGTTCGGCGCCAGCCAGCAGGCGGGCGATCCAGGAGGGTGTGGTGTGGTTCATCAGGCTTGTCCTTCCAGGGACGGGTGGTGGATCGCGGTTTGGCGCTTGGGGGAATTGCTTGATTCGGTCGACATGGCGGGCTGTTGCGATGCGAGTTGGCTCAGCGAGACAACGTCGAAGATCAGCGCGACCTCGCCATTGCCCAGGATCGACGAGCCCGACATGCCGCGCAGGCTGCTCAGCATCCGGCCCAGCGGCTTGATCACGGTCTGGTGCTGGCCCAGCAGCTGGTCGACGATCACGCCGTAGCGGCTGCTGCCGGCGCGGATCACGACCACGCTGCTGCGCTCGGGCTCGGGTGAGTCCAGCCCATAAAGGCGGCGCAGATCGAGCACCGGCAGCACCTGGCCGCGCAGCTCGACGACGCCGCGGCCGCGCAGGTCGGGACCATCGTCCTGGCCCTGCTTGCCGCCCATCGCGGCGGGTCCGCGCTCGATCACCTCGACCACTGCGTCGAGCGGGAAGACGAACTTGGACGCCCCGACGCCGACCAGAAAGCCGTCGATGATCGCCAGCGTCAGCGGCATCCGGATCTCGATCTGGGCGCCCTGGCCGGGATCGCTGGTCACCGTGACGGTGCCACGCAAGGCCTCGATGTTGCGGCGCACCACGTCCATGCCGACGCCGCGGCCGCTGAGCTTGGTAACCTCGCTGGCGGTGGAAAAACCGGGCTCGAAGATCAGCTTGACGATCTCGGCGTCGGCCGGCTGGCTGCCGCGCTCGAGCAGGCCGCTGTCCCAGGCGCGCTGCAGCACCTTGTCGCGGTTGATGCCGCGACCGTCGTCGCCGATGCGGATCAGGATGCTGCCAGACTCATGACAGGCCGACAGCGTTAGCCGACCCTGTGCCGCTTTGCCCGAGGCCAGGCGCTGCTCGGGTTTCTCCAGGCCGTGGTCCAGTGCGTTGCGCACCAGGTGCATCAGCGGGTCGGCGATGCGCTCGACCACCGATTTGTCGAGCTCGGTCTCGCCGCCTTGGATCTCGAGCGCGACCTCTTTGCCCAACTCGGACGCGGTGTCGCGCACCACGCGGCGCAGCCGCGAGAAGGTTTCACCGATCGGCACCATGCGCAGTTGCAGCGTGCCGTTGCGGATCTCCTCGATCAGCCTGCCGATCTGGGTGTTGGCTTCGACCAGCGCGCGTTGCCGAGTCTGGCGCGCCAGCAGTTGTGCGCCGGCGCCAGCGATCACCAGTTCGCCGAGCAGGTTGATCACGGCGTCGAGCCGGTCGGCGTGGACGCGGATGAAGCGGTGGTCGTCGGCGGCGCTCTGGCGCTGGCGCGCGGGCTTGGCGTCCAGGCTTGGGTCTGTGACGGGTGGACCGGCGGGTGGCAAGGCGTTTGGCAGAGCCGGCGACCCGGCGTCGGCAAGCGCTGGCGCAGCGGGTATCGGCTGTGCCTCGTCGACGTCCAGCTCGCCGCCGGCCAATCGCAGCACACAGTCGTCTCGGACGAAGCTGAAAGCCGCTTCGATCTCGGCCTGCGCGGCGTCGGTGGTCAGGCTGAAGTCAAAACCCAGGTGGCAGCTCTCGGCGTCCAGCGAGTCGATCGCGGGCAGCGTGGCCAGGTCGCAGTGCAGGTTGGAGATCTCGCCGATCCCGGCGAGGTAGCCCAGCAGCGCCAGCGGGTCCATGCCGTTGCGGAAGGTGTCTAGGCCGAACTGCACCGAAACCTGCCAGGTGCCGGCTTGGCGGGGGGCCTTCGCCGCGGTCCGGGCTGCTGCGGTGCCGTCGTTGTCGGACCGGTTGGTCGAGCCGCTGGCTGCTTGCAGCCGCTCGACCAGCAAGGCTCGCACGGCCAGTGCCTCGTCGGCCTCGACTTGCGGCGTCAGTGCCGCAGCCACCAGCGAGCGGATCTGGTCATTGCACTGCAGCAGCAGCGTGCTCAGCGCGGGGTTCAGCGAGAGCTGGCCCTCGCGCAGCCGATCGAGCAAGGTCTCGACATGGTGGGTAAAGCCCACCACCGCGTCAAGGCCAAAGATGCCAGCAGACCCCTTGACGGTGTGGGCGCAGCGGAACAGCGAGTCCAACAGTTCGCGGTCGTCGGGTGCGCCCTCGAGCTGCAGCATCAGCTGCTCTATGGTTTCGACCTGCTCGCGCGCCTCGCTGATGAAAGCCGGCAGCGCGTCGGCGATGAAGTCTTGCTCGCTGGGTTTCACGCGTGGGCCTCGTTGGCCGCGTCGTCAGCAAGCAAGGCTTGTAGGCCCAAGGTCTGGCAGGCGCTGCGCAGCGGCTCGCTGGGCGCGACCAGTTGCAACCGGCGAGGTGTCAATGCCAGCGCCAGCGAGGCCAGCAGCTGCACGCCGGCCGCATCGACCTGGTCGACCGCGCCGGCATCGACGAGCGCCGCGTCGGCGCGCTGCTCACTGAGCGCCCCAAGGCCGGCCGAAGCCGGCCGCCCCCCGTGGGGATCAAGCAAAGTGGCAAAGCCACATTTGCTTGAGAGCTGCGAAGTCAGCCAGGGCAGCCAGGCGCTGCGGGTTTCAGCGACGGTGTAGATCGTCAGCTCGGTAGGCAGGCGCAGCACCGCGTCGGACGACGGGGGCATGGTGGTGATCGTCACGTCAGGCATGAGGGTCCTTCCGGGGTCAGGGCAGGATCAGCTTGGACACCGCGTCCAGCAGCTGCGGCGGGTTGAAGGGCTTGACGATCCAGGCCTTGGCACCGGCTGCGCGGCCTTGCGCCTTTTTTTCGTCCTGGCCTTCGGTCGTGAGCATGATCACGGGGGTGAACTTGT
>JBILYN010000070.1:0-16859 GCA_044377715.1 Aquabacterium sp.
GTTCTTCCGTCGAATCGATGGTGCGCAGCTCGAAGTCGCCACCGATGGCGAGGCTGGGCTGGCCGCCGCCCGGGCGCTGCGCCCCGACCTGCTGCTGCTCGACATCAACCTGCCACGCCTCAATGGCTTCGAGCTGCTGGCTCAGTTGCGCGCCGACCCTGAGCTGGCGTCCATCCCTTGCGTGGCAGTGTCTGCCAACGCGATGGATACCGAAGTCGCGCGCGCGTTGGCAGCTGGGTTTTTCGACTACATCATCAAGCCGTTCCCGTTCGACAGGATCGCGCAACTGGTAGCCAAGCTGCGCGCTTGAACTTCGTTGCCGGGCCTGGTACCAGGCCGGAAATTTGGCCCGGAACCAGGCCAGGAAAAGCTTCTTTGCATCGCCGCAACATCCGCGACAACAGGCCTGGTTTCAATCGGGGCCTGCTTGCGGGTAAATTCGCGCGCGTCGCGTCTGCGTACTTCCAGGGCTCACCATGACATCACCTCTTCGTCTGATCCTTGCGCTGGCCTTGATGGCCGGGCTGAGCAGTGCAGCGCTGGCCCAGGATCGGCGCGACCGACCTGAGCGCGACGGCCGGCATGGGCTGGTGCTCGACCAGCGCCACCGTCTCGACCATTACTACCCGCCGCGGGGTTACTTGGCGCCGGGCTTGCCAGCGGGCAGTCTGAGCATCAACTTTGGTGCGCGCGACAACTACTTCTTCCACGGCGGGGTCTGGTTCCGGCCCCAGCGCGGGCGCTTCATGGTCGTGCTGCCACCCATGGGCATCACGGTGCCGATGCTGCCGCCGGCTTATGCCACGCTGTGGATCGCCGGCGCGCCTTACTACTACGCCAACGGCGTTTACTACGCTGCCGCGCCAGGCCAGGGTTACGTCGTTGTCGCGCCGCCGCAAGGCGTCGACGCTGTCGAGCCGGTGCCGCCGGTGCTGGCGCCCAAGCCCTTGCCCCAGCCCATCGTCTACCCGCGCATTGGCCAGAGCGCGGCCCAGACCGAGTCAGACCAGCAAGAGTGCAACCGATGGGCCACGACCCAGGCTGGCGCGATGGCCGACGCCTCGGTGTTCCAGCGCGCGGTCTCGGCCTGCTTGGACGGACGAGGCTACACGGTGCGCTGACACTGCGGGCGGATCCAGCGCCCAGCCGCTTAGGGCTGGACGCAACGCTATGCACAACCGTGCATATCGCGCGCCAAGGCGCCAGGGGTAAGAATCGCGCCGGTCCCAGAACCGGTGCGCCGTCCCGGGGGGGCACCAGCCCAACGATGGACGCTTTCTCCCAGAGTCTGGGCCTCGCGCTGCAGCTCATCACCCAGGCCGACGCCACGCTGTGGCGAATCGTCGGTTTGTCGCTGCGTGTCTCGGCCACGGCCTGCTTGCTGGGCGCGGGCTTCGGGCTGCTGCTGGGCGCCTGGTTGGCGGTGGCGCGGTTTACTGGCCATGCACTGGTCGTGGGCGCACTCAATACCCTGCTCGCGCTGCCCTCGGTGGTGGTCGGGCTGATCGTCTACTTGCTGCTGTCGCGGTCGGGGCCGCTGGGCGCGCTGGGCATCCTGTTCACGCCGACCGCGATGGTCATTGCCCAGAGCATCCTGGTTCTGCCCTTGATCGCCGCGCTGTCACGCCAGCTGGTGGCTGATGCGCTGCGCGACGGCGGCGACGAGTTGCAGGCGATGGGCGCGGGCCGCTTGCTGTCGGCTGTGCTACTGCTGGCGCACGAACGGCTGGCGGTGGCCACTGTGCTGCTCACCGCTTTCGGCCGCGCGGTGGCCGAGGTCGGCGCGGTGATGGTCGTGGGCGGCAACATTGACGGCGTCACGCGGGTGATGACCACTGCGATCGCGCTCGAGACCAGCAAGGGCGACCTGCCGCTGGCGCTGGCGCTGGGCTTGCTGCTGCTGGCGGTGGTCGCGGCGGTCAACCTGGTGCTGGGGCTGACACAGCGCCGCGGCGGCGCGTTGGCGGGCATGGCGGTGCTGCGATGAGCGCCGCGCTGATAGGCTTGCAACAGGCTTCGGTGCACTTCGGTGAACTGCTGGCGCTGCAAGCGATCGACCTGCAGATCCACCGCGGCGACCGCATCGCGTTGGTCGGTGCCAACGGCGCGGGCAAGACCACGCTGCTGCGACTGCTCAACGGCTTGCAGCGGCCCAGCGCCGGTCAGCGGGTGCTGCACGCTGCTGCCGATGGCCGTCGGCCGGTCACCGCGATGCTGTTCCAGCGCCCGTTCTTGCTGCACTTCAGCGTCAGACGCAACCTGCAACTCGCGCTCTGGCTGGCCGATGTACCGGCCGATGCGCGCGCCGATCGGCTGGACCAGGCGCTGGCCCGGGTCGGCCTGCAGGCGCTGGCCGATCGGCCGGCGCGTTCGCTGTCGGGTGGCCAGCAGCAGCGCCTGGCACTGGCGCGCGCCTGGGCTGTGCGGCCCGACATCCTGTTCCTCGACGAGCCCACCGCCAGCCTCGACCCCTCGGCCAAGCGCGAGGTCGAGACGCTGATCGACGAATTCGGCCGCAGCGGCATGGCGCTGGTGATGAGCAGCCACAACCTGGGTCAGGTCAAGCGCCTGGCGCAACGGGTGATCTACCTCGACGGCGGCAGGCTGGTCGCCGATCTGGGTGTCGATGATTTTTTCCGCCGCCAAGACCTGCCACCCGATGTGGCGCAATTTCTCAAAGGTGAACTGCCATGGACATGACAAGAGGATTCTTTCTGAGCCTGGGCCTGCTGGCCAGCGCTTTTCTGGCGCAGGCCCAGACCCCGTTCATCGTGATGGCGTCGACCACCTCGACCGAGCAGTCGGGGCTGTTCGGCCACCTGCTGCCGGTCTTCAAGGCCGCCACCGGCACCGAGGTGCGGGTGGTGGCGCTGGGCACCGGCCAGGCGCTCGACATGGGCCGCCGTGGCGACGCCGACATCGTTTTCGTGCACGACCAGACCGCCGAGGAAAAATTCGTCGCCGACGGTTTCAGCCTGAAACGCTTGCCGGTGATGTACAACGACTTCGTGCTGATCGGGCCGGCCACCGACCCCGCCAAGCTGCGCGGCAAGGACATCACGGCGGCCTTGCAAAAGCTCGCCGCGGCAGGGGCCGGCGCTTCGTTCATCTCGCGCGGCGACAAGAGCGGTACCCATGCCGCCGAATTGCGCTACTGGAAGGCCGCCGGCGTCGACATCGCGTTGGCCAAGCCCGCCGGCTACAAAGAGTGCGGCTGTGGCATGGGCCCGGCACTCAACATGGCTGCGTCCACCGGCGCCCACGTGCTGGCCGACCGCGGCACCTGGCTGAGCTTCAAGAACCGCGCCGACCTCGCCGTGCTGGTCGAAGGCGACACCCGGTTGTTCAACCAGTACGGCGTGATGGTCGTCAACCCGGCCCGGCATCCTCATGTCAAGGCAGCGCTGGCCCAGGGTTTTGCCGATTGGGTGGTGTCACCGGCCGGCCAGGCGGCGATCGCCAGCTACAAGATCGGCGGCGAGCAGTTGTTCTTCCCCAACGCCGGGAAGTGAGCCTCGGCGCTTGGCAGCGCCGCATAAAAACGAGGGCTGAAGCTGCGTTGGGTGCCGGCAGGTTTGGGGAAATCCGCGCCCGCTGGATACCGCACTAGGGTTTGCCCAGGGTTTCCACCCGCGCCCGCTATGTCCATGATTGCATAAGCCAAGAGTCCGCGCATGGCGCGCGGGCGGGTTTCACCCCCTGCGGAGAAGAACACCATGCAGAAAAGCCTGCACATCAACCCGGAGAAATGCACCGGTTGCCTGCAATGCGAAATGGCCTGTTCGTTTGAGAACTACGGCGTTTACGCGCCAGCCAAGTCGCGCATCAAGGTGTTCGACTTTCACCACACGGGCCGCAAAGTGCCTTACACCTGCACCCAGTGCGACGAGGCCTGGTGCCTGCACGCTTGCCCGGTCGAGGCGATCACGGTCGACAAGGCCACCGGCGCCAAAGTGGTGAACGAGTCGACCTGCGTCGGCTGCAAGGTCTGCACCATCGCCTGCCCGTTCGGCACCGTCAACTACGTCCAGGAAACCGGCAAGGTTCAGAAGTGCGACCTGTGCGGCGGCGAACCCGCTTGTGCAGAAGCCTGCCCGACCGGCGCGATCACCTACATCGACGCCAACTGGACCGGTCTCAACAAGATGGAGGCCTGGGCTGACAAGCTCGGCAACCAACCCACCGCCGCTTAAAAGGAGACACCTCATGTCCTGGGCAGGAAAAATTCTCCGCGTCAACCTCAGCGCCGGCACCGTCACGTCGGAACCTCTCAACATGGGCTGGGCCAAGCAGTACCTGGGCTCACGCGGTCTGGCGACCAAGTACTTGGTCGAAGAGATCGACGCCAAGGTCGACCCCTTGTCGATAGACAACAAGATCATCTGGGCCACCGGCCCGCTGACCGGCACGATGGCATCGACCGGCGGTCGATACACCGTTGTCACCAAGGGCCCGCTGACCGGCGCGATCGCTTGCAGCAATTCGGGTGGCTATTGGGGTGCCGAGCTGAAGATGGCCGGCTGGGACATGGTGATCTTCGAAGGCAAGTCGGCCAAGCCGGTCTACCTGTCGATCAGCGACGGCCATGCCGAGCTGAAGGACGCCGCCCACCTGTGGGGCAAGAGCGTCTTCGACACCGAAGCGATGCTCAAGAAGCAGCACCAGGACCCGCAGCTGCGCATCAGCTCGATCGGGCTGGCGGGCGAGAACCAGGTGTTGTACGCCGCAGTCGTCAACGACCTGCACCGTGCCGCCGGCCGCTCGGGCGTGGGCGCGGTGATGGGCAGCAAGAACCTGAAGGCGATCGCGGTGCGCGGCACGATCGGGGTGGGCAACATCGCCAACCCCAAGGAGTTCATGCGCGTCACCTACGAGAAGAAGAAAATCCTGGCCGAGAACGCCGTCACCGGCCAAGGCCTGCCGACATACGGCACCCAGGTGTTGATGAGCGTGATCAACGAGCTTGGCGCGCTGCCCACGCGCAACCACCGCGACAGCCAGTTCGAAGGCGCCAAGGACATCGGTGCCGAGGCGATGGCCACGCCGCGCGAGAGCGACGGCAAGAAGCAGCTCGTCACCAACCAGGCTTGTTTCGGTTGCACGATCGCTTGCGGTCGCATCAGCAAGATCGACCCGACCCACTTCTCGGTCGTCAACAAGCCGCAGTACTGGGGCGCGACCGGCGGGCTGGAGTACGAAGCCGCCTGGGCCTTGGGTGCTGCCAACGGCGTGAATGATCTCGAAGCCCTTCAGTACGCCAACACCATCTGCAACGAGCAAGGCATGGACCCGATCACCTTCGGTGCCACGGTCGGCGCGGTGATGGAGCTGTTCGAGATGGGCGTGATCACCCAGGAGATGCTCGGCCTGGCAGCGCCATTCGGTTCGGCCAAGGCGCTGTGCGAGCTGGCCGACATGACGGCCAACAACATCGGCTTCGGCAAGGAAATGGGCTTGGGCTCCAAGCGCCTGACCGCCAAGTACGGCCACCCCGAGTTGAGCATGAGCGTCAAGGGCCAGGAATTCCCGGCCTACGACGCTCGCGGCATCCAAGGCATGGGTCTGGCTTACGCGACCAGCAACCGCGGCGCCTGCCATTTGCGCGGCTACACCGTCTCGTCCGAAGTGTTCGGCATCCCGGTCAAGACCGACCCGCTGGTGGCCGATGGCAAGCCCGAGTTGGTCAAGGCTTTCCAGGACGTCACGGCAGCTTTCGATTCGGCTGGCCTGTGCATCTTCACCAGCTTCGCCTGGGGCTTGGCCGACGTCGCGCCACAGGTGGCGGCGGCTTGTGGCGACGAGTTCACGCTCGACAACCTGAGCCTGATCGGCGAGCGGGTCTGGAACATGGAGCGCGATTTCAACAACCGCGCCGGTTTCACCGAGAAGGACGACACCTTGCCGCCGCGGCTGCTCAACGAGACCGTCAAGACCGGCCCGGCCAAGGGCCTGGTCAGCAAGCTGCCAGAGATGCTGCCCAAGTACTACGACTTGCGTGGCTGGGATTCAGGCGGCAGGCTCACCCCCGAGACCCGCGCCAAGCTCGGTTTGTGACCCTTCGCGCAAGGTCTTGAGTCCAAGGCGGTTTTCGGACCGCCTTGTCTTTTTGCGAAACCTGAAAGTCCAAGCCATGAAGCACGTGATCCTGGGTGCCGGTCCGGCCGGCGTGATCGCCGCCGAAACCCTGCGCAAGAACGCCCCCGGCGACGAGATCGTCGTCATCGGTGACGAGCCCGAAGCGCCCTATTCGCGAATGGCCATTCCTTACCTGCTGATCGGCAATGTCGGCGAGGAGGGCACCAGGCTGCGGCACGGCGCCGACCATTACGCCAAGCTGGGCATCGTGGTCCGACAAGGCCGCGCCAAGTCGGTCGACACGGTCAAGCGCCAGGTGCTGCTCGAGGACGGCAGCAGCGTGGCTTTCGACCGGCTGCTGATCGCAACCGGGTCTTCACCCGCGACGCCGCCGATTCCCGGCATAGCCGGTCCCGGCGTCCACCCCTGCTGGACCCTGGCCGACGCGCGCGAGATCATGGCGCTGGCCAAGCCGGGCGCCCGCGTGCTGCAGATGGGCGCAGGCTTCATCGGCTGCATCATCATGGAGGCGCTGGCCGCGCGTGGCGTCAAGTTGAGCGTGGTCGAGATGGGCGACCGGATGGTGCCGCGCATGATGGGCCCGACCGCCGGCGGCATGATCAAGGACTGGTGCGAAGCCAAAGGCGTGTCGGTCTACACCGGTGCCCGGGTCGAGGCGGTCGAGCGGGGCCAAGCGCCGGCCGCAGCCGAACCCGGTCTGCTGGGCAAGATCGCCCAGGTCCTGGGATTTGGTGCCGATCCGGCGCCCGCCGAGCCGGCAGCGCCGATGACCGTGCGCCTGTCCACCGGCCAGCGCTTGGCGGCCGATCTGGTGATCAGCGCGACCGGGGTCAAGCCCAACATCGGTTTTCTGCAGGACTCAGGCATCACTTGCCTGGTCGGCGTGCTGACCGACGAGCACTTGCAGACCAACATGCCCGGCATCTACGCTGCGGGCGACTGCGCCGAGGCTTTTGACAAGGTCAGCGGCACCACCATCGTCAGCGCGATCCAGCCCAATGCCGCCGAGCAGGCACGGGTGGCGGCGCTCAACATGGCGGGCCAATCGACCGCGCTCAAAGGCGTCACGCAGATCAACGTGCTCGACACGCTGGGCATGATTTCGGCCAGCTTCGGCAATTGGCAAGGTGTGCCCGGCGGCGAGCATGTCGAGTTGGTCGACCGACCCGCCGGCAAGTTGCTGAGCCTGCAGTTCTCGGGCGACCAGCTGATCGGCTGCAACGCGATCGGCTGGACCGAGCATGTGGGTGTGATGCGCGGCTTGGTCGAAGGCCAGGTCCGCTTGAGCGCCGAGTGGAAGCAACGCTTGCTGGACGACCCGACGCTGCTGATGGAGGCCTACCTGGCCAACGCGCAGGCCCAGCAAAACATGGCGCATCTGCGCTGATGCTCGGCGGAGCAGAATCCAGCGCCCATGAAGATCACGTTCAAGCTTTTTGCCAGCCTCACCGAGTACCTGCCGGCCGAGGCCAGACGCGGCAACCGGATCGAGCTTGAGATCGATCCTGATGCCACCATTGCCAAGATCATCGAGCCCTATGGCATGCCGATCAAGCTGGTGCATCTGGTGCTGGTCAACGGCGTCTACGTGCCGCCCGAACTGCGCGCGACCCGCACTTTTGTCGAAGGCGATGTGCTGGCGATCTGGCCGCCGATCGGCGGCGGCTGATGGCGGCGGCTGAATGAACGCTGAGGCGCCTCGGATGAGGCTGTGCCGTGGCATTGCCGGCTGAATTCGACCGCGAGCAAGGCTTCACCGAGCGCGACTGGCTGCGTTGCCTGCCAGGCGCGGTCGGGCTGCGGCCGCTGGACCTGAGCCAGTCCGGCCGGGCCCGGGTGCAGATCGGCGCAGGCTGGCTCACGCTGCACTGGCAGGTGCTGTCACCGCGTCAGATCGGGCTGGCGCGGTTTCCGCGCATGGCGATGCAGTACCGGTTTGAGGCCGTGGCCGACGCCGACCGCGATGAGTTCATGCGCTACTTCGACCTCTACACGATGCGCGGCGGCGGCTGAGCCTGGGCCGCGAACTGCGGCCTGCTGCCGGCGAGCGTGACATTTCAGGCGCAACTTCCGCACCCGGCGGCGGCCATTCAGGACAAGATTTGGCGTGATCGCTCATCTTGCTTTCTGCCATCGTTTGTGCCGCTTCGGGCGCAGCCGCGGATGAGTGCCTGGCCTTGAACCGCATTGGCTACCGTCGACGCCGCAGCGGTGCTGTTGCTGGACGGCGATGGTTCCAATGGCAGCGCGACAGCCCCTGGTTGACAGGTTTGGCCGTCGCCGCTTTGCTGATGGCGTCCAGCCTGTGGGGGCTGCGACTGTCGCAGGACGATGTTTCGGATGCGCAGAAGAACCGGTTCCGAAGGTCGGTGGCGATCGCGGCGACGCTGGTGCAAGCCGACCTGACCCGGGCGTTGGCGGTGGCCGATGGACTCGAACTGCTGATACGAACGACCGGACAAGTCGATGGCTTCGACAAGCTGGCCCAGGACTTGATGCTTCGCCACCCGCTGGTGACCGCGATCGCGTTGGCGCCAGGCGGTGTGATCCGACAGGGCGCGCCGATGGACGCGATGGGCGCGCTGATCGGCAGACAGATGTTCGATGATGCGGTCACCCGCGCTGACTTGCAGGAGGCTGTCCAAAAGCATTCGATGGTCATCGCGCAGCCTCAGGCCTTGATCGGCGGTGGTATCGGAACTGCTGCGCGACTGCCGGTGTTCAAGAACGCCACCGACCCTGACAAAGCGCCTGCGCTCTGGGGCTTTGTGCTGGTGCAGGTCAAGCTGCCCGATGTGCTGGCCCGACTCGCCAGCGCTGGGGTCACGGTCCGGGACGAGCGCTACACGCTGTCGGCGCTTGACACTGGCACCGGTCGGCGCGTCGCGTTTTTCCCATTGCCCGCGCCGACCTTGGGGGCGGTGGCAACGGCGTCAATCGACTTGCCGCAACGGCGCTGGACCTTGTCGGTCGAAATGCCGCGGGGCGGTGGGTCTGGCAGCCTGATGCCCAAGTTCGCCGCAGCGCTGGCCAGTGTGCTGGTCGGACTGGCTTGCACAGCAGGCTTGCGCCAGCGCAGGGCGCGCCAGGCCCGACGCAACTTCTATCGGCGTTCGGTGCCACCTCTGCTGTGCGACGACGAACTCGATCAGACCCACCGGGTGCTGGACGGCATGCGCCACCTGCCGGGTTGGGTGGTGCTGCTGGTGGTCCGGTTGCTCGACCCCTCGCAACAAGGCGCACAGGCCAACACCTGGCTCCGCGCTTTGCTTCGCGATGAAGACTTGCTGATGCCACTGGGCGGTCAGTTGTTCCTCGTTCTGGCCCATTCACTGCCCGAGCAGGTCGTGGCGGCGCGGGTTCGAGATCGGCTCGTCGGCCAGGCTCAGGACTTGGCGGCGCGGGGCCAGGTGCTGGTCAGCCACCGGCTGTTCAGCCAGCCGCAGGTCGATACCCGTTTGATGTTCGCAGAATCGGTCGCTGACATGCACCTCGACACGGCCGCGGACCGGCGGCGCGCTGCGCCGCTGTCCGAGCTGAACATGTCCGAGGTCTGAGTGCCGGCGATCAGGGCTTGCGGTCGACGGCCGCCGCGTCGCGGAGCCAGCCCAGCAACTCGGCCAACCGGGTCACCACCCAGCCGGCCTCGGCGGGGTTGAAGCCCGATTCGGGTTGGCCCAGCCCGGCCTGGGTGCGTTCAAGCACCAGGTCCTGCGACACGCCTTGGTCGTGGTGGACCGCCTGGCTGTGGTCGACCAGCATCTGCGCCATGTCTTCGCAGAGCTCGTAGCGCTCGCGAAATTCGCTTCGCGGCACGCTGCAACGGCCTCTGGCGTCAGCGTAGACCGCCTCGAAAGAGGGCGGGATGTGGATCTGGTATTCGTCGGACATCCCGGGGTTGTAACCCATGGCCCACCGGCGGCGGCGGCTTCAGACCAGCGCGATCGAGTCCAGCGCCTCGGCCGGCGCGCTGGCATCGGGTTCGAGCAGTGCTGCGAGCCAGGGCTCGTCGCCGTCATCGAATGCGGCCAGCGGGTCTTGCGGCATCAAGCGGTGGCGCAGCACCAATTGAGCCAGCCGCATGCGCCGAGCTGAACCGGTGCGCCCGGCTTCCCAGGCCATCGCGATCGAGGTGCACAGGTGGTAGAGCGACGAGGCCGCCTGGCGCGCGGCCGCGTCGGCCTGGCCTTTGGCGTCGGCGACCTGCTGGGCGCGGGCCAGGCCCAGCGCGAGCCGCTGCTCAAAGCGGCTGCGCACCTGGGCGTGCAGCGGGGTTTGTGCCAGCAGCGCGCGCAGATGGGTCTCGAGCACCGGCAGCGCGGCTTCGCGGCGGATTGCTCGGAACACGTCGAGCGCGACGATGTTGCTGGTGCCTTCCCATATCGATCCGAGGTGGGCGTCGCGCACCAGCCGCGGGTCGCTCCACTCCTCGATGTAGCCACAGCCGCCGCGCACCTCCATCGCGTCGCCGGTCACCTTGCGGGCGTCGCGGCAGGCGCGGAACTTGATCAGTGGCGTCAGGATCCGGGCCAGCGCGTAAGCCCCGGGCTCGCCGGCGTCGGCACGGCGCAGCGCTTCGGCAGTCTGGAACAGCATCGTGCGGGCCTGCTCGGTCGGCAGCAGCAGCTTGAGCAGTTGGCGCCGCATCAGCGGCAAGTCGATCAAGCGGCGGCCGAAGGCCTCGCGCTGCTGCGCGACGTACAGCGCTTCGAAGCAGGCGCGCCGCATCAACCCGGCCGCGCGCATGCCGTTGGACAGCCGCGAGTTGTTGACCATGTCGGCCATCTGCTGGAAGCCGCGCCCGGCCTCGCCGACCAGCCAGGCGCGCGCGCCTTCGAACCGGATCTCGCCGCTGGCCATCGAGCGCGTGCCGAGCTTGTCTTTCAGCCGCAGGATGCGGTAAGCGTTGGTCGATCCGTCGTCGAGCTTGCGCGGCAGCAAGAACAGCGAGACGCCGGCCATGCCGACCGGCGCGCCGGCTATGCGCGCGAGCACCATCGCCAGCGCGGCGTCGGGGTTGGAGCAGAACCACTTGTCGCCGTGCAGCAAGAAGCTGCCGCCATCGGGCTCGGCGCGGGTGGTGGTGGCGGCGACATCCGAGCCCGCGCCCTGCTCGGTCATGAACATCGCGCCCTGCTGCAGCGCATCGAAGTCCTGTGTCGTCAGCCCCGGCAGGTGGCGCGACACCAGCGCCGGATCGCCGAACTTGCGCAGCGTGCGGGCCAGCGAATCGGTCATCGACAGCGGGCAGCAAAGGCCGAACTCGGCCTGCACGAACAAATAGCTCAGCGCGTATTTGGCGGCCGCCGGCATCGCACTGGGCCAACCCAGCACACCTGGGCGGTGCGACATCGCTGCCAGCCCGTAGTCGCTGAAAGCGACTTTTTCCAGCTCGACGTAAGCCGGGTGCTTGACGATGCGCTGGGCATCGATGCCGCTGCGGCTGCGGTGTTCCAGCGTCGGCGGGTTTTTGTCGGCCGTCAGCGCCAAGCTGTCGAGCAGACCGCCGGCCAGCGCGCCGAGCCGGTCCAGATGGGGTTGCAAATGGGCGCTGAGTTCGCTGCCGAGGTAAATCGGCAGCAGCGCTTGCAGCTCTGTGTCGGCCTGGAACAGGTTGCTGCCCTGGGCGTCGGGCACGGGGTGTTTGACAGCGGTCATGGGGGCCTCAGGTCGCGCAACCGGCGTCTACAGCCGCCTGCGCCTTGACCGGCACTGGATCGGGCACACGGTAGCCGTAGCGCACGGCGGTCAGTTCGGCCAGGATGCTGACAGCGATCTCGGGCGGCGTGCGCGCGCCGTTCTTTAGCCCCACTGGGCCGTGCAAGCGGTCGAGTTGGGCGTCGGTGATGCCGAAATGCTCTTTCAGCCGCTCGCGGCGCTTGGCCTGGTTGGCGCGCGAGCCGATCGCGCCGATGTAGAACGCCGGGCTGGCCAGCGCTTCCATCAACGCCAGGTCGTCGAGCTTGGGATCGTGGGTCAGCGCGATGATCGCGGTGTGGCCGTCGGGCTTGAGCGCGACCACCGTGTCGTCGGGCATGGTGCGAAGCAGCGTCGCGCCAGGCACCTCGAAGCCGGTGGCGTATTCCTCGCGCGGGTCACAGACCAGCACCTGGTAGCCCAGTGCGTTGGCCATCTGCGCCAGGTACTGCGTCATCTGGCCGGCGCCGATCAGCAGCAGCCGCCAATGCGGGCCGTGGTGGGTCGTGAGCTGGGTATCGGTCAGCGCGAGTTCATCGGTGTCTGTGGCGGGCTCGAGCGCGACCTCGCCGCTGGCGATCGTCAGCACCCGGCGCACCCGCTCGCCTTGGTTCAAGCGGGCCAGCAATTCATCGAGCCGGGTGTGCGCCAGCACCGGCTCGAGCACCAGCTCGATCAGCCCGCCGCAGGGCAGGCCGAAGCGGTGCGCGGCATCGGCGTCGATGCCGTAGCGCAGCACTTGCGGCAGGCCCGAGGCCAACACGCCGCCGCGCGCCTTGTCGATCAGGTCGTCCTCGATGCAACCGCCCGACACGCTGCCCGCGACCAGTCCGTCGTCGCGCACCGCGACCGCCGATCCCGGCGGCCGCGGCGCCGAACCCCAGGTGCGGGTGATGGTGCCCAGCACCACGCGGTGGCCAGCCGCCACCCATTGGGTGATCTGGCGCAGCACATTCAGGTCGATGTTGTCCATGGCGTTGGGGTGAGAAGGGTTTGAAATTGTGCGGTCTGCGTTGGCTGACAGCTTGCCCGCAGTCCGTGATCCACCGCAAAGCATACGACGGCCTTTGATCGCCGCGATATGCCTGGGCGTTCATAAGGGTTTGCGCCTTGATGCGCCGAGCGCCGGTAATGCCTAGCATCAGCGTATCCAGCCAAGCCGAACGCCGGCTGTATCGACCGTCACCAACCCGAGGAGAGACCCGCATGGGCCTACAGATCACGCTCACCGTCAACGGTGAATCCGTCACGCGAGACGTCGAGCCGCAGACGCTGCTGGTCAGCTTCATCCGCGAGACGCTGCGACTGACCGGCACCCATGTGGGTTGCGACACCGGGCAGTGCGGCGCCTGCACCGTGCACATCGATGGCCACGCCACCAAGAGCTGCAGCCTGCTAGCGGTGCAAGCCCAGGGCGCTGCGATCACGACGATCGAAGGCCTGGCGGCGGCCGACGGCACGCTGCACCCGATGCAAGCGGCATTCAAGACCTGCCACGGCCTGCAGTGCGGCTTTTGCACCCCGGGCATGGTGATGAGTGCGGTCGACCTGGTGACCCACCACGGCTGTCGACCTGGGCAAATGAGCGAACAACAGCTTCGCGAAGCGCTGGAAGGCAACATCTGCCGCTGTACCGGCTACCACAACATCGTCAAGGCCGTGCAGCTCGGTGCTGCCGGCATGGCGGCCTGAACCGGAGCCCGCACCATGAACGCACGCCAGGGATTCATAGGCCAGTCGGTCGAGCGCCGCGAGGATTCGCGCTTCCTGACCGGCAAAGGCCAGTACACCGACGACATCACGCTGCCGCAGCAAACCTACGCCTATTTTCTGCGTTCGCCCTATGCCCACGCCCGCATCAGCAAGCTAGACACCGCCGCTGCCGCCAAGGCGCCAGGCGTGCTGGGCATCTTCACCGGCGAGCATTTCAAGGCGGTCGGCGGCCTGCCATGTGGCTGGCTGATCAACAACCTCGACGGCACGCCGATGAAGGAGCCCAAGCATCCGGTGCTGGCGGACGGCAAGGTTCGCTGCGTCGGCGACCGGGTCGCGCTGGTCGTGGCCGAGACGCTGGAGCAGGCCCGCGTGGCTGCCGAGATGATCGAGGTCGATTACGACGAACTGCCACCGGTGGTCGACACCGCGACCGCGCTGAACTTCTCCAAGCCTGGCCTGGCCGTGCACGACGAAGCCCCCAGCAACGAGTGCTACCGCTGGGGCATAGGCGACGAGGCTGGCACCGATGCGGCGATCGCCAGCGCGGCCCATGTCACGACGCTGCACTTTCGCAACAACCGCTTGATCCCCAATGCGATGGAGACGCGTGGCGCCAATGCGTTCTATGACCCGCATGCCGACAACTACACGCTCTACGTCAGCAACCAGAACCCGCACGTCGAACGCTTGCTGATGTGCGCCTTCGTGCTCGGCATCCCCGAGCACAAGATGCGGGTGGTTGCGCCCGACGTGGGCGGTGGCTTCGGCTCCAAGATCTACCTCTACGGCGAGGAGACCGCGCTGGTGTTCGCCAGCAAGAGCATCAAGCGCCCGATCAAGTGGACTTGCGACCGCAGCGAGGCTTTCTTGAGCGATGCGCATGGCCGCGACCATGTCACGACGGCCAAGTTGGCGCTCGATGCCCAAGGCAAGTTTCTGGCCTTGCGCGCCGACACCACCGCCAACCTGGGCGCTTACCTGTCGACCTTCTCGACCTGTATCCCGACCATCTTGCACGCCACCTTGCTGGCCGGGCAGTACAAGACGCCCAAGATCTACTGCGAGATCTCGGCGGTGTTCACCAACACCGCGCCGGTCGATGCCTACCGTGGTGCTGGACGGCCCGAGGCGACTTACCTGCTCGAGCGCATCGTCGAGACCGCGGCGCACGAGATGGGCTTGGACCCAGCCGAGATCCGTCGTCGCAACTTCATCACCGAGTTCCCCTACGCCACACCGGTGGGCCTGACCTACGACACCGGCGACTACGAGGCGACGATGGGCCGCGCGATCGAGCTCGCCGACGTCGCAGGCTTTGCGGCGCGCCGTGCCGCGTCCGAAGCCCAAGGCCTGAAGCGCGGGTTGGGCTATTCGGCCTACATCGAGGCCTGCGGCATCGCGCCGTCGTCGGTGGCCGGCGCGCTGGGCGCACGCGCCGGGCTGTTTGAGGCCGGCGAGGTGCGGGTGCACCCGACCGGCAAGGTGACGGTGTTCACTGGCAGCCACAGCCATGGCCAGGGCCACGAGACCACGTTCGCGCAAGTGGTGGCCGACAAGCTGGGCATCCCGCTCGACGACATCGTGATCGAGCACGGCGACACGTCCAAGGTCTTGTTCGGCATGGGCACTTACGGCAGCCGCTCGCTCGCGGTGGGCGGCACGGCCATCGTCAAGGCGGTCGACAAGATCATCGCCAAGGGCAAGAAGATCGCCGCCCACCTGCTCGAAGCCGCTGATACCGACATCGTGTTCGAGGGCGGCGAGTTCAAGGTCGCTGGCACCGACAAGAAAGTGCCGTTCGCCGCGGTCTCGCTGACGGCTTATGTGCCGCACAACTTCCCGCACGACAAGCTCGAGCCTGGTCTGAACGAGAACGCTTTCTACGACCCGAGCAACTTCACCTACCCGGCGGGCACTTACATCTGCGAGGTCGAGATCGACCCGGCCACCGGCCACACCCGGATCGACCGGATGACCGCGGTCGACGACTTCGGCAACATCGTCAACCCGATGATCGTCGAGGGGCAAGTCCACGGCGGGCTGGCCCAAGGCATAGGCCAGGCGCTGCTCGAGCACGGTATTTACGACACCGAGACCGGCCAGTTGCTGACCGGCAGCTACATGGACTATGCGATGCCGCGCGCCGACGACTTGCCCAGCTTCACGGTCGAGACCGCCAAGGGCACGCCTTGTACCCACAACCCGCTCGGGGTCAAAGGCTGCGGCGAGGCTGGCGCGATAGGCTCGCCACCAGCGGTGATCAACGCGATCTGCCACGCGCTGGGCGTCAAGGATGTGCCGATGCCCGCCACGCCCTACACTGTGTGGAAGGCGGCGAATCCGGTGCGAAACTCTGCCGTCATCCGCTGAACCCAATTCTTGGAGAGCATTTCCATGCAAGCTTTTGCTTATGCCAAACCCGCCTCGCTGGCTGAAGCCGCGCGCGCTGCCGGTGCCGATGGTGCCAAGCTGATTGCCGGCGGCCAGTCGCTGCTCGCGTCTATGAAACTCGGCCTGGCCGCGCCCGAGGCGCTGGTCGACCTGGCCGGTGTCGCTGGCCTGCACGACATCACGGTGTCTGGCGCGGTGGTCAAGGTCGGCGCGATGTGCACCCACGCCGCAGTGGCCGCGCACGCCGGACTGGCCGCTGCGATCCCCGCGCTGGCCGACCTGGCTGGCAAGATCGGCGACCGGCAGGTGCGCAACCGCGGCACGATAGGCGGCAGCCTGGCGAACAACGACCCGGCGGCCTGCTACACCGCAGCAGCGCTCGGCCTGGGCGCGACCATCCACACCGACCGTCGCAGCATCGCCGCCGACGACTTCTTCACCGGCCTGTACGAAACCGCGCTGGCCGATGGTGAGGTGATCACCGCAGTGAGCTTCCCGGTACCCGAGAAAGCGGGCTGGCAGAAGTTCAAGCAGCCGGCGTCGCGGTTTTCGATCGTCGGCGTGTTCGTCAGCCGCGGCTCGCAAGGCGTTCGTGTCGCGGTGACCGGTGCCGGTGCCTGCGTGTTCCGCGCCAAAGGCCTGGAAGCCAAATTGGCGTCGAACTGGTCTGCCGCCGCGCTGGCCGGCGCCACGGTCTCGGCCGACGGCCTGAACACCGACCTGCATGGCTCGGCCGAGTACCGCGCCGCGCTGATCCCGGTGCTGGCCGGGCGGGCCGTCGCCGCCTGATTCTGCGGTAGATTCTGCGGTAGATTTCGCCGCCAGATTCCGCTGCATTGAGGCCCAAGACGCCGCACCTGTTGCGGCGTTTTTGTTGGAGTTGAGCTTTGTCTCCTGCTTTGTCTCCCGATACCGCTTTGCCCGTCAGCATCGACGACACCATCGTCCGACTGGCTGGG
>JBILYN010000299.1:0-5644 GCA_044377715.1 Aquabacterium sp.
ACGCGATGATCCAGAGTGCCCGCACAGAACTTGTGGCAGCAGGGCTGCCAAAGAACCGCTTCCACTCCGATGCTTTCGTCAGCTCTTCAGCGGCGTGATCGCACAAATGCGTATTTCAGCGATCGTGGACGGCTGTTTCAGTCTGATCGTGCACGGTGAAACGGCGTCGGCGCGCAGGCGCTGGGGGGGTGCGCAAGCACCAGGTTGGAATGTAGCTCAATCGTCCACGATCAGCCTGAAACGGGCTGTCGAGGGACTGAAATTGGCGGCGGTTTTGGGGTGATTTTTCTTCAGGTTTTAGGCCCCGGCCAGGCCGCCGGAGGCACCCCGACCGGGCATGAATTCATGCTCGGTCCAGGGCGCTTGACGGCCGGCGTGACCACAAGGGTTCACGGCGTATCGCCGCCACCGTCGTCGCGCATTGAGCGGGTGCCTTTGAGCTCGATCTTGTTGCTCGAGTGCACGACCCGGTCGAGGATCGCGTCTGCCAGGGTCGGATCGCTGAGGTAGCTGTGCCAGTCTTTGACCGGCAGCTGGCTGGTGATCAAGGTCGAGTGTGCGCCGATGCGGTCGTCGAGCAACTCCAGCAAGTCGTTGCGCTCGGCAGCGCCCATGGGAGAGATCGCAAAATCGTCGATCACCAACAAATCTAGCTTGGCCATTTGCGCCAGACGCCGGGCGAAGCTGCCGTCGCCGTGGGCGACCTGGAGTTCGTCGAACAGCCTGGCTGCGCGCACGTACAGCACCGAGAAGCCGCCGCGCGCGGCCTGGTGTGCCAAGGCGCAGGCCAGCCAGGTCTTGCCGCTGCCCGTCGGCTCAGCAACATACTGCCCGCGAACACCCGGTTCGTGAGGTAACGGTTCACTACCCCCACGACCCGAGGTCCGGGTCTGTCGTTAGTGTCGTCGGTGATGTTCGTCTCGGCGATGAGCGCTACTTGATCGTCCTGCAGGGCGATGGCACGCGTGCGCACATTCCTTTGTGGATGACGTTGCCGTCAGCTGCTGATCTGCCGATGCATTCGCCGCCGCGGATCTCCCTGCAAGGCCTGACGACGCTGCGCCAGGAACTCGACGGTGTCTTATCTTCGCTTGCTGACACCACAACTCGACCAGGAGGCGTCGATGAAGCGCAGCAAAGCTCAGCAGCAAGCCGACCTATTCAGCAGCGTACCAGCGCCGCCAAAGCTGGCGGCCTTCCAGAACCGCCGAGACGAAGTCATCGAGCTGGTCGGTCGCCTGCTATGGGAAGTGGTTCAAGGGTCAGCCGCGGTGGCCAACAAGGAGAAAATCCATGAGCAAGATAAGCGCTGATCACTTGGCGCGTGGCGCCTATGTCTACGTCAGGCAATCTACTGCTGATCAGCTAAAACATAATCATGAGAGCAGGAGGCGGCAATATGCGTTGGCAGATCGTGCACGCACACTCGGCTGGACCGAAGTGGTCGTCATTGATGACGACCTTGGTGTCTCGGCCGGAGGTGTGGCTCGGCCTGGCTTCGAGCGCCTGCTGGCCGCGATCTGCAGTGGTTGCGTGGGCGCGGTGGTCTCCATTGAGGCATCGCGTCTTGCGCGCAATGGTCGAGACTGGCATACGCTGCTCGAGTTCTGTGCGCTGGTGGGCAGTCTGCTCCTTGACGAGGAAGGCGTCTACGATCCGCGCAGCGCCAATGACCGACTGTTGTTGGGCATGAAGGGGACGATGTCGGAGATGGAGTTGTCATTACTGCGCCAGCGCTCGGTAGAGGCGCTCAAGCTGAAGGCCGCGCGTGGCGACCTTCACACGACGGTAGCTATTGGCTTCGTGCGCGCCGACCCTGACCGCATCGAGATGGATCCAGACCTTCGTATTCGGGAGGCGCTGACGACAGTGTTCAAGAAGTTCGCAGAGCTGCGCAGCGTGCGTCAGGTGCTGTTGTGGTTCCGTGAGGGGTCGATCAGTTTGCCGGCGGCTGTGTACGGCCAAGGCGAGCGCAGTGTTCTGTGGAGGTCGCCCAGTTACAACAGCGTCCTGCACATCCTGACCAACCCGGTCTATGCCGGCGCCTACGCCTTCGGGCGAACCGAGACCCGTGTTCGCATCGAGGCTGGCCGCAAGCACGTAGCGCATGGCGTGCGCCGCGATCGAGAGCAGTGGCAAGTCTTGATCACAGAGCACCACGAGGGCTACATCGATTGGTCGACCTACGAACACAACCAGCGCGTGATCGCCGACAACACCAACATGAGGGGGGAGATGGCACGTGGTGCGCTGCGACAGGGCGAGGCCTTGCTCGCCGGTCTGCTGCGTTGTGGTCACTGCGGGCGCAAACTGCATGTAGCCTACTGCGGCAAGGATGGCAATACCAGCCGCTACCACTGCCGGGGTGCCACCATGAATCATGGTGCGTCGGGCAAGTGCATAGCGTTCGGGTCATTGCGCATCGACCAGGCCGTCAGCGCAGAGGTCTTGCGTATGCTGCGGCCCATCGGCGTAGAGGCCGCTCTTCACGCCGTCGACCTATGTGCTGACCAAGGCCATGACAGGCGCCGCCAAGTCGAGCTCGCGCTTGAGCAGGCACGATTCGAGGCCGCGAGGGCGCAGCGGCAATTCGACGCCGTTGACCCCGGCAATCGACTGGTCACCGGGGAGCTCGAACGACGGTGGAACGAACGGCTCGCTGCCGTCGCGCAACTGCAGGTCGACCTCGAGCGGCTGGACGCTGAACGGGTGCCCGTGATGACGCCACAGCGGCGCCAGGCTCTGCTTGATCTCGGGACCGAATTGCCACGCGCCTGGGAGCATCCGAACGCTAGCAATGAGTCGCGCAAACGAATTCTGCGGGCAGTCATCAAGGAGATCGTCGTTCACGTCGCGAACGCACAACTCGAGTTGAAGGTGCACTGGCAAGGTGGTGACCATACGGAGCTCGGCGTCGTCAAGAACCGCTCGGGCGGACATCGCTGGACGACTGACATCGAAGTTGCACAGCTGCTGCCCGAGCTGGCTCGGCTGCTGCCCGACAGCGGCATCGCATCGCTGCTCAATCGTCTGGGCCATCGCACAGGCAAGGGGCATACGTGGACCGAGGTGAGCGTGCGATCCTTCAGGGGAAGTCATCACGTCGCCGTCTACCGAAAGGGCGAGCGCGAGGAGCGCGGCGAACTCACGCTCGAGCAGGCGGCTGAGGTCCTGCAGACCAGCAAGATGACGGTCCTTCGCATGATCGGTGCCGGCACATTGGTGGCCCGGCAGGTCTGCAAAGGTGCGCCGTGGGTCATCAAACGCAGCGATCTGGCGAGACCTGAGGCGTATCGGGGCGCTCGGCCAGGGTCAAATGGACCGCAAACAGTGGATCCAAATCAAATATCCCTTCAATTTCAATGACGTAGCGAGGTGTGCATCATGTCGCGTACTCGGTCGCGCCGGTGATCAGCAGATTGCGCGCGTTGCGCAGCCAGTCGCCGCCGGCCAAGTTGGCGATGAGGCCGCGGTCGAGCGAGCGGCTGGCGCGCCAGTTGATGTCCTCGACGCAGGCCGAGCTGACCTTGAGCTTGGCGGCCTTGAGCAAGCGGACCACGCGCCGGTCATCACGCCAGGCGAGCTCGCGTTGCACCAGCAGCGTGAACCGTTCGTCGAAGGACAGCGTGGCCGCGGCGTTGCTGGTGGCTTGCTCCTCGACGGCGCGGATCATGCCGTCCAGGCGCAGTTGGCGCAGTTGGTCCAAGGTGTGTTCGTTCAACATGGGAGGGTCTTCCTTCGTGAGTTTGAGGTGGTGGTCTTGGGTGGGCGGGGGTGGGCGGGTGTCGGCCCCGGGATTGGCTGCACGGCCACGCGCGCCCGGGCTCAGTGGTGGTAGTAGTCGGCGCCGCGAACGTTCTCGTGCACGATGGCCACTGGGCTATCGGCGACGAACAACGCGCCCTGGCGGTCCAGGCCGCACTTGAGGATGTTGGTCACGCTGCGCAGGGTGGGTGCACGGATGGCCATGGCCCGCGTGCAGGCGCCCTCCAGTCGTTCGGCGCTGTAGCGGCGCACGAGGGCGAGCAAACCCAGGCAGGCCCGGTAGCCCTGCTCGGGATGCGGGCGATGCTCGAGCTGCCAGGTCACCACCGCGGCGGTGCTCACGCCGATGCGCTGACCCCAGGCGATGAGCTTGGCCGGCGTCCACTCCAGGTGCGCGCGGTGCGAGGCTGGCATGTGGTCGGGCACTGTGGAAAAGTGCCCGCGCACCGCGCTCAACGCATGGCCGGCCACGCGCTGGTTGGCCGCGAAGCACTCCAGCAAACTGCCGGTGACGCGCACATCGATCTTGGTGCCCACCAGACGATGTGGCACGCTGTAGTAGTGGCCATCGAACTCAACGTGGTAGTCGATGTTGACCTTGGCCTCCTTCCAACGGCTGATGGCAAACCTGGTGGGTGGCAGCGGCCGAAGCGCTGGGGCGTCAAGCGAGTCGAAGGCGCTGCGCCGACAGCCGGGCAGCTTCTTGAAGGGCCGCTGGTTGAGGTCTGTGAGCAACTCGGCGATCGCCCGGTTGAGCTCAGCCAGGCTGAAGAAGCGGCGGTTGCGAAGGCGTGCCAAGATCCAGCGCTGAACCAGCAGTACCGCGCCTTCTACTTTTGGTTTGTCGCGGGGATGACGAGGCCTTGCAGCGAGCACTGCGCAGCCGTAATGGCGAGCAAACTCCTCGTAGGTTCGGTTGGGCTCGGGGTCGTAGCGGTCGGGCCTCTTGATCAGCGCTCGGGCTTGGTCGGGCACGATGAGCCGTGTTGCGCCGCCGATGAATTCGAGCGCCAGCACCTGGGCGCCGATCCAGTCCTCGGTGGTCTGGCGCGGGGTGGCGCAGGCGAAGGTGTAGTTCGATGCGCCGAGCGTGGCCACGAAGATCTGGGCCTGGGTGATCTCGCCGGTGACCGGGTCGATGATGGGCACCGAGCCGCCGGCGTAGTCGACGAACAACTTCTCGCCGGCGACATGGATCTGGCGCATCGAGCGCTGCTGGCACTTGGCGAACTCGCGGTACTTGATGCAAAAACTGGTGTACTTGTAGGCCAGCGCGTTGTCGCGCGCGTACTCCTCCCACAGCAGCATCAGCGTGACGCCGGGGCGCTTGAGCTCCTGGTGGACCAGTCCGAAATCGGGGGCGAGTTGGTGGCTGGACCTCGGCACCGCCGGGCGGTACAGCCTGGCCTCGAGCTCCTCGTCGGCCAGGGTGTCGACCTGCGCCCATTCCATGCTGGCCGCGCGCGCCAGCGAAACGTACTTGCACACCGCGCTCTTGGAAATCTTGAGCACCCGGCCCACCTCGGCGTAGCTCAGCCCAGCCTGCAAATGCAGGCGCAATGTCTCTCGAATTTGTCGCATCGTGACTCTGTTGGTTGGCATCGGTTCGGTCCGCAAAAAGCGGCCAGCCTAAGCCGGTCAGAAAATCACTTGCGCGCCACCCCCATCGTCCACGATCGCGCTGAAATGCCGTGCACGATCAGTCTGAAACGCCGTCCACGATCACGCTGAAACCGCGTCCACGATCAGCCTGAAATGCCGTCCACGATGGGCTGAAATACTCAGCGGTGCACGCTTGATGCGCTTGAGCAGGACCGCCGGCAGAACTGATGTGATCGGCGAGGACGCGGAGACAAAGATCGCGTCGAACTGGCGGCCT
>JBILYN010000300.1:0-5638 GCA_044377715.1 Aquabacterium sp.
CCGTCCTGCATCTTTCTCGACCCGGCGGATGCGGTCCGCAAGCTCGGCTCCACCGGCAAGGTGCTGATGCATACCGAGATGCGCATCGTCAACGAGGCCGGTGGCGACTGCGGCCCGGACGAGATCGGCGAGCTCTGGGTCGCCGGGCCGAACATCACCCCCGGCTACTGGAACCGACCGGATGCGACGGCGTCCAGCTTCGAAGGGCGTTGGCTCAAGACCGGTGACGCCGCCCGAAGCGACGACGAAGGTTTCGTCTTCATCGTCGACCGCTGGAAGGACATGTACATCTCCGGTGGCGAGAACGTCTACCCGGCCGAAGTCGAGAATGTGCTGTACCAGCTGCCCCAGGTCGCTGAAGCGGCGGTGATCGGTATTCCGCATGACAAATGGGGCGAGGTCGGACTGGCGGTGCTGGTCCTCAAGCCGGGCCAGGAACTGGATAGGTCCACCGTGGTGGGCTATTGCGGCGAGCGGCTTGCCAAGTTCAAGGTGCCCCATGACATCGCGACGATCGAGGCGCTGCCGCGCAACGCCACAGGCAAGGTGCTCAAACGTGAACTGCGCAAGCTGTTTCTGGGCAGCCAGGCGCCGGCGATCAGCTGATGGCAGTATTCGGCGCCTGCGTGATGTCGAGCGCCCAGGCTGGCGCTGCGTGGTGCCTCTCGAGCAACTGTGGCTTTGCCACTTTGCTTGATCCCCACGGGGGGCGGCCGGCTTCGGCCGGCCTTGGGGCGCTCAGTAGCGCTGTAGAGTGATGCCCTGGGTGATTTTCCCGATTGCCGGCTGCGCTTCAAACCCTCGAGGACTTCCATGCGCCTGAAACCAGCCCATTGGCTTGCCCTGACCTTGCTTGCCACGGCAGCTGTCGCGCAGGCGCAGGTCCAGGCCACGCCGCAGAACGTGGTCAACCTCAACGTCGAGGCCAGCCTTGAGTTGCCGCAGGACCTGCTGGCCGTCACCTTGTCTGTCACCCGTGAGGGTGTCGAGCCTGCAGCTGTGCAGACGCAACTGCGCCAGGCGCTCGACAGCGCGCTCGCCGAGGCCCGCAAGTCGGTTCGGGCGGGCCAGCTGGATTTGCGAACCGGGGCCTTCTCGGTAAGCCCCCGTTATGCAGCCAAGCCGACCCCGGGCGGCAACAACATCACCGGCTGGCTGGGCCGCGCCGAACTGGTGATCGAGGGCAAGGACATCGCTGCGATCAGCCAGCTGGCTGGCCGACTCAGCACGCTGCAGGTGGTGCGGACGGTGTTTGGCCTGTCGCGAGAGGCGCGCGAGAAGGTCGAGGCCGAGGTGGCGGCGCAAGCCGTCAGCCGCTTCAGGGCGCGTGCGCAGGCCTATGCCCAGCACTTTGGTTTCGGCAGCTATGTGTTGCGCGAAGTGACCGTGGGCGGCGGCGAGGTGGGTGCCCCCTTGCTGCGTGCCCGGCTGATGAGTTCGGCATCAGTTGACGAAGCCCAGCCGGTCGAGGCGGGCAAGGCGGTGGTGAGCGTTACAGTGAGTGGCAGCATCCAGCTTTCGCCTCTTTAGGCTATGCCTTGCGGCCCGTCATCGGGCGATCGATGGCGATGCTGGTCGCGCCCGACCGGTCCTCCTGCACAATGGTTGCCATGTTTTTCACCTTGCCGACCTTGTTGACCTGGACCCGCATCGTCGCGATCCCCTTGATCGTCGGTGTTTTCTACCTGCCACTGGACGGCGCGACGCGCAACCTGGTCGCCACCGTGATGTTCGTCGGGTTCGCAGCCACCGACTGGCTGGACGGTTGGTTGGCGCGCCGGCTCAACCAGACCTCGGCATTTGGCGCGTTTCTCGACCCGGTGGCCGACAAGATCCTGGTCTGCGCAGCGCTGCTGGTGCTGGTCGACCAGCACCGGATTCATGTGCTGTTGGCGCTGGTGATCATCGGCCGTGAGATCGCGATCTCGTCGCTGCGCGAGTGGATGGCGCAGATTGGCGCTTCGCGCAGTGTGGCGGTGCACATGCTGGGCAAGCTCAAGACGGCGACCCAGATGACGGCGATCCCCTTTCTGCTCTACGACGGTCGATTGTTCGGCTTCGTCGACACCCGGATCTGGGGCACGGCATTGATTGTCGTCGCCACCGTGCTGACGATCTGGTCGATGGTCTATTACCTGCAGCGCGCCTTGCCTGAAATTCGGGCCAAGGCGCGATGAACCTCACGGGTGCGGCGCGCCAGCGCAGCTTGCTGGCAGCGATGCCCTGGGTGTTCGTCGGTGTCTGGAGCACCGGCTTTGTGGTCGCCAGGCTGGCGATGCCGCATGCGCCGCCGATCACCTTTCTGTGTTGGCGCTACGCCTTGTCGCTGCTGGCCTTTGGCATTTGGATCCGCCTGGCATCGGTGCCCTGGCCTGATGGGCGTGGCCAGTGGGGTCACCTGGCGGTCAGCGGTGTGCTGATGCACGCGGGCTACTTGGGTGGGGTGTGGGCGGCAGTCAAGGCGGGCATTCCGGCCGGCACGGTGGCTTTGATTGTCGGCTTGCAGCCGCTGCTGACGGCGCTGTGGATCAGCGGTCGTGGCCAGCACCGGGTCGGCCCATGGCATTGGCTGGGCTTGGCGCTCGGTCTGGTCGGTCTGACGCTGGTGGTGTGGCCCAAGATGCTCGGCGGCGAGGTCACCCTAGTCAATCTGGGCTTGTCGGTGCTGGCATTGGCGGCCATCACCGCCGGCACGCTTTACCAGAAGCGCCATGTGCTGCCGGGCGATGTTCGTTCGGGAAATTTTGTGCAGCTGCTGGCCGCGCTGGCGCTGTCGGTGCCGCTGGCGCTGCTCGAGTCGGGTCGCATCGACTGGCATCCCGACCTGCTGCTGGCCCTGGTCTGGTCGGTGCTGGGCCTGTCTCTGGGTGCGAGTTCGCTGCTGATGCTGCTGATCCAGCGCGGCGCGGCAACCCGGGTCACCAGCCTGTTCTACCTCGTGCCACCCTGCACGGCACTGCTGGCTTGGTGGCTGTTTGACGAGCGACTGACCGCGGCCACTTGGGCCGGCATGGCACTTTGCGCAGTCGGCGTTGGCCTGGTGCTGAGAGCTGACGCCGCTTGATGCGGCCCGTGCCGGGCGCGCGATGGATAATCTCAAGTTCTGCGGGTGCTTAGCTCAGTTGGTAGAGCGGCGCCCTTACAAGGCGTAGGTCGGGGGTTCGAGCCCCTCAGCACCCACCATCACCGCAGAACTGCGCTGCTGATGTCGGCTTTTGAGGGGTGAGGCCGCCCTTAGAATCACCATGCTGGCGCCTTGGGCGAGGCGGTAGCCCGGCCAAGGCGAACCCAGGTTCGCCGTTTTTTCTGCCGACCAGCCGCGGCCTATCTGTTCTTGTTTCGCTGCCTTTTCGCCAGGGCAGGTTCCATACGCCCAATCCTGAGGCCGTCACCATGTTCGAATTCATCCGCACGCACAACCGGCTGTTTCAGTTCCTGTTGCTAATCCTGATCTTGCCGTCATTCGTGGTCTTTGGCATACAGGGCTATTCCAATTCCGGCGAAGGCAATACCACCGAGGTGGCCAAGGTGGACGGTGTGCCGATCACCCAAGGCGATTGGGATGCTAGCCACCAGAGCCAGGTCGAGCGGATGCGCCGTCAGGCCCCCAATATCGACATCAAGTTGCTGGATTCGCCGGCGGCGCGGGTCGAGACGCTTGACGCTTTGGTACGCGAGCGCGTGCTGTCCACCGCGATGGAAAAGCTCGACCTGACGGTGTCAGACGAGCGTTTGCAGCGTTTGTTTGTCACCGATCCGCAATTCGCGTCGCTGCGCAACCCCGACGGCAGCGTCAACAAGGATGTGTTGGCCGCGCAAGGCATGAGCTCGGAGATGTTTGCCGCCCGCCTGCGACAGGATCTGTCGCTGCAACAAGTCCAGGGCGGCATCACTGGCTCTGTGCTGGCATCGACGGCGAATGTCGGTCAAGCGCTTGATGCGTTGCTGCAGCGCCGCGAGATCCATTACGCCAAGTTCGACTCCAAGGAGTACCTGGCCAAGGTCAATCCGACCGATGCCGAGATCGAGGCCTTCTACAAGGCGCACGAGGCCGATTTTCGCGCCCCCGAACAGGCGACGATAGACTATGTGATGCTCGATTTGGCGACGATCAAGAAGGGCATCGCGGTGTCCGAGGAGGACCTGCGCAAGTACTACGAAGAGAACGCGAGCCGTTACACCGCCGCCGAAGAGCGCCGTGCGCGCCACATCCTGATCAAAGCTGACAAGGATGCCGCGCCCGAGCTCAAGCAAAAAGCCAAAGCCCGCGCCGAAGCGCTGTTGGCCGAGGTCCGCAAGTCGCCAGCAGGATTTGCCGATCTGGCCAAGAAAAACTCTGACGACACGGGCTCGGCGGCGCAAGGCGGCGACCTCGATTTCTTCGGCCGCGGCGCGATGGTCAAGCCTTTCGACCAGGCGGCGTTCGCACTCAAGGCCGGTGAAGTCAGCAACCTGGTCGAGTCTGATTTTGGTTTCCACATCATCAAGCTCGAGGCTGTTCGCGGCGGTGAGAAGAAACCCTTTGATGTGGTGCGTGCCAGCATCGAAGACGAGGTGCGTCAACAACTTGCGATCAAGCGCTGGGCCGAGTCTGCCGAGCAGTTCACCAACACGGTGTACGAGCAATCCGACAGCCTGCAACCCGTGATCGACAAGCTCAAGCTCGAAAAACGCAGCGCCACTGTGCAGCGCGCTGCGGCGCCTGGCGTCAGCGGGCCATTGGCTTCGGTGAAATTGCTGGAGTCGGTTTTCGGCAATGAGGCCGTCAAAAACAAACGCAATACCGACGCAGTCGAGGTCGGCACCAACCAACTCGCAGCGGCACGCGTGGTCCAGCATCAGGCCGCCCGCACCTTGCCATTGGCCGAGGTGCGTGACGCTGTTCGGCAGCGACTCGTGATGACCCAGGCCGAGGCCTTGGCTCGCAAGGAGGGTGAAGCCAGGCTGGCCCAGCTCAAGGCCGATCCCGCCAGCGGCAAGCTGACCGGGCCGGCACTGGTTTCGCGGGCCCAACCCGAAGGTCTGGCGCGTGCGGCGCTGGACGCGGTGCTGGCTGCCGATGCCGCCAAGCTGCCGACGGTGTTGGGTGCTGCCTTGCCTGGCCAGGGCTATTTGGTGGCCCGAATCGACCGGGTGCTGCCGCGCGAGACCAATCCCGAAGAAGACAAGGTGCTCAAGACCCAGTACAGCCAAGCTTGGGCCCGTGCCGAGGCTGAGGCCTATTACCAGGCCTTGGCCGTGCGCTACAAGGTCGAAAAGAAGGCAAATCCGATGGCCGCTGCGGTCGCCGCTGCCGCGGCATCTGCCAAGCCCTGACACGGTATACTTGTGGGCTTCAGTGGTGGCTGTAGCTCAGTTGGTAGAGTCCCAGATTGTGATTCTGGTCGTCGTGGGTTCGAGTCCCATCAGCCACCCCAAGATACCGTTTCATGCGGTCCCACCAAGGACCAAACTCCACGCAAAATCAACGACTTAGGCAGTTGTTTGCGTCAGGAAGGTTTCTGCCATCTCACGGCAGCGCAGCGGAAGTAGGGGAACATGTAGGGGAACGAACGGCAGTGTCCCTGTCCGTTCGGAGGTTTGTTCCCCTATGCTCACTCAAACACACTGCAAAAACGCGGCCTGCCCAGCAGGCAAA
>JBILYN010000301.1:0-5635 GCA_044377715.1 Aquabacterium sp.
TGCTGAGTTGAAATCCTGTTGATGCGGATGCGTGCTGGTCATGGCTGGGGAACTCCTGGCACTGGGCCTGTCGTGTCAACGTGGGGCAAGAGAGCTTTCGCCGCTTCGATGCGCAGGCGCAGTTCAACGGCGTCATTGTTCATCACCTCGAGCAAGAAGCTTTTCGGATCCAGCCACGGGCCGGCGGCCGCCTTGCGCTGGCCCATCGGGCTGGCAACGGCGTCCGGCGCGGCAGGCATTGACGCTGGCGCACCAGGCGCCGACGCCTGGGCCGTGCTGAGCCCTTGCAGCGCGAGCTCAAAGTCGGCAAGTGGGATGCTGGACAGACGCGCCAGCAAGCTGGACTGGCCCTCAGGGTTCGGCGCAGTCTCTAGCCAGGGCTCGTCGGCGAACACCGGCGCGAGCTCGGGCGCCACAAAAGCCGACCAATAGCCGCTCGCCTGCAGTGCCGGCACCGTGCTGGCATGCAGCCATTGCGGCGGCGACGCGCCATCCAAGCTCGGCATCAGGCCAACGCGTTGCGACTTGATGTCGGCGAGATAGCGCAGACGCAAGGATTCGAGAAACACCAGGGCTTGCGCGGCAGGCAGCGGCTGCGCGAGCGAGAACCAGAGTTGATAAGCGTCGGTGCCCGAAACCGCAATCGCTGGCGCTGGCAGGTCCAGGTCGACCTGAACGCCTTGCCAGACTTTGGCCAGCGCTGGCCAATCGGCTGGCCTGGCGAGCGACAGCACCATCGCCCGCACCCGTCCGCTGCCGTCGATCAGGCGCAAGGCCTCGGGCGCCGTGTCGGGGCCCGGTGCTTGCGCTGCGTACAGGCGGTGCAGCTCCGATGGCAGTCTGTTCATGGCGGGGTCGAAGCATCGACGGGTTGAGATGCACGCACTCTAATCGGCGCGCAGGTCGCGACAATCGGGCGATGCCCGCCAACCCCGCTCACCCCGCTCACCTCGCCCACAGGACCATCGCCGCGGGCGTGCACCAGGTGCCGCAGCCCTTCAGCGCCTTCGCGGTTCGCAGCGACGAGGCCCAGCACGCGTCGGACGCGCGCTCGCCCTACGGGCTGGTGCATGTCGTGCGAACCGATTTTCTCGATGCCGGCTCGCTCGCAGGCCTCGCCGCCGAAGGTCGGTCACGGGTTCAGATCGAGGCGTTCTCTGACATCGACTACGCGACCACGACGCTGGCGGCGCTGGCCGCCGCAGCGCCGCGGGTCGCCGACCTGGTTGGCAGCATCGCCGGCGCATTGCAGTTGACCGGCGTGCTGGGGCCGGACCCCGCGGACTACCGGCGCAGCGTCGCGACCCGTATCGATTACCTCGCATCCTGCGGCGCGGGTTTCCACAACGACGTCAGCCGGCATTGGTCGCGCTGCCTGTTCTGGGTCCTGGCGCTGGCCGTCGCCGATGTCGAGTTCGTGATGCCGCATGCCGGCGTTCGCCTGGTGTTGGCGCCCGGCGACCTGGTCGTTTTCGACCAGACGATGGCGCACGGACTGTGTCGACCGGCAGACGGTGGGCAGGCGGTGGCGGCGTCCTTCGATGCCGGCCAGACCTGTCACCAGATGTTCCTGACCGGCGAACTGCTGCTCACCGACGCCCAATGGGCCGCCATCGGCTCGCCTTGGTTGCCGGTGGAAGCGCAGGAGCGCCGCGGCGCGCTCGACCTGATGGTGGCCGAGTTCGACGACCGCAGCGGCGCAATCAAGCGTCCGCGCGCGCTGCGCGACAGCATGAAGCGCAGCACCTGCCATGTCGACGGGCTGACGGGCTGACGCTGCAATCGTCGGCTTGATCAGCGCTCGTTCATCGCGCCGCCAAAAGCCTTGAACACCGGCTTGGCGAGGTAGTTCAGGATCGACCGGCTGTCGGTGCGGATGTCGACCGATGCGGTCATGCCGGGCTTGAGTTCGACCCCGGCGAGCTTGGCGCCGGGCGCGGCCGGGATGATCCGAACCTGGGCCCGGTAATACGGCACGGCCTGGCCATTCGCGCCCTGGTCGACCAGCGTGTCGGCGCTGAGGTAGCTCAGCGTGCCGCTCAAGCTGTTGTAGACCGAGTAGTCGAACGCGTCGAGCTTGATCGCCACCGGCAGCCCGGTCTTGAGCTGGCCGATGTCGACCGGGTTGAGCTTGATCTCGAGCACCATCGCGCCGTCGGTCGGCGAGATCTGCATCAGCTCGTCGCCGGCGCGCAGCACGCCGCCTATCGTGTTGACCTTGAGCACCTTGACGATGCCCGCCACCGGCGCGCTCAGCACCGTGTGGTCGAGCATGCTGCGCCGTTCGTCGAGCTTGTAGCGGCTGCTCGACAGCTCCTCGGCCAGCTTGCTCGCCTCCTGCCTGGCGTCCTGCAGGTACTTGTTGCGCAGCGCGCTGGCCCGGCCCTGCAACTCACCGACCTGGCGCTTGGCCCGCATCACCTCGAGCCGGCTGGTGTCGCCGGTCTTGAGCAGCGCCTCGTTCATCTCGAGCTCTTGCTGCGCCATGGCCTGGCCGTCCTGGATCGTCGCGAGCTCTTCGCGCAGGCTGGTCTTGCGCTGCTCGTACAAGGCTTGCTGCACCGCGACGAACTGGCCGTACTCCTTGAAACGCGGGCCGAACACCGGCGCGGTCTCGCTCGCTTCGGCCTGCGCGCGCAGCAGCGCTGCGGCCAGCGCCGCGTCCTTGGCCCGGCTCTCCTCAAACGCCGCGTTGGGCCGCTCGCGCTCGAGCACCGCGAGCTCCTGACCCGCGACCACCGCCTGGCCTTCGTGCACCTTGATGCGCGACAGCACGCCGCCGTCCGCGGCCTGGATCACCTGGGTGCGCCCGCTGGGGATGATCTGGCCCTGGGCCCGCACCGTCTGGTCGATCTCGAACATCGCCGCCCAGCCCAAGAAGATCGCCAGCCCCAGCGCCATCAGCAGCGTCATCGACACCGCGCCTTGCGCCGTCTGGGCGTTCATGCCGCGCTTCATGCCACCCGCTCCAGCGCCGGCGCGTTGAGTTTGAGCAACACCTGCGCCTTCGGTCCATCCATCACGACGCCGTGCTTGGCGATCACGATCACCCGGTCGACCAGCTCGAGCATCTCGGCCTTGTGCGTGACGAGCACCAGCGTGTGCTCGGGCGCCAAGGCCTGCTTGAGCGCGCGCGTGACCTGCAGCTCCAGGCTGCGGTCCATGCTCGCGGTGGGCTCGTCGAGCAGCCAGATGCGCGGCTGGCGCAAGAACGTTCGCGTCAGGTTCACCAACTGGCGCTGCCCGCCCGACAGCCCCGTGCCGCCCTCGTAAATCTCTTGCTGCAAGCCCTTGGGGTGGCTGCTGATCACCGCTTGCAGCAAGCCGGTGGTTCGCGCGGCTTGCAGGATGGTCTCGTCGCCCGGGTCGAGCTGGCCCAGGATCAGGTTGTCGCGCAGCGTGCCCGAGAACAGCCTGCCGTCTTGCTGCACATAGCCCAGCTGCTCGGCCAGCGCCGGTTTGGCGATGTGCGCCAGGTCGAAGTCGTCGAGCAGCACCCGGCCTTGCTGGGGCTTGTACATGCCTGAGAGCAACCGCAGCAAGGTGGTCTTGCCCGCGCCCACCGGGCCGAGCACACCGACCTTCTCGCCCGGCGCGATATTCAGGTTCTCGATCGCCAGCGCCAGCCTGCCGTTGTAGTGGGCCTTGATGGCCTCGAGCTGGTAATGGCCTCGGATCGTCTCGGGCAGCACCGGCTGCTCCTGGCCGTGGTGGTCGTCTTGCAGCGACCACAGCCGGTCCAGCCCTTGCAGCGCGGCCTTGGTGTGGGCCCATTGCGCGAGCTGGCTGGGGATCATCGCCACCGGCGCGAGCACCCGCCCCGACAGGATCGAGCAAGCGATCAGCGCGCCCATCGTCAGCTCGCCCCGGCTCACCAACAGCGCGCCCGCGGCCACCAGCAGCACGTACGACAGTTGCTGGAAAGATGCCGTCAGGTGCTGCGAGTGCTCGCTGATGTTGCGGTTGCGCAGGTCGGTCTCGCGCGCATCGTCGGTGTTGCGCATCCAGCGCGACAGCATTCGCCAGCCGCCCTGGCCAGACTTGATGGTCTCGGCGCCCTCGACGGTCTCGACCAGCAGCCCGGTCTTCTGGTTGCTCGCGATCATCGCCTGGCCCGCGAGCGACTCGACCTGGGCTCGGTAATACAGGCCGATGACCAGCGACAGCCCCAGGAAAGCCAGCGGGATCAGCGCCAGCGGGCCCGCGATCAGCGCGATCACTGCGCAGAACAGCAGCGCGAACGGCGCGTCGACCAGCAAGTTGGTCGTGACCGCGGTGAAGAAACCCCGCACCGTCTCGTAGCCGCGCATCTGCGCGGCCAGCGCACCGACGCTGTGCGGCATCTGGTCGAGCCGCACCGACAGGAAGCGCAGGTAGACCGCGCGTGCCAGCCGCTGGTCGACCTGGTCGATCATTCGCTCGTACAGCGCGCTGCGAACCCGCTTGGCCACCAGCTCGAAGCCGACCGCGGCGATCACGCCCAGCGTGAGCACCAGCAGGGTCTGCGTCGCGCCGGTGGGCATCACCCGGTCGTAGACCTGCATGCTGTAGAACGAGGCCGCGAGCGCGACGATGTTGATCATCAGCCCGCCGAGCACGGCCTCGCCGATGAGCTTGCGGTGCGACAGCATCTCCTGGCGGATCAGCTGGTAGACCGCGCTGTCGCTGGCCGAGAACGGTTTACGCAGTTTGAACAAAGCGATCGAACAGCCCGAAAGCTCGGTGTCGGCCTGCTCGCGCCAGCGGCTGGCCTCAGCGTCCCACCACTCGCTGACCCATTGGTTCTGGGCGTTGCGACCTCGCAGCACGCCCCACTCTCCGGGCTGGATGCCGGTCCGGGCGGCGCCGGCGCAGATCAGCGCGGGCACCGCGGCCGCGTCGGGCGCGCCCAGCCAGCGCGGCGGGCGCAGCTGAAGATGGCGCGCGACGGTCTTGAGCTGGGCTCTTGCGTCCTTGGCGCTTGGATCTGTGGCTGAACCGGCGGCCGCCTCGGCCGCCTCTTGCAGCGCGAGCCGGTCGACGCTGTCGTGTTGCAGTTGCGCCAATCGCGCCAGGCAGGGCAGCAAGTTCATGGTCGGACTCCGGTGACAGCTTCGAGCCCGAGCGTGGTCAGCGCCAGGCGCCAGGTCACCACCACCTGCGAGGCCTGCAGGTCGACCAGTGCAAGCTCGGTCTGGGCCAGTTCGCGCTGGGCGTTCATCACATCGAGCCAGCTCTTGCGACCGGCCAGAAACTGCCGGTCATACGACAGGCAGACGGCTTGCGCGGCGTTGAGCGAGGCCTCCAGCGCCGCGAGCCTAGGGGCCGAGCTGCTGGCCTGGGCGTGGTCGGCCAGCAGCTGATCGGTCGCGGCGCGCCGCTGCACCTGCACATCGGCCAGCGCGGCCTGTTGCTGGGCTTGCGCGGCCTCGACGTTGGTCAGCGTCGACAGCCCGGCGCCAAAGCGCGTGCTCAGGCCCAGGAACAGCCGGTTCTCGGGCACCGCGTTGCGTATCGCGTAGTTGCCGTACTGGCGCTCGGCGCGCAGGTAGACCTCGGGCGAGAGCTCGGCGCGGCGCTCGGCCACGCCGGCCTCTTGAATCCTGGCCTGGGCTTGCGCTTTTTGCACCGCAGGCTGGGCCGCGAGCACGCCGTC
>JBILYN010000302.1:0-5631 GCA_044377715.1 Aquabacterium sp.
CGGGATCGATGAGCGCGGACACCTGGACCAGCGTCATGGCCGGGTAGTGCTTGCCCAAGGTTTCGGCCCAGGCCTTGCCCACCGCGGCGCCGGCCCGGTTGAACTCGCCAATGTCGGTGACATAGGCCCGCAGCATGATCAGATGCGCAGGTTGGCCACCGGCGGCGCGCAGCACGGTGACCAGGTTGGCCATCGCCTGGGCCCATTGCACGCCCATGTCGGCATCGGCCGCGACCGATGGCTCGCCTCGCACCACGCCGATCTGGCCGGCGATGCGTACCTGTGTGGCGCCTCGGGCCACCACGGCATGTGAGAAGCCCCTGGGCCGAGGCCAGCCTTCAGGCAGTACGGTTTGGTAGGCGATATCGCTCATGATCTGTGCTCTCCTATGGGTTGTGGCGTCTAGTCTGCCGGCTGCCGAGCTTCGTGGCCATAGGGCCATGCCCGGGTATTGGCCGCAAGCCACCAACGGTGTTCCGGCCAGCATCGAGTCTACTTGCAAGAGCTTGGCGAGCACCAGCCGCAGACATGCCCGCACATCAAGGACCTCGTTGCGCTATAGCTTGTATTGAGCTTGGGGTCGTCGAGAAACTTCGAGCAACATAACTGACAAAAAGAGTGTTCCAAAGTTCATCAGATTACACACCACGTTCAGGCCGCTGTTGCGGCTCGAACTGTTGCGCACAGTGCCACCTTTGATGGACTGGCTTGCCTCTGGCCGATCTGCCTGCGCAACTTGAGGCCGACAAGGCGGCCGGCGAGCTTGCCGATTTGCGGCAGTGGGCTGACCTATCGCCACCGGTCGGCCGCGTGTCCGCCTTCGAGGACTATCGGCAGGCGTTCGACTATGCGTTGAACGGGCAGGGCGTTGGCAAGACCTTCCTGATGGTGTCCGCCGATCGTTAGTGGGTCAACTTGCGCGTCACCTTCGGCTTTCGGGCGTCCGGCGTCGCAGGCGACCCGGAGCTGATCAGTCGTGTCGACCTAGCGATCCGGCGGCCATGCAGCCATCGATGATAAGTTCGGCACCGGTCATGTGGCGCGAGGCGTAACAGGCAAGGAACAGCACACCATTTGTGATTTCCTCGGCTTGCGCCGGCACGCCCAGTGGCACACCGACTTTTGCCATGGCGAAGGGATCGAATGCGCTAGGCTGCCCGCTGCCGGCGGTTGTTGTCGCTTTGGTCCAGAGTGGTGTGACGATGATCCCGGGGTGGACCGAGTTGACGCGGATGCGATCGCCTGCCGCCGCGCACTCCATCGCATCGATTTGGTGAAGAGCCGCACCGCGCCCTTGCTGGCGCTGTAGCCGGCGAGGTTGCCGATGGCGAGGTTGTTACTACCGGAGAGCGAGGCATTGGGCGACGCGCGTGAGGTCGCGATCGCTGCGAGCACGCTGGAGCGCTGGACAGCGGCGGCTCGATTTGACGCGGTGCTGACCATGGCCGTGATGGACGAGGCGGCCAAGAGCGCGTGGTGCCGTGCCAATGGCCTGTTCCCGCTGCCGGATTCACCCATGCCAGGCTGGCTCGCACGTTGAAATCCTCTACCAGTCCCTACGGAGCCCCTACAAGCTCAATCTTCGCCGCCGAAAACAACAAAGCCTCGTCTTGTGAACGAGGCTAAGTGCTTGATTCTATTGGTGCCGGAGAGAAGAGTCGAACTCCCGACCTTCGCATTACGAATGCGCTGCTCTACCAACTGAGCTACACCGGCGTCCAGCTTCGAATTCTAACCCGGTTCTGGTCACTGTTGCCCCTGAATTCAGCCATCGGTGCGGCGCTGGGCGATGCGCCTGGCGGGCGCCGGTAATATGGCGCCGATTGCAGTGCTGTTCTTTGGCTGCGGAGCAGTTCCTGCCGGCACTGGGTACAGGGCAGCCATGACCGAGGGCAATGTAGGCTTGCGGAGCCGGTGAGTCGGCGTTTCTTCAGTCGGTTCAACTTGCACGCTCGGCTTCCACTGGCGTTGATGACAGGCAGCAGGGCGCAACCCACGATGCGCAGTCATCCAGATTTTTTGTCGATTGATAACCTATAAAAAGAGCGTCAACATGCAAGCTATCCGTCGCGATCTTGGCGCATCTGGTAATTGGCAGGACCAATGCCACCAACCGCGCAAAGCTGCACGCCAGGCCAGGCCTGGAGGCGGTTTCAATGCGGGACGTCGACTGACCATCGCCGCAGGCACGTCGTGACGGGTCGGTTTGGCACCATCGCTGCGCTCGGCAGCGCGCAGACACTGGCCTGGGCATCGTCCTATTACCTCCCGGCGATGCTGGCCACGCCGATTGCATCCGATCTCGCGCTGGCACCACCGCTGGTGTTCGCGGCTTTCTCGCTGTCGCTGGTGGTTTCTGCCTTGGTCGGGCCTTGGACGGGCAGGGCGATCGACCGCTGGGGCGGGCGTCCTGTGCTGATCGGCACCAACCCGCTGTTTGCGCTAGGCCTTGTGGCCTTGGGGTTGGCGCAAGGTCCGATGTCGCTCTTCGCCGCCTGGGCCTTGATCGGCTTGGCGATGGGCAGCGGTCTGTACGACGCGGCGTTCGCCACGCTGGTCAAGCTCTACGGTCAGGATGCCCGCAACCCGATCACTGGCATCACGCTGATTGCCGGTTTTGCCAGCACGGTGGGCTGGCCGCTGACGGCCTTGCTTGAGCAGCAGTTCGGCTGGCGCGGTGCCTGTTTCGCCTGGGCTGCGCTGCATCTGGTGTTGGGTCTGCCGTTGAACCTGTCGCTGCCTCGCGTTGGCGCACCGTTGCCGATGTCGCCCAGCGTTGGCGCAGCGCCCGCCGAGGGGGCTTTGACGATCCAGTCCACCGACACTGGCCGAATCAGCGTGGTGCTGGCCTTCATGTTTGCGGTCACCGCGTTCACCAGCACTGCGATGGCGGCGCATCTGCCTCGCTTGCTGCAGGCTTGCGGTGCAACGCTGGCGGTAGCGGTCGCCGTCGGCGCATTGATCGGGCCGGCACAGGTGGCGGGCCGCTTGCTCGAATTCGGTGTGCTGCGCCGGGTGCATCCGCTGATCTCGGCCCGGATCGCCGCGCTGTCGCACTCGCTGGCCGCGTTCGCGCTGTTGGTGGTCGGCCCCTCTGCGGCGGTGTTGTTCGCGCTGGTGCACGGTGCAGGCAACGGCATCCTGACGATCGCCAAAGGCACCTTGCCGCTGGTGCTGTTTGGTCCCCAGGGTTATGGCGCCCGCCAGGGCTGGCTGACCATGCCTGCGCGGGTGGCGCAGGCGATGGCGCCATTCCTGTTCGGCTGGGTGCTAGACCGCTGGGGCTCGGCCGCGCTGGCTTTGTCGGCGGCGCTGGGGCTTCTTGCTTTCATCGCGCTGATGCTGTTGCCGACCGCCAAGCCACCGGCCAGCCGATAGCGGCGCTTCAATCGCTCGCCGCCAAGGCCTTGGTCACGATCTCGCGAACGTCCTCGCTGAGTTTCGTGTTCGCGGCCACGCGCGACACAGCCTGCCTTGCGGCACTGCGCCACGGTTCAGCCAGCACGCTCCAGCGGTCCATCGTCCGCGCCAGGCGGGCTGCGAGCTGTGGGTTGATGGCGTCGAGTTCGAGCACCCGGTCGGCCCAGAACACATAGCCTGCGGCATCGGTGCGGTGGAATGCGGCGGGGTTCTCTCGGCAGTAACCGGCCACCAGGCTGCGCGCCCGGTTCGGGTTCTTGAGCGAGAAGTCTGGGTGCTGCATCAGCGCCTTGACCCGCTGCAGCACGATGCCTGGGCCGGCCGTGAGCGGCTCGGCAGCGCGCGCTTGCAGGTTGAACCACTTGTCGATCACCAAGTCGTCGCCCGCAAACAGCGCGTGGAACCGCTCCAGCGCAGGTGCTGCCAGCGGCGATTGGCCGTCGACCAGCGCTGCCAGCGCGCCGTAGCGGTCGGTCATCTGGCCGGCGTCCTTGAAGCGCTGATAGGCGCGGCCCGGCCAGACCGTGTCGCCGGTCTGCATCGCATCGAGCACCAGCATCTGCAGCGCCAGGTTGGCCAGAGCGCGTCTGCCCGATTGCGCCGCGTCTGGCCGGTAGCCCTCCAGCACCTGGTGTGACTCGAAGGCCCAGACCCAATCGTCGCGCAAGCGCGCTGCGAGTTGCAGCCGCATCTGCTCGCGCAGCACGTGGATGCGCTGCGGGTCGACCACGGCGCATTGTTCGGCCACATAGTTCTCGCTGGGCAGCGTCAGTGCCAGCTCTTTGAAAGCGGGGTCCAGCGCGGGGTCGCGCAAAGTCTGGCGCATGGCCTCGACATACGCGTCGTCGAGTGCGGGCAGGTCGCCAGCGTCTGGCAGCGCGGCCATCATGCGGCTCAAGCCTAGGCGTTGGCCGGCCTCCCAGCGCTTGAAGGCATCGCTGTCGTGCTGGAGCAGCACCAGCAGTGCCGCGTCGCCCAGGCCATCGTCCAGGTTCACCGGCGCTGACAGGCCACGCAGCAGCGAAGGCACAGGTGCCGAGGCGACATTGACAAAGGTGAAGGTTTGCTCCTGCGCTGAGAGCACCAGCACCCGCTCGTTACCCGCCGCCTGCGCTTCATCGACCAAGCGCAGCGGCAAGGCCTGGCCGTTGTCGGCCCTGAGCAGGCCCATCAGCACCGGCAACACGCTGGGCAGCTTGAGGTCCTGGCCGGGCGAGGGCGCTGCGCTCTGGGTCAGCGTGAGCTTGTAGTGCAGGCTGATCGGGTCGTAGACGCCACGGGCTTGCAGCGTGGGCGTGCCGGCCTGGCCATACCAGCGCTTGAAAGCGTCGAGATGGCTGGCCAGCGCGCTGTCCGGGTTGGCGTCGGCGATGGCCTGTGCAAAATCGTCGCAGGTGACAGCCTGACCGTCGTGGCGGCTGAAGTACAGCGCCATGCCACGGCGAAAACCCTCGCGCCCGACCAGCGTGGCCATCATCCGCACCAACTCGGCGCCTTTGTCATAGATCGTCGCGGTGTAGAAATTGTTGATCTCGACATAGCTGTCGGGCCGCACCGGGTGCGCCATCGGACCGGCATCTTCCGGGAACTGCACTGCGCGCAGACCGCGAACATCTTCGATGCGCTTGACGGCGCGTGCCGACGCAGCGCCGGCCATGTCCATCGAGAACTCCTGGTCGCGGTAGACGGTCAGGCCTTCCTTGAGCGAGAGCTGGAACCAATCGCGGCAGGTGATGCGGTTACCGGTCCAGTTGTGGAAGTACTCATGGCCGACCACGCTCTCGATACCCGCGAAGTCGGCGTCGGTGGCCGTGGCAGGGCTGGCCAGCACGTACTTGGTGTTGAAGATGTTCAGGCCCTTGTTCTCCATCGCACCCATGTTGAAGTCGCCCACGGCGACGATCATGAAGCGCTCGAGGTCAAGCGCGAGGCCAAAGCGGGCTTCGTCCCAGGCCACCGAGGCGATCAGCGAGTTCATCGCGTGCTCGGTCTTGTCCATGTCCCCCTGGCGCACATAGATCTGCAGCAGGTGGTCCTTGCCCGTGCGTGAGCGTATGCGCTGCTCGCGGCACACCAGATTGGCCGCGACCAGTGCGAACAGATAACTGGGCTTGGGGAAGGGGTCGTGCCATTTGGCAAGGTGGCGCCCGTTGTCCAGCGTCAGCTGCTCGACCAGGTTGCCGTTGCTCAGCAGCACCGGATACCTGGCCT
>JBILYN010000303.1:0-5602 GCA_044377715.1 Aquabacterium sp.
GGTGATGTCGGGCCAGGCTTCTGGCGACGGACTGTTTCGCGCTGATTGGGGTCTGCTCGATCTGGCAGCGCTGCGCTATCTCTACGGCGCGCGCAGCGCGAACCTCTCTGACACCACCGATCGATTGACGGCAGCTGACTCGCTGGCACAGCGTACGCTGGTCGACGACGGCGGCGTCGACACGCTCGATGCATCGGCTTCGGCGGTGGGTGTGGCGATCGATCTCAGGCCAGGACACACCAGCAGCCTCGGCGTGACCGGCGCGGGCGTCGCGGCGATCGACAACATCGGCATCGCCTTGGGCAGCTGGATCGAGAACGCGGTCGGGTCCGATGGCGACGACGTGATACTGGGCAATGCACTGGGCAATCGTCTGACCGGTCTGAAGGGCAATGACTGGATCGATGGCGCAGGCGGCGTCGATTCAGCGTTATTTTCTGGCGCACGCGGCGACTATCTCGTCAGCACGGGTTTTGGCAAGGTGTTTGTCGCTGCGCGAGACGGTGTCGGAGGTTTCGACACACTGCTCAACATCGAGCGGCTCGTCTTTGCCGATGCCGAATTCGCCTTGGGGGCCGCTGTGCTGGGTCGCGACGTCGCGATCAGCATCGACGAAGACACGGTTCTGCGGGATGTCTTGCCCGATCCCAGCGGCCTGCTGCGTTCGGCGGTGGTCTACACCGCGGTCGGCAGCCCCGACCACGGCAGCGTCGTCGTCGATGACGATGGCCGCTATGTCTACACACCGCTGGTCAACGACCAGCGGCCTGACAGCTTCAGCTACCGGCTCAGCGACGCACAGGGCGCATCGAACACCTACCGCGTTTTCATCGAGCTGCTGCCGGTCAACGACCCGCCGGCAGGCAGCCTTCGCCTGAGCGGCATGGCGTCGCCGGGCCAGTCGCTGTCGGTCGACGCCAGTCAACTGTCGGATCCTGAGGGCTTGGGGCCGCTGCGATGGCAGTGGCAGTGGTCCACCAACGGCGACGGCGGCTGGACCGACATCGCCGGTGCGAGCTCGAACCGGATCTCGCTGGTCGCCAGTGACCTGGGACGTTGTCTGCGCGCGGTGGCGAGTTACTCCGATGGCGAGGGTTCGGCCGAGTCCTTCGCCAGTGGCGCCAGCTTTTCGGTGTCGTCACAGCTTCAGGTCCAAGCCGATGTCAGCGTCTACAGTTGGCGAGCGCACACCATGCTTGAGGCTGTGTGCATCGCAGGACCTGCGCTGACGCGAAGCGTCGAGACCGATGCGCAAGGCAGCGCCAAGCTCGGTGGCCTGGCCGACGGGCACCTCGCGTTGACGGTCAGCCGCGACATCCCCGCTGCCGAAGCGTTCGCCACTGACCAGTCGGTGAATTTGCAGGACGCGATCGCCATCCTGAAGATGATCGTCGGCCTGGAGGTCAACGGCAGCGGCAATCCGCTGTCACCCTACCAGGCTTACGCGGCTGACTATGACAGCAATGGCCGGGTCGAACTGAGCGACGCCATCGCTGTGCTCAAGCATGTGGTCGGGCTGGATGCGCCCAAGCCGGCCTGGCTGTTCTTCAACCAACTGGATCCGGCGGTGCCAAGTCACGCGAGCTTGAACCCGGGTGCTGTACCGGCGCTGGGCGCCGACTTGTCGGCTGCCACGATGTCACGGGTCGGGCTGGTTGGCGTGCTGCGTGGCGATGTCGACGGCAGCTATGTCGGCGCGAAGGGGGCGCTTGGTCTGGACTGGCTGTTGCACGACGAGTTCCAGAGCCTGAGCCTGCCGCAGTTCGGCGTCTTTGGCAGCTGAAACTCTGAGCCGGCGTCAGGGCTGACAGTCCTCAGCCTCCGCCATCCCGGGCCAGAGCAGTTGCACGGCCAACCCGCCGAGCGCGGCGGACCGCGTCAGCGCTATGGTCGCGCGATGGGCCTCGGCGATGCGGCGAACGATAGACCAGCCCAGTCCGCTGCCGCCCTGGCTGCTGCCCAGCACTCGGAAGAAGCGCTCGCCCAGGCGTTGGCGGTCGGCCTCGGTCATACCGGGGCCGCTGTCGTCGACCTGCAGCAGTATTTGCTTGCCCGCGGGCTGGACGACGATGCTCACCTGCGCACCGTCGGCGCTGTAGCGCAATGCGTTGTCGATCAGGTTGCGCAGCAGCACCGCCAGCAGCGTCTCGTCGCCGCGCACCGGGCAGGCTGTGGTGGCGTCCAGCCCCAGGGTCTGGTGTCGGGCGATGGCCGAAGGCGCCAGTTCGCCCGCGACGCGGCGGGCCAGCGCGGCCAGGTCGACCACCGCAGGGATAGGCGCGGCGCCAGCCTCCAGCCGCGACAGCGTCAGCAACTGCGCCACCAACCGGGTGGCGCGGTCGCAGCCGGCCAGCGTGGCGCGCAAAGCGTGGATGCGCGCCGTGTTGTCGGTCTCGGCCAACGCGACCTGGGCCTGGGCGCGGATCGCGGCGATCGGCGTGCGCAACTCGTGCGCCGCATCGGCGGTGAAGCGGCGCTCAGCTTCGGCACGCTCGGTGATGCGCTCGAACAAGCGGTTCAGCGCTGTCAGCAGCGGCGCCATCTCGGCCGGCGGGTCGACGATCGCCACCGGCTCCAGCGCCCGGGGGTCGCGCTGCGCCAGCGCATGGCTCAAGGCACGCAGTGGCTGGGTGGCTTGGCGCACCGCCCACCAGACCGCCAGCGCCAGCAGTGGCAAGGCCAGCGCCATCGGCCACAACGTGCCGCGCAGCACTGCCCACAGGATGGACGCTCGCGAGCTGATCTGCTCGCCGACAAAGACCTGGATGTCGCGCTCGGCACCCTGGGCCGTAAACACCCGCCAGGCTGTGCCGGCGATCTGCACCGTGGCCAGGCCGGTGCGCAAGCCCTGCGCTGGACTGGCATCGTCGTGCCGGTCGCGATCCTCGCGATCCTCGCGCTCCGCGTGATCGAGCGGGACCAGCGCCTGCAGTGCCAACGGGGTCAGCATCGGTGCAGCTGGCGCGTTCGACGATCGCAGCGCCAGTCGGCCGGCGTGCCAGACCTGGAACGCGACCTTGGGCGCATAGCGGTGCAGTTGTGGCGAATCGATGCCGTGCTCGTCGTCGTCGATCTCGCCCGACTGCCTGGCCACCAGCAGCGCTGCGGCCTGGGCCAGGTGGCTGTCCAGCAGTTCATCGAGCTCATGACGTGCATCGCGCCAAGTGGCCAGCGCGGCGGCTCCCCACACCAGCAGCACCGCACCCAGCAGGCCAAGCAGCAGCCGACCTTGCAGCGATCGCGGCAACCCCCTCATCGGCTGTCGCGCGGCAGCAGGTAGCCGACGCCGCGCACGGTCTGGATCAACTCAGTGCCCAGCTTCTTACGCAAGTGGTGGACATGCACCTCGACCGCATTGCTCTCGACCTCCTGGCCCCAGGCGTAGAGCTGCTGCTCGAGCTGCTCGCGCGACAGCACCCGGCCGGCGCTGAGCATCAGCGCATGCAGCAGGTCGAACTCGCGCGTCGACAGCGCCACGGCCTGGCCGTCGCGGCTGACCGAGCGGCCCGCCACATCCAAGGTCACGCTCTGGGCTTGCAACCTGTCTTGCGGCAGGCCGTGGGCGCGCCGCACCAAGGCGCGCAGGCGGGCCGCCAGTTCGTCCAGATCGACCGGCTTGACGACATAGTCGTCGGCGCCGCGGTCGAGCCCGCGGATGCGGTCGGGCACCGTGTCGCGGGCGGTCAGCACCAGCACCGGCAGGGTCACGCCGGCGCGCCGGATGCTGGCCAGCACGTCCAGGCCGTCCATCAGCGGCAGACCCAGGTCGAGCACCGCCGCGGCGTAGGGCTGGGCGCGCAACTCGCGCTCGGCGGCGACGCCGTCGCGCACCCAGTCGACCTGGAAGCCGGACTGGCGCAGGCCGGCGCGCAGGCCGTCGCCCAGCAGGGTGTCGTCTTCAGCGAGCAGGATGCGCATGTGGTGATGGTAGGCCGAGTGGTGGGCGGTCAGGCTGTGGCGGATCAGTCGCCGTCGCTGCCGTCTTCGTTGTGGCGGCTGACCCGGTGGGCCTGTCGGGTCGGGTGAAGCTCGACCATCGGGCCGGCGCCAGCACTGGCCGAAGCCGTCGCATCAGGCGCCGCTTGCCATTGCAGCCACCAGAAACCCAGCACCGCGACCAGCATCAGCGCGGCCACGCTGCGCCAGGCTCCGCGTATGCCTTGCGCCGGCGGGCCGCGTTTGCGGCCGGTGATCATCGAGGCCGCCAGGTTCTCGCGGTGCAGGCGGCTCGCCACCAAGACACCCAGAATGTGCACGCCGACCACGGCCAGCATCAGGCTGGCGGCGAGCTCATGCGCTTCTTCCAGCCAGTCTCCGCCCAGCTGGTTGTAGACCGCCCAGCCCGAGATGGCGCTGGCAGCGCCCAGCGCCAGCAAGGCCAGGATGGCCAGCGCGCCGGCCGGGTTGTGGCCCACAGCGTGCTCGGGTTGGCCGCGCAGCAGCGCGGCCAGGTAGAGGCGCACCGCGCCGGGGCCGCGCACGAAGGCTGTGAACCGGGCGTGGCGGGTGCCGATCAGGCCCCACAGCACACGGAACACCAGCAGCCCGGCCAGGGTGTAGCCCAGCGTGACGTGCAGCAGACGCCAGCGTTCGCTCTCGGCCGTCAGCCAGGCGCCGGCAAAGCTGAGCACTGTCAGCCAATGGAACATCCGCACCGGCAGGTCCCAGACCAGGATAGAGGGCGGCCCGGCGGCGGGCGGTGGGGTCAGGGGCGACTTCATTGGGGCACCTTGACTTCTTGCTCGCTGAAACGGCCTGCCTCGGCGCCGCTATGGCAGGCCGCGCATTGGGCGGCGCTGCCGACCGCCGGGCGCTTCCACACCGCGCTGCTGATCTCGCGGTGCTCGCGGACGAACCAGGCCGATTGGCTGATGCGGTCTTGTGGCGGCGGTGACGCCTCGCGTGCCACCTTCTTGTAGCTGCCCGCGTTGGCCACCAGCCAGGCCGCCAGCGACTTCTGCGTCGCGGGGTCCAGCGAGGCATCGACGCCGAAGTGCTTGGGCAGATGGGTCATCAGGCCTTGCCAGGAGGCAGCCGGCAGCAAGCCTGGCGGGTAGGCCAGGTGGCAGGCGGTGCATTCCTGTGTGTAGGCCGCGAGTCGGGGTGCGGCGATGTTGTCGGCGCGTGCCGGTCCGCTCAGTCCGGCCAGCGCGGCGAGTGTTGCGAGTGTTGCGAGAGCCAGCGCGGGTGCAGGCAAGCGCCGCTGGGGCTGGGATGGCTTGGGGTGGTGCGTCATCATCGGGAACCTTTCGAATGGGTGGGCAGGTCAGGGCTTGAGCGTGAGCCACCAGGCCAGCAGGTCGGCTTTCTCGGCGGCGCTGCATTCGCGCCCGACCACGTCGTTGCAGTTGCGGCGAAACCACTTCTCCACTTTGGCTTGATCGGTGAAGCGCTCTGGGTTGAAGGCCGGCGCCAGCGCGGCGATCGGTTTGCCGGTCGCCGCGTGCTTGCCGGCCTGGGTCGGCAGGGCGCCGTGGCAACTGGCGCATTGCCAATCCTTGCCATGCGAGGTGTTGAAGAACTGCTTGCCACGCGCCGGCAATGGCGCGGCGCCGGCCTGCGCGGCGTAGCCGGACAACAACTCGGTCGGCGTGGCGGCGAG
>JBILYN010000304.1:0-5597 GCA_044377715.1 Aquabacterium sp.
TAGCCCACGTGCAGCGCGGGCTCTTGCGGCCCACCCCACCGGTGACCACTAGGCGCTTGCTTCGGAGGCACGGTCGGCGTGACGAGATGCCTGACAGCTGCCTGTCGCCACTGGCTGCTGATGGCCGGGGCAAGCCGAAGACAGGCCCAGTCTCGTCGCCGAAACCTGCCGTTCAGCTGCTCGCCGAGGCCACGACTGGGCGCACGCGGCGACCGACCGGTAGTGGCCGGCACCGTGAGTTGCCGACCGAGCCAGTAAGCTGCCGATCAGCCCGTAGGCGATGGCGTAGGGGTTGCCCCAGGGCCGTATAGCCCGCAACCGTGTTGCCGCTCTGCGCCGCCGCCCAGTCTTGCTGCTCGACCTGCGCGGCGCTGTCGACCAGTTCAGGCTTGACCGTCGTCGTCGCCCCTTGCTTGAAATAGAACTCGCCGGCGATGCTGCCCTCTGATGCCGACGGCGGTGCTCATTGCACGGTCAGCACTGAGATATGTCCGGCCTCGTGAGCGACCGCATGCGGTCTGATCATGATCTCGACATCCTGATTCAGCACGGTTAGGAACTCCATCAGCTTTTCGACCGAGAACTGGTCGAGCCGGTAGTTCTTGAGGGCCGAGACCTTTGGCTGCGGAATGCTCAGCAGCGGTGCGATTTCCCGCTGCTTGAGCTTGCGGCCCTTGAGTAAATCGTTGACGGCCAGTGCCAGGCGGGTCTTGATTTGCCGCTCAGAGGCGTCGCTGTAGCCAAGGTCACGGAAGACGTTGGTGGAGCCGTGGGTGATCGTGGTCATGTTGATCGTGTCCTTTCATAGTCTTGCTGGGCTCGCTTGAGCCGTTCGGCAACGAGGCTGACATCTTCCTGCGGTGTCTTGATGCCCGTCTTCGACTTCTTTTGGAAGGCGTGCAGCACATAGACCACGTCGGCAAAGCGCACCGTGTAGACGGCGCGGAAGGTATCGCCGCGATGGTCCTCAACGATCTCGAATACGCCGCCGCCCTCCCCTTTCCAGGGCTTGACGTGCAGATGCTTGCCGCCTAGTTGTGCCAGGCCGAGCGCATAGCCCATGTCGTCCTGCACCTCGGTGGGAAACGCCTGGTAGTCCTTCTTGGACGAGCCAACTCAGTGCAGTGGCTTTTCTCGCGAGGTGCTGTACGGAATTCGGACCATGTCCGATATATATCAAGACAGGTATATTTAGTCAAGTCCTATCTTTCGGCATCCAGCGAAGACAGCGCTGGCGGTGGCGGCCCTGGCGGATGGCCAGGCGCTGGCAAAAACGGCGCGGATCGGATCGGAACCGGCGGCGCTGGCCGCTGAACTCGGCCTGGCGGTCGCCTACGACGATGACGAGATCGCTGTGGTCGGGCAGATCTTCTCCGCCGACTATCGCCCAAAGCCGCCGCGGATCCGTCTCTATACCCGCGCGCTCGCGGGGATCGACCGTTGCCTTGCGGTACCTGGCGTTGCCGACACTCTCGGTACGGCGCTGTCGGCGCCGGTGCTGCTAGCGCATGAAATCTACCATCACCTCGACCTCGCGCGGCCGCGTTCGCTCGCGAAGCGCTGCCCGATCACCTCGCTAAAGCTCGGGTCTTGGCAGCTGAAGACCGAAGTGCCTGCGATGGCCGAAATCGCCGCCGGCCGTTTTGCCGCCACCTTGCTGGGGCTACACTGCCACCCCAAACTTCTCGACCTCTTGCTGCTGTGGGACAGCGACCCGCGGCGGGCTTCGGTCTGGACCGGTGCGCTCGAAGCTTTCGACCCCACGTGCGCTCAAGGAGACCCTGTAATGCCCGATACCGTCATCTCGCAAGTCCTGGGCCGTGAACAGGTAGATCGTTACCGGCGCGACGGCTACCTGTTTCCGCTGCCGGCGATAGACGCCGCTCAGGCGGTGGATGCAAGGCGAGTCCTCGAGGATTTCGAGAAGAGCCAGGGGGGTCGAATCGGCAAGGATCAACGCCACAAGCCGCATCTCGTCATGACAGCGCTCGACCGGATCGTGAACGAGCCGCGCCTGCTCGACGCGGTCGAGGCGATCCTGGGGCCGAATTTCCTGTGTTGGGAGAGCGTGCTCTTCACCAAAGAGGCGAGGGGTCCGGCCTATGTCAGCTGGCACCAGGACGCGACCTATTGGGGTTTGGAGCCTTTCGACGTCGTCACTGCCTGGGTGGCACTGTCGCCCAGCACGGTCGACAGCGGCTGCATGCGGGTGATCCCGGGCACGCACAAAGGCGAGGTCATCGACCATGTCGACACCTTCGCCGCCAACAACCTGCTGTCGCGCGGCCAGGAAATTGCGGTCAAGTTTGACGAGGCCCAGGCCGTCGACCTCGTCCTCCAGCCCGGGCAGATGTCGCTGCACGACGTCAAGCTGGTGCACGGCTCGGAACCCAACCGCTCCAACGACCGGCGTATCGGCCTGGCCATCCGCTACATCCCCACCCATGTGCGCCAGACGATGGCGGCCGGTGATTCGGCCATGCTGGTGCGGGGCGTCGACGCGTTCGGCCATTTCCGCCTGGAGCCCAGCCCGAAGAGCGACTTCTCGCCCGAGGCCATCGCCACCCAGGAAGACTCCCGCATCAATCGCATGCGCATCCTGATGCGCCCCACACGGTGAAGGAGGCCGCCATGCCCAAAGTGCTCACCACCGCTGAAGCCGAACAGTATCACCGTGACGGTTTCTACTTCCCCATCCGTGTCATGTCGCGGGCCGAAGCCGCTGGCTGCGAGCAGAAGCTGCGCGCGCTGGAACATCGCGAGGGGGGCACGATCTCGCGCAAGACCAACATGAAGCCGCACTTGCTCGTGCCCTGGCTTGAGGATCTCGTGCGCCACCCCAAGGTGCTTGACGCGGTCGAGGACATCATCGGCCCCAATATCCTCGCCTGGGGCAGCGGCTTCTTCACCAAGGGCGCGCACGATCCCAGTTTCGTGAGCTGGCACCAGGATTCGACCTATTGGGGCCTGTCAAAGCCCGAGATCGTCACCGCCTGGATCGCCTTCACGCCCAGCACCGTCCAGTCCGGCTGCATGAAGGTCATGCCTGGCACGCACGGCGAGCAGATCGCGCACAAAGATACCTTCAACGAACAGAACCTGCTGAGCCGCGGCCAGGAAATTCAAGTCGATGTCGATGAATCCAAGGCCGTCGATATCGTGTTGCAGCCGGGCGAGATCTCGCTGCACCACGTCCGTCTGATCCACGGCTCGTCGCCCAACCAGGCCGACCACCGGCGCATCGGCTATGCCATCCGCTATGTCCCCACCCACGTCCGCCAACTCACGCCGGTGCGCGACAGCGCGATGCTGGTGCGCGGCGTCGACACCTTTGGCTATTTCGACCGCGACCCCTCGCCTAAGTCGGAATTCGATCCTGCCGCCGTCGCCTACCATGCCGACCTGATCGAGCGGCAGACCAGGATTCTCTACGCCGGCGCCGAGAAGGTGCGCGACCTCGACGCCCCGGCGGCACGGGCGAACTGATGCGTTTCAAGGCGGCCGTTCTCGAACAGATCGGCGCGCCGCTGGTCGTGCGCGAAGTGAGGGCCGAGGCGCTCAAGCCCTACGACGTGCTGGTGCGCAACCAGGCGAGCGGCCTGTGCCACACCGATCTGGAGATCATCCAGGGCCAGTTCGCCTGGCCGATCCCGGTCATCCTCGGTCATGAGGGCGCGGGCATCGTCGAAGCGGTCGGCCGCGACGTCAGCCTGGTCAAACCGGGCGACCATGTCGTCTGTTCGTGGAGCCCGACCTGCGGGCATTGCTTCTACTGCGATCGCGGACAGCCTATCCTTTGTGAGCCGCACAACAAACACAATGGCCAAGGCGCTCTGCTCGATGGCGGCTCGCGGCTGTCGATCGACGGCCAGCGGCTCCATCACTTCTCGGCCGTGTCATCCCATGCCGAATGCAGCATCGTGCACGAGACCAGTGCCATACCCGTCCCCAAGGAAATACCCTTCGACCGGGCCTGCTTGATCGGCTGCGGCGTCATGACTGGGGTCGGCGGCGCGTCGCGCATGGCCCGCGTGCAGGCCGGCGCTTCGGTGGCCGTGATCGGCTGCGGCGCGGTCGGCCTCAACGCTGTACAGGGCGCTGCGCTTGAACGGGCGGACATGGTCATCGCCATCGATGTCGACGCCGGGCGCCTCGCCATGGCGCGTACCTTCGGCGCTACCCATACGCTTGATGGCAGGGCCAAGGATTTGATCGACCAGGTCAAGGCGCTGACAGCGGGCCGCGGCGCCGACTATGTGCTGGAATGCGCCGGCAACGAGCAGTCGCTTCAGACCATGTTCGAGATCGCCCGTCCGGGTGCCGAGATCGTCATGCTGGGCAAGACCAACGTGAACCAGATGGTGTCCTTTCGCTTTGGCTCGATGATGGGCGAGAAGCGCCTGATCCGCTCTAGCTACGGCGGGGGCCGGCCGCGCCGCGACTTCCCGTGGCTGTCCCGGCTCTATCTCGAAGGCAAGCTCAAGCTCGACGAGTTGATCACGCGGCGCATTTCCCTGGGCGAGATCAACGATGGTTTTGCGGCCATGACGCGCGGCGAGGCCGTTCGCACCGTCATCGTGTTCTGATGCATCCGCCGCTGCAGCCTGGCTGGATCGACCGGCCCCATGAACGGCTGGCGCTGGGCGACTTCACGTTGGAAAGCGGCGAGCTCATCCATGACTTTGAACTGTCCTATGTGACACATGGCACGCTGAACGCCAGTCGCTCCAACGCCATCCTCGCTGTCACGGCCATCGGCTCGACCCATCACCGGCTCGATTTCCTCATTGGCCCCGGCAAGGCGCTCGAGACCGAGCGCTATTGCGTGATCGTGGCCGATGCGATTGGCAACGGCCTCACAACCTCGCCCTCGACCAGCCGCCGGCAACCGGGCGAGGCATTCCCCCGCTTCACCATCCGCGACATGGTCGAGAGCCAGCGCCGGCTGCTCGATCATCTCGGGATCGCCATCCTGCATGCCGCGGTGGGCGCTTCGATGGGCGGCATGCAGATCCTGCAATGGGCGGTGTCGCACCCGGCGCGTCTGGCCCGTGCTGTGGCCTTGGTGCCCATGGCCCGCACCAGCGCTTGGTCGGCCGCCGTCAACGAGGCCTCGCGCCGAGCCTTGATGGCTGATCCTGGCTGGGCGAACGGTCCCGCCCGCAAGGGCTGGCACGCCTGGACCGCTGTCATGCAGGTGCTTGCCGGCCGCACGCCGGCGGCGATGGAGGCCGAATGCGCCTCGCCCGCCGATGCCATCGCCTGGATCGAACAGCGCTGGCAGGCGCAGGAAAAAATGGCCGCAAGCGCCATCGACTGGATCTACCAGACCCATGCCTACGACGCGCATGATGTCGGCACCACGCAGGGCTTCGCCGGTGACCTCTGCGCTGCGCTGCGTTCCGTGACGGCGGCCACGCTGATCGTCGCGGCACCCGACGATCTTTACAACCCGACCGCAGCGGCCCGTGCCGCCGCCACGCTGATCCCCCAAGCGCTTTATCGCGAAATCCCCTCGCTGCTCGGGCATCAAGCCGCGGGCGGCACGCGCGCCGAGGATGCCGCCTTCCTCAACCGCGAGATCGCGGCCTTCCTGG
>JBILYN010000305.1:0-5586 GCA_044377715.1 Aquabacterium sp.
CGAGCAGGGCGAGAGTGCGCTGTGTGCTGAACTTCGAGAAGCCATAGGCCAGCTTGAGGTTGGCATAGAGCGGACCGAAGCCCTGGGTGACATAGGCGCCGACCGTAACCGTCTTGCCATTGGCAGATTCCGGCGTGGTGCGGGAGTCGATGTCGTGCTCTGCGTAGCCAACGCCAAAGCCCAAGGCGCCGGTGTCGCTGTAGGCGAGATCGAGACCCATGGAGCCGCCGTAGGTGTTGGCCTTGACTGCCGACTGACCAGCAGTGCCGATCGGGGTCGTACCGTAGCGGGCGAACTGACCCACAGGGTTGAACCAGAGGCGAGCACCGATGCCACCTTCACCACCACCCAGCAGAGCCGCAGCCTGCGAGGCACCCGCCGACCGGCGGCTGGTAAGGATGTCGAGCGACTGACCGAAGACTGCGTTCTGATCAAGAGCAGCCAGCGAGCTATGGATTTCGCCCGAGGACAATTCGTTGAACAGTTGCGCCGCTTCTGCCGAAGTCAGACGCCAGTCGAGCGCACCGACGATGTTGGCCACATCCTGTGCATACCCAAGTTGGGTAACCGTACCGAACCCTGCACCGCCGTTTGCGTCAGTGGTGATCCGGCTGACGATCACCGGGATCAGGCTATCCAGGGCAACTGCCGCGTTCACAGCGTTGGGGTTGGTTGCCCCCGTGGCGTAAGACGTGCGGGCAGCAGACAGTCTGACTGTCTTCGCCGTCGTGTCATGCACCAAGCTGAACTTGACGAACGCCGACGGGATGTTGGTGCTTGCCGCCGCAGTGACCGTTCCAGTGCCGGTATAGCTGAAGATGATGTTGCCATCGCCGTTCTGGAAGATCGTGTTGCGGTTGACGAGGGCCTGCACCGTGCCAGCGAGACTGAGGTTGCCTGTGATGTTCCAGCGAGACGGGTCGGAGAGCTGATCGCTGCCCAGCAGATAGGCGTTGGCGGCCGTGGTGTAGTACGGAATACCAACCCCGGAGCTGACAATGCCCAGCGGCTCAGGAGCGCTGCTGCTGTTCGTGACACCGACCGAAGTCCAGCGCAGCAGCGAGCCGTTCACGCCGACGACGGTGGTGCCGGTTGCCGACTGGGTGAAGTTACCCGTTTGACGAACCGTGATACCGTCGATGGTCTCGACACCCGAGTTGACCAGGCTGGTACCGACCAGCCGCGGCCGAACCGGGACCCGGCGACCGACAACCAGCGTTGCCGAGTTGCTGACATCACCCTTGATGCCAAACTGCGACACCGGGTTGTTGCCGTTCGAGGTGAACTGCAGACTGCTGCTGTGCGGCGTGTTGAGCTGCACTTCACCACCGGTGATGTTGAACGAGCCAACATCGAGCGTCCAGTTAGGCAGGAGCAGCGGAGCGGAAGGTGGCTGATAGTTACCGCCGTAGATAACGAACGTGCCTGCGCCGGTCTTGTTGAGGGCGGTGACGCCCCGCACTCGCACCGTAGTAGTACCTTCGTAGGGTGTTGCATTCGGTGAAAGTTCAAGCGCCGTGTTGTAGTAGGTGTAGTTCGGCGGCGTCGGTACCAGTCCGCCGACAGCCGGGGCCTGACCGGCTCCATAGGTCTCGTCCGAACCCAGGAAGCCCGAGCCGTTGAGATTAACCGTGGTCTTGGTGAGATAGGCACCAAGTGTTCCGGTCACCGAGCCATTCTCGTCGCGCTGCGCGTAGATGTCGCCAAGCGTTGCCGACTTGTCGTTGAGGTTGATCGTCGCGGTGATGTCGGAAGTCTTGACGCTAGCTCCGGTGAACGGATTGCTGATGACAGCATTCCCAACCCAGACCGCCGTGCCTTTCCCGGAACCGATCGTTCCGCTGCTGTTGACAACGTAGTTCTGCACCGTGAGCGGCCCAGCGACATAGGTTTCCGTCGTCGTCGCGTCAGTCTGCACTCTCGTAGTCGTACCTTGGTAGGACTCCTCGCCCAGGTAAACGCCGTTACGGATGTATGAACCGGCGGTATTGTTTAGTGTACCGTCAGTGCCCCTTACCGAAGCTCCGCCGAGAATGACGCCTGGAGCCGCGCCGACACCATTGTTGATCACTGCCTTGCCAGCGTCGAAGCCCTGAACCCTGGTGAGTGACCTTGTGCGGGTCGCCGGATCGACGTTGAAGAAGTCGCTGTCAGTGAACTTGGTCGTGTAGCTGTGCGAACCAGAACCGGTGGCATATGCCCACGAGCCGATCACGCCAGTGTTGTTGATGACCGCAGTGCTGGTACCCTGGCCGGTAACTTCGGCATAGTCACCGATCCGACCGGCATTGTTGATCGTCGCCGTGCCGCCGACACCCGTGTAGCTTTGCTCGACGAGCAAGGTTGTCTTACCGAGCGCCTTGGCGCCGGTGAAGGTGAAGCTACCCTTGACGTTGTAGCCAGAGGAATAGGCCTCCACTTCCTCGTCGATCTTTGCTCCTGCAGCGATGTTGGCTGTCGCGGTCTTGAGGCCTTCGACATAGACACTGTCAGCCGAAACGAGACCCAGCCCGACGACAGTTGCTGTCGGCGTGATGTTCACCACGGCATCGCTGCCAGTCATCGTGCGGTTCGTGACCAAAGCAACACTGCTCAGCGCGAGCTTAGACGTCAAATTATTGAAGTCGATCGCATTACTTGTGCTCTTGCCGGCCCAGCCCCTGACGACGGTGAGCGACTCGTCGCTTGCGAGTGAGTCCGCCTCGGCTTCGTCGTTAACGGTGCCGGTTACGGTCGTCGTCGCCTTGCCAAGCGACGCATAGGTCCTCGCGTCGTCGTTAACCCGGCCATTGACCACCAGCGTGGCATCGCCCTGGAGCGACGAGGCCTTGGTGCTGGTTGTGACCGTCTGGAGCGCAGTTGCAACTGTGGTCGTGGCATCGCGATTGTAGGCCCGGTCGGTGGTCACCGAGGTGTCATCGCCAATCTGCCTGACGGTCACGTCATTGCCAATGGTCACGCCCAGAGGCACCGTCAGCGAGCTCGAGGCAACCCCTTCAAGTTCGACCTCGCCGCCAATCGACGCCTTGGAACCCAGCACAATGGATGCGGCGCCGCCAGTGACCTTGGAAGCCTCCGTGTCGCTGGAGGTAAACGTATCCGTGACAAATGTGCCCTTGGTCACTGTCTGCGCATAGGATGACGCTCCCGTGACGGTAGCCGTAGTGGCAATCGACCTAACGCGAAGGTCATCGTCGATCCGGCCATTGACATCGGCCTTGGCAGAGGTCGTGCCGAACACATCTACGTCACCGTCAGATCCGGTGTTGTGATCGGCAATTTTGCCTGTGCTGGTCAGCGTGAAGAGTGCCGCGCCGGGGTTGTCAACAGACGTCTCGCTGCTCGTCGCCGAACCCTTGCTGGTCCCGGTGCCGGCTTTGTCGAGCGTGATGACGGTTAGATCGGCAGATTTGCTTGTCACGTTCTGATTGTTGCCGGCAACCAGATTGACATCACCCCAGACGAGGCCGCTGACCGTAGCGGTCGAGTCCTTGTCGGCGGTCTGCCTGATCGATCCGTCGATATCAGAGGTGAAGTTGATCGCGCCATTCTCGCCCGAATAGACGCCCGTTACGTTGCCGCCCGTGGCAGTCTCGGTGGATGCATCGCTGTTGGAGACGGTGAACACCGAACCGAGCGTGGTTGCATCGACGGTTGTGCTCGTGGTGCCAGTTGTGGAACTCGTGACATCGAGACCAGTGCTTGTCGCAGTGGTCTCGCCGCGATGACCACCGTTCACGCCGGCGCCCGAGTTGGTCACCGTGACGTCGCCCTTGGCGAACAGAATGGCGTTGCCTTCGACAAGCCCGGTATTGGTGAAGTCGGCTGTGCCGCCAGCCGTGCCACCCTTGAAAGTGGTTGTTAGGGTGGTGCTTTCGAGCGTCTTGGTGGCGCCCACAAAGGCTTCCGAGGCTACGAATTCAAGCGTACCTGTCCCAACCGCAGCCCCGCTGTGCGAGACCACAGTGACCGCGTCGTTACCGACGGCGCCCTTAATCCGGCCGTCATTGTTGACTTTCGCCGAGGTGGCACCCTCTGCACGGGCACCATCACCGGGGATCGACTTGCCGATCACACCGCCGACGGCGTTGTTGACCAGCGCAGCGCCGCCCACATAGGCCGTGGTGAGAGATCCGGTGAACTTCAGCGAGGCGCTGCTGCTGCCTACGCCAGCGCTATCCGCAACCTTGCTATAGTCTACCGCCAGGCTGCCGGAGGTGGGCAGCGTGCGGGCCGAGTCAGCAATGGCTTCGCTGCCGATGGTGCCTGCGTTCTTGACCGTTGCATTCGAGTCGCCAGTGGCGTTCGCATCTACCCCAACCTTGCCGCCAGCGAGCACATCAACCAGTGTGCCGCCGCCCGTAGGCGCTGTGACAAAGGTTGCCGATCCATTCACCGTGGTCGTCGTGACTGTACCCACGACGACAGGAGCAGGCGTGAGGAGCTTGAACGAGCCGGTGAACGACGTGCCGACCGAAGTCGCAAGCGCGCTGCCGGCAACACTTCCGCCAACGGTGACAATAGTGGTGTTTGCCGTGCCCTTGTTCGAAGTTGCAACGGCGTCGCCCTGTGTGATCTCGCCTTCACCTTGCGTCAGGGTCATCGCCGCGGCGCCGCCCGTCACCTTCGCACCCTTGCCTACATTGACGAGCACGTCGCCGCCAACCGGGGTCAAAGTGACGGTGCCTTCAGCCGACCGCAGATCGCCCGTCGTCTTGTCGTAAGTGAAGTTGCTGCTGCCCGTGACATCTGTAGCCGTGGACAGGCCGACAACATTGCCGCCGACTTCGCCGCCAGTAATGTCGATCTTGGCGCCGGCAGAGCCGCCACCGACCGCAACGACACTGCCCGCGACCTTGCCAGCCGACATGGTGGCGGAAGCGAGGCCAGCCGTGTTCTTGAGGCTCACGGTCTCAGCTTGGCCGATCTTGTTAAACGTCACCGGATCATAAGTCTTGGTTACCGTCTCGGATTCCGCCGTGCCAGAAGTGACAACGTAGATATTGCCACCGATCTTGCCGGCAGATGTTGCATTGGCCGTGGTGTTACCAAACGATGTCAAGTCGCCGCCGACAACGCCCGTCGCGCCGACCGTGATAGCAGCTGCGCCGCCGGCCGAAGTCGATGAATTTGAGACCACCTGCTGCGTCTTGACGCCGCCGGCGTCTTGGGTTTCCGATGTCTGTGAACTTAAATTGACAGCATCCGAAACAGCATCAACGTCAAACTCGACGTTACCATCTACAGTTGCAGTCGCGCCACCAGCACCAAAAGCCTCAACCGCTGACACATTGCCTTTCGACCCGATGCCAACTGTTGCCTTGCCGGTGCCGAAAGTGGTTGCCGAGAGGGCTGTAACTACCGTCTTGCCCGCAGCGGCAGCGACGCCGTCGGTGACCACCGTGGCCGGTGTATCCCCGGCATAAGCCCCGGCGAGACCAGCAACCCCGTTGGATGTCACTGTTGCGTCGTTGACAGCCGAATTCGCAAGAATGTCTTCCCGGGTCAAGACAACGCCTTTGCCATCGACCGTGCCCGAGGTACCATCGTTGGTGATCGTGGCTGTACCGCTAGAGCGGGTGTCAG
>JBILYN010000306.1:0-5575 GCA_044377715.1 Aquabacterium sp.
AACCGCATCATCCAGCACCACTTGGGACACTGGTGCGACCCCAGTATTTCGCCGGACAGGCTGCGGTGTGACAGCGCAGAAGAACTCGTGAGGCTGATCACCTCCGGGCTGAGCGGGTCGACTAGACTTCAGATGGGTGTCGATTCTTGATGAGTTGACAGGTTCATGCGTCGGTCGGGCCGCCACGCGGATCAAGGACGACCATGAGCTCGACGCAGGACCCGGCAGTGCAAGTCACCGCGGCCATCATCTTCGCTGTGGCGCTTGTCCACACCTTCGCTGCCAAACAGTTCGAGCGTCTCGCTCAGCGCTACCCCAAGCACGCAGGTCTGTTCCACCTCGCCGGCGAGGTCGAGGTCGTCTTCGGGTTCTGGGCCATCGTGCTCGTCCTCGCAATGGCTCTGACAAGCGGCGGGGCCAGTGCGCTGGCTTATGCGGAATCGCGCAACTACACCGAGCCGCTGTTCGTGTTTGTGGTGATGGTGATCGCGGCTTCGCGGCCGGTGCTGATAACCGTGATCTGGTGGGTGCGCATGACGGCGCGCGCGATGCCCTTGCCCACGCCGCTGGCCACTGCTTGGCTGGGCTTGGCCGCAGTGCCGTTGCTCGGTTCGCTCGTGACCGAGCCGGCAGCGATGACGATCGCGGCCTTGATGCTCGCGCCGCAGATCTTCCGACCGGACGTGCCGGAGCGCGTCAAGTACCTGTCGATCGGCGTCCTGTTCGTCAACGTCTCGATCGGTGGGACCCTGAGCGCCTATGCCGCACCGCCGGTGCTGATGGTCGCGTCCACCTGGCAATGGGACAGCGCTTTCATGCTCGCCACCTTCGGCTGGAAAGCCGCGATCGCTGTGCTCGTCAACGCGACGGCCTGCGCTTTCGTGCTCCGTCGTCACGTGATCCCGACGGTGTCGAATGCCGCCGACTCAGGGCCCGACGCGGCTGTGCCAAGAACGGTTGTCGCCATGCATCTGGCGCTGCTCGCAGGCGTCGTGCTGCTCGCCCACCACCCGGTGGCTTTTCTCGGCTTGTTCCTGATGTTTTTGGGTTTCACGCAGGCCTACGAGCGCTACCAGAGCCCTTTGATCATCAAGGAGGCGTTGCTGGTCGCCTTCTTCCTCGCAGGGCTGGTGGTGCTGGGTGGCATGCAGAGTTGGTGGCTGCAGCCGATCGTGTCGGCACTCAATCCTCTGGCGCTGTTCTTCGGCTCGCTGGGGCTCACCGCGATCACGGACAACGCAGCCCTCACCTACCTCGGTTCACAGATCGCAGGCATTTCCAGCGAATCGAAGTACTTTTTGGTCGCTGGTGCGGTCGCGGGAGGCGGGCTGACCGTGATCGCCAATGCGCCGAATCCTGCAGGGGTCGCACTGCTGCGGCGCGGATTCGCCGACGAGTCCATCGGCGCTGGCGGCCTCTTGCTGGGTGCCATCGGCCCGACTCTGGTCGCCGCAGCAGCGTTTCTCTTTCTCTGACGGCAGGCCCGATCGCGCCAGCGGCTCTCAAGCAAATGTGGCTTTGCCACTTTGCTTGATCCCCACGGGGGGCGGCCGGCTTCGGCCGGTCTTGGGGCGCTCAGTGGCTCAGCGGTTGGCCCAGCCGCCGCTGACCGGGAACACCTGGCCGACAAAACAGGCGGCTGCGTCGCTGCACAGGTAGGCGGCGAACAGCGCATCCTCTTCGGCGCTGACCAGCCGGCCCAGCGGTACCTCGCGCTTCAGGCGCTCCTGGAAGCGCGGGTTGGCCTGCACCTCGGCGCCGTAATAAGTCGGGTTGTCGACGAAGTTCTGGGCGATCGCATTGAGCTGCACGCCTTGCGGCGCGAGTTCCAGACCGACCGACTGCGCATAGGCCAGCTGCGCGCCGCGCGCCGCGCTGTAGCTGGCGTTGCGCTTCTGGCCGCGCAGCGCTGCGGCGCTGCCCATCACCAGGATGCGGCCCTGGCGGCGTGCCAGCATTTGCGGCAGCACGGCCGCGACCAGTCTGGGCATCGGGTCGACCAGGTGGGCAAAGGTGTTGCGCCATTCGGCGTCGCTGATGTCGGCCGCCGGCGTGCTGGGTGCGGGCAGCGACAGATGCAGCACCAGCACGTCGATGGGGCCTGCGGCGTCGACGATCGCTCGCGGCAGGCCGGGGTCGTCGGCCAGCGCCCGCGCGTCGGCGATCACCGTCGCGCCCAGCCGCGCGAACACCTCGCACAGCGCCGGGCCCATGAAGTCCTGTGACTGGGTGATCAACACCCGCTTGCCGTCGAGTCTGGTAGAGGTCATGGGCGCAGTATGCAGGACTCAGAACCCAGCCGCGTGCCCGTCTCGGCAAGCGGATTTCAGGCTGCGCTGAACCAGTCGGCCAAGCGCAGGCCTGCAAGGCCTGCGAAGTCTCGGGTGTTGCGGGTGACCAGCGTCGCACCGCAGGCGATGGCAATCGCTGCGATCTGGCCGTCGACAAACGGCAGCGGATGACCCGCTCGCTCGCGCAACTCACGCAATTCGGCATGGATGCGCGCAGCCTGGGCGTCATAGGGCAGCACGGGCAGGCTGCCAGCGACTTCTTGGATGAAATGGCCGATGGCGTCACGTCTCTGTCCGGCAGGCATTCGCAACCAGCCAAAGCGCAACTCGTGCCACACCGGTGCGGCGATGGCCAGTTCAGCTTCGTAGCGCGCCAGACTGGCCATCACGCCGGGGTGCGGCACCGGCCTCATCGCCTCGGAGACCACACTCGTGTCGAGCAACCAGGTGACCGACAGGCTCACCATTCGAAGTCTCGGCCTGCATCGGGCTGACGCAGTTCGGCGAAAGAATCCGCCTCGGCCGACGCGTCGGCGTCGCGCAGGTATTGGTCTCGCCAAGCCTTGAGCCGCTCGGAAAACCCAGCGCCTGCGCCGCTCAATTGCCGGTATTGCGCCACGGACATCAGCACGCCTGCGGCCTGGCCGCGCCGCAAAATCATCATCGGCGCGTCGCCGGCTTCCAAGCTGCGCAGCGCTTCAGACAGCTGGGCGCGCGCGGCGGAAAATGGCAAGGACTGCATAGTGCGGCAATAGATGTACAAATGAAATGTACATCTTGGTGCCTGACCGAGGATCTGGCAACGGCGGGTTCAGGCGCCTCAGCCTGCCTTCATCGAGGGTGGCCGGCTTCGGCCGGCCTTGGGGCGCTCAGAACCCGGCCGCGTGCCCGTCGCGGCGCGAGTCGCTGGCCGCGACATAGCCGTCTTCCAGGTCGTCGGACAGCTTCCAGATGAACTGGCCGCTGCCGTAGTCCATGTAGCTGTCGGCGGTGGGCTCGAAGCGATGGCCCAGTGCTTTCAGGTCGTCCACCAACTGCGGCGCCATCGTTGATTCGAAATCGACGCTCAGGCCGGTGCCGACCTTCCAGCGCGGTGCGTCGCAGGCGGCCTGGGGTTGCTGGCGGTGCGTCAGGATGCGCACCAGGGTCTGCAGATGACCTTGCGGCTGCATGTTGCCGCCCATCACGCCGAAGCTCATCTGCGGCTGGCCGTTCTTCGTCAGGAAGCCCGGGATGATGGTGTGGAAAGGCCGCTTGCCGCCCGCCACGACGTTCGGATGGGTCTCGTCCAGCGTGAAGCCATGGCCGCGGTTTTGCAGGCTGACGCCGGTGCCCGGCACCACGACGCCGCTGCCGAAGCCCATGTAGTTGGACTGGATCAGGCTGATCATCATGCCGCTCTCGTCGGCGGCGGTCAGGTAGATCGTGCCGCCCTTGGGTGGCGTGCCATGCTGGCAGTCGATCGCCCGATTCGGGTCTATCAGCTTGGCGCGCTCGCTCAGGTAGCCGTCGCTCAGCAGGTCGGCCGCCGTCACCTCGGTCATGTGGCGCGCATCGGCGACCCAGCGGTAGGTGTCGGCGAAGGCCAGCTTCATGGCCTCGATCTGCAGGTGTTGCGACTGCACGCTGTCGACCGGGAAACGCCCCAGGTCGAGCTTGTCGAGCATGCCCAGGGCCATCAGCGCGGCGATGCCCTGGCCGTTGGGCGGAATCTCGTGCAGCGTGTGGCCGGCGAAATCCTTCTGGATCGGCGTGACCCATTCAGGCCGGTAGTTGGCCAGGTCGGACAGCGTCATGCTGCCGCCGTTGGCACGGGCATGCGCCACCAGTTTCTCAGCGATCTCGCCGCGGTAGAAGGCCTCGCCCTTGGTCAGCGCGATCTGGCGCAGCGTGGCGCCGGCGGCCGAGAACACGAAGCGCTCGCCCGGCTCGGGTGCGCGGCCGCGCGGCATGAAGGCCTCGGCAAAGCCCGGCAAATCGTGCAGCAAAGGGGTGGCGCGGCGCCATTTGTCGGCCACGATCACGCCCACGCCATGGCCGCGCTCGGCCAGCTCGATGGCCGGCGCCAGCAGGTCGGCAAACGCAAGCTTGCCGAAGCGCTCGGACAGCGCCACCCAGCCCGCCACCGCGCCCGGCGTGGTCACGGTGTCCCAGCCGCGCATCGGCATCTTGTCGCCGTTGCTCGTGCCGTATTTCTTGCGGAAGTAGCCCGGGTTCCAGGCTGCTGGCGCCACGCCCGACGAGTTCAGGCCGTGCAGCGCTTTGCCGTCCCACAGGATCGCGAAGTTGTCGCTGCCCAGGCCGTTGGACACCGGCTCGACGATGGTCAGCGCGGCGGCCGCGGCGATCGCCGCATCGACCGCGTTGCCGCCTTGTTGCAGCATGCGCAGCCCCGCTTGCGAGGCCAGGGCCTGCGAGGTGGCGACGACGTTGCGCGCCATCAGCGGGCTGCGAATCGTCGGGTAAGGGTTGTTCCAGTCGAATGTCATGGTCGTGTCTCGCAGTTGAGTCGTTATTGTCAGCGCTGGCGCGGGTCCAGCGCATCGCGCAGCCCGTCACCGAGCAGGTTGAAGGACAGCACCAGCGCGAAGATCGCCAGCCCCGGCCAGACGGCCATCCAGGGGGCGTTGTCGATGAAGTTCTTCGCGGTGTTGAGCATGCTGTCCCAACTCGGCGCCGGCGGCTGCTGACCCAGGCCGAGGAAGGACAGGCTGGCCTCGGCGATCACGGCCGAGGCGATCGCCAGCGTGGCCTGCACCACCATCGGTGCGGTGATGTTGGGCAGCACATGGCGCAGCGCGATGCGCAGCGGCGGGTTGCCCACCGCGCGCGCGGCCTCGACGAAGTCCTCGACCTTGACGTTGAGCACCTGCGCCCTGGTCAGCCGGACGAAGATCGGTGTGGCCGAGACGCCGATCGCGATCATCGCGTTGGTCAGGCTGGGCCCCAGGAACGCGGCCAGCCTCGACCGAGAAGCTCACGCCGTCGACCGCAGGGAACTCACCGTCGTCGGTGCGGAAATGGGTGCGCAGGTCGCGCAGCTCGAGCAGCGCGTTCATCGCTGGGTTTGAACCGGTGCGTCAATCTGCCAGCTTGCGATGCGGGCTTCGATCTGATGGCGGTCGGTCAGGCCTACCGGGTCGTGGCGGCCGGCCAGGCAGGCCGTGAAGGGCTGGCTGCGCTGCAGGCTGACCTGGTAGAGCCGCTGCAATTCGGTGATCGGATCGGCATGGTCGTCGACCCGCAGGTCGAGTTGCAGATAGTCCTCGTCGGCCTGGATGCGC
>JBILYN010000071.1:0-16596 GCA_044377715.1 Aquabacterium sp.
CTGTTCCTGTTCCGGTGCCGGCGGGCTTCTTCGCCAAACTGCTCGCGCTGATCGTTCCCAGGTTCAGCGTCGGGATCGTCAGCTTGAGCGGATCGCCTTCGAGGTCAATGAAATACCCGAGGACGTTCTTGACCGAGTCGGGCAGCACATCGTTCAGGTTGAAGCTGATGTAATCGCCCGCGTCGTCGTGGCCAGACGTGATGTGGGGAATGTTCGCCGCGGCGACAACCAAGTGCAGCGGCGCGGTGTAGTCCAGCGACTGCGTCACGGGCCCGAGGACGACTTGGGCCTGGATCGCCGGGTCGTAGAGCTGCACCGTGGTGGGCAGCACTTTCAGCAAGTCCTTGATCTTCTGCAGCACCGGCACATCGGGGCCGACCTTGCCAAAATCTACGGTCGGCAGGCTGAGCACGAACGGCGTGACATCGGCCGTGTTGACGAACGGCGAGATCAGGCGGTAGACCGAGTCGGGCAACAGGTCGGACAGCGCGAAGTCGACATAGTCCGGCGCGACAGTGCCCAACGGAATCGAGCTGTTGATGACGACGCCGAACAAGCTGGCCTTGAACTGCGGGTCGGCCAAGTGGTAATGGCTGGGGATGACCTGGATGATCTGCTCGATCGCCGCGGCGTACGACGTCGGATTGCTCAGGTCGACCGTGATCTCGGCGCCGGTCGAGGTGTAGGACTGCAAGCTGCCGCTGATCGCCGCATCCAGGTCCAGCGCCGGCATCTGGACATGGAGTGGCAGCAATGACTCGTTTACATAACTCGATAAAGACGCAGGCGTCTGAATCGTGACAGGGCCGCCAAAGCCCAGCAGCAAGGTCTTGCCAAACAGCGTGACCTTGGCCTTGGGCAAGTCGACGATGAATGAACTCGGCAGCACCGGCTGTGCGGCGACGCCAGGTGCGTCGATGTAGATCGACAGGTCGACTTCGGGGCTTTGCGGCGAGAAGCTGCCGTTCAGCCAGGACTGGACATCGACCAGGTCGAGCAAGTGCATGTCTTGCCAACCCAGTTGCGCTTGAACGCCCCAGACCACGTCCTTGCCGCCGATGTTGACCGTTCCGATGGCCTGCTTGAACTCGCCATAAGGTAGCGCGGGGTTGGGCAGCACCAGCGACAGGTCGAGCGCCGGGCCCTGAACAGTCTGGCCCAACAAGCTGAATCCCGGGGCCTGGAAGTGCACGCCGGTGGCCAAGCCCGAGATGCCCATGGGCTGCACGTCGCTCGTCAGCATGTCGAGCAGGGTCTGGTCTTGCCAGCCCAGACCAGCGGTCAAACCCACGTCCCAGGCCTGGCCGCCGATGTTGACGCTGGTCAGCGTCAGTGACTTCTCGATGTAGGGCAGCTGTGGGTTGCTGACGTCGATGCTGATCGCGTTGTCCCAATAGCCTGCAGGGTGAGCTTGCGTGCCCCGAGAGGCCAGCAGCTGGTCGATGTCGACCGCCGGCAAGCTGATGGTCAGCGGATCCTTGGTGTCATCGACGTAAGCAGACAGCGAATCCGGCGTGTTGATCGCGATCGTGCTACCAAAGCTCAGCACCACCGGTTTGCCCAGCAAGGTGATCTTGACCGCAGGCGGCTGGATCTGGAACTGCGCCGGCAGGAATTTCAGCGAGTCGATCTCGACCGTGTCGAAGAAGACCTGGGCACTGAATTCGGGCAGCACCGGTTCGAAATGACCTGCCAGCAAGGCCTGCAGGTTGACCATGTCGAGCAGCTTGAGGTCTTGCCAGCCAATCGAGACCTCAACGCCCCAGTCGTGGCTGCGTCCGCCATGCTCGATCGTGCCCAGCACCTGCTTGAAGGTATAGAACGGCAGGTCGGGGTTGGGGAAGATCAGGTCGAGCTTGAGCTCGGGTCCGGCCAGTTCCCGGTCACCGAGATTGAACGAAGGCAGGCTGAGGCTCAAGCCGGTGTCGGTGACGGTCAGCCCGCCGGGCGTCGCTGAGCCCGTGCCGGCAATGAAGTCTTTCAGCGACTCGTCGGGCCAGCCCAGGCCAGCCTTGAAACCGATGTCGTAGCGCTGGTCGCCGATCGGGACCGTGGTCAGCACGACCTCACGTTCCAGATAAGGCATCTGGGCGTTTTCGAACGCCGCGATCAGCTCGGCCACCTTGCCCTTGGGCGGCACCAGCTCGTACCAGTAGCCGGTGTCGGTGTAGTCGACCTCGCTCAAGTCCAGCGTCGTCGGCGCACCGCCCATGTAGCGGTAAATGCGGCCTTCGGTGCCGCCAGCCTCATGGTCTTCGGCCAGCATCACCTGGTCGCCGAACTTGATGTCCTGCTCGCCAGCCGCGCTGTTGAAATCAACCTTCGCGTACTCGCCATCGCCTGCTGCGCCGGATTCACCGGTCGACGACGCCACCACCAGGGTGTCGGCGATCACGCTGGGCATGTCGTCTGCGGTGACCTGCAGTTCGCCGCCAGCGCTGACCTTGTTGACCGATCCGATGCTGCCCGCCATGGCCGAGACCGGCTGCCGGATGTAGGCATCGGCCGAGGTGCTGACCGCATTCGAGCCCAGCACCATGCTGGCCGCGGCACTCGCGCCCGAATTGGACGAAGCCTCGTTGCTGGTGCTGGCTTTGAGCTCGGCGCTGACTTGGGCGGTGACCAGCAAGTCGCCGCCGACGGCCAACGCAGAGTCGTCGACCTGGGCCAACACCGACGCCGGTATCTCGTTGCCGAAGCTGCTGCCGATCAGCGCGTCGATTGCCTTGCGGAAAATGTCTTGCGATTCCCAGCCAATGCTGTTGAACGCCAGCGTCACGCCCACCGCTGAGCCGCCGCTCGAACTGGTGGTCGCAGAATTGATCGCGTCTATGCCTGACGCGTTCTCGGCCTGCACTTGCAGGTCGCCACCAGCCCGCACGTCGCTGCGCGTGATCGTGGCCTGGCTGCTGCTGAGCACGTTGTTGGTGGCGATCAGGCCGTTCAGCGCCAGTCCGGCGCCAGATTCGCCGTCGCTGACGGTCGTGCCGCTGAGCGCGGCGCGCAGCTGGGCGGTTTCCAGCGCCATCACCGTGACGTCTTGACCAGCGTCGAGCGAGACCCGGTCCAACCCGGCGTCGGCACTGCTGCGAACATCGTTGCGAACGACCACGCCGCCCACGGCCGCACCGCCGCCGCTGGTCGCGCTCATCGTGATGTCGGCGTCTATCACTGCCGAGTCGACCGCGGCCAGCGTCAGCGAGCCGCCGATGGTCAAGGCCAGCGTCGACTCACCGGCCGCGCTGCGACTGGTCTGCGGGCTGATCCAGGCCCGCGACTGGCTGCTGACCAGGTTGCTCGCCAGCACGAAGCTCGCGGCAGCGTTGTCGGCGTTGGCCGTGGCCTCGTTGCTGATGACGGCGGTCAGGCTCGCGCCGTGCGGGGCCGCGTCGGCGTCGACATCGGTCTCAGCCTGCATCGCACCGGCGGCGACCGAGACATCGCCACCGGCGGTGAACGCGGTGTCGACGATGTTGGCCACGGTGCTGGCAGGCTGTTCGGTGCCGATGCTGGTGCCGAGCAAGGCGTCGATCGCGTTGGCGAACAGGTTCTGCGGCGCCCAGCCTATGGTGTTGAATGCCAGCGTCACGCCCACGGCGAAGCCGTCGGACTCGATCACCGCGCTGTTGTCAGCGTCTATCGTCGAGCTGTTGTCAGCCGCGACGCTGATGTCGCCACCGGCATCGGCCCGGCTGTGGATGATCTGGGCCAGCGCGCTGCTGAGCACCAGGTTGGTCGCGATCAAGGCGTTGATCGCCAGCGGCGAGGCGGCGGCTGGCGATTCTGCCGCCGAGCCGGCCGCAGGGTCTGCGGCAGCGGCTTCTTCCGGCGCTGCCAGCGTCGAGGTGTTGCCCGCGGCCTTGGCCGAGATGCTGGCCGACTGCAGCGCCGCCAGAGCGAGATTGCCGCCCGACTTCAGGGTCGCGTCACGGGCCTCTGACTGGACCGCGCCCCGGACGTCGTTGCGCACCACCATGCCGCCCATCGCCATGCCGCCAGCGCTGGTCGACGACAGCGAGACGTCCGCCTCAATGGCCGCGGTGTCGCTGGCGAGAAACGACAGGTTTTCGCCGGCGCTGAAGCTGACTTCGCGGCTGGCGGTGTCGCTCAAGCGGCCCAGCACTCTTGTGCGCGAACTCACCAGGTTGCTCGCCAGGATGAAGCTGGCGGCAGCGCTGGCGGTGCTGGACGTCACGTCGTTGGCGATCGTCGCGGCGATCTTCGCCTCGCCCTGGGCATCCAGGCTGATGCTGCCCACAGCAGACAAGGTCGAACCCTTGACCAACACGTCGGTCACGGCAGATTGCTCGTTGCCGATCGCTGTTCCCAGCAAGGCGTCGAGGGCGGCGAACAAGATGTTTTGCGCGCGCCAGCCTATGGTGTTGAAGGCCAGCGTCACGCCCACGGCGACGCCGCCGGCCTCCATCGTCGCGGCGTTGTCGGCAGTGATCTGCGAAGCGTTGCGCGCGATCACGTCGAAGTTGCCGCCGGCGTTGATGTCGCTGTCGAGCAGCGTCGCCGTGACGTTGCTCAGGATCAGGTTGGTGGCGATCAAGGCGTTGACCGCGAGCGAACTTGGGCCTGCGGCGTCAGAGCCCGCGGCGCCGCTGGTCGCGGGTTCGTCCGATGGCGCCTCTTCCTCGGGCAATGACGAGGTTTCGCCGCTCAACGTCGCGGTGATCGTGGCCGAACCGCGGGCCTCGATCGTGACATCGCCGCCGACCTCTAGCGCTGCGCTCTCGATCCAGGTCTTGACGACGTTGCGCACATCGTTGCGCGCGACCAAGCCACCCACCGCAGCGCCGCCCGCGCTGGACGAGCCCATGCTGACGTCGGCCTCTATGCCCGAGGTGTCGCTGGCCTTGACCAGCAGATTGCCGCCGATCGCGTAGCTGTTGCCGTCGACCAGCGGTTTGAGCACCGTGTCGGCGCGCGAGCTGATCATGTTGCTGGCCAGCACGAAGCTGACCGCAGCGCCCGATGCGGTGGCTTCGACCTTGTTTTCGATCGTCGCGGCAATCGCCGGCACCTGTACCGCGCTCAAGCTCAGGTCGCCGCCGACGTTCAGGCTGCTGCCCGAGATCTCGGCCCGCACCGAGACCGGCAGCTCATTGCCGATGGCTGTGCCGAGCAAGGCATCGACTGCGGCGAACAAGATGTTCTGCGATTGCCAGCCCAGGGTGTTGAAGGCCAGCGTCACGCCCACCGCCGTGCCACTGCTCTCGGTGATCGCGGTGTTGGTGGCCGCTATCGTGGCGTCGTTGCTGGCGTCGACCGCCAGGTTCTTGCCAACCACCAACACGCTGTCGAGCGCCAGGGCTTGGACTTGGCTCAGGATCAGGTTGACGGCGATCAGGCCATTGGCCGCCATCGCGCCACCACCAGCCACCGGCGCACTGGCGGGCGGGGTTTCCGAGGCCGGCGTGACGGGATCGGCAGCCGACGCCGCAGGGTCGGCTGCGGCCACAGTCTCGGTGCTGGCAGGCGCGCCGGGGTTGGTGCCGGCATTCGATGCCCCGCCGGTGGGTGCCGGCCCGCTGGCCACGCCCTCTTCCTGGCTCGCGCGCACTTCGCCGCTCAGCGTGGCGACGATAGCGGTCGACGAGACGGCCTTGACGCTGAGGTCATCGACGGTGTTGACCGTCAAGCCGATCAACTGGCCCAGCACATCGTTGCGAACGTCGTTGCGAACCACGATGCCGCCGACCGAGACGCTGCTGCCGCCAGCCCCCGACGAGACCGCCGACATGCTGACGTCGGCGGTGATGCTCGCCGCGTCGTCGGCCAGCACTTCGAGCCCGGCACCCAGGCTCAGCGCGTAGTGGCGAAGTCCCTGGCTGTCGCGCCCGTCGATGTAGGCGCGCGTGCTGCTGCGAACCCGGTTGCTGGCCAGCACCGCGCCTGCGGCGACCGACAGCGCGCTGGTCGCCGCGCCGCTCGAAGCCTCGGCGCTGTTGCTCAAGAAAGCCGAGATCTCGATCAAGTCCTGCGCCGTCACCGCGACATCGCCAGCCGCGCTGACCTGGCTGGTGCTAATGAAAGCCAGGGTCTCCAGCGGCAACACGGTGAAGCCGACGTCGGTGCCGATCAGGCTGTTGAGCGCGGCTGCGGCGATGTTGCCCATGTCCCAGCCCACGGCATTGAACGCCAGCGAAGCGCCGCCTGCCGATCCGGCCGATTCGGTCACCGAGCTGCCGGCGGTCGATGTGGCGTCCACTTTGGTCGCGTTGAGCGCCTGCACACGCAGCACGCCGGTGCTGTTGACCGTGCTGCCCTGCAGGCTGGCTTTGACGCCGCCCAGCAACTGATTCCAGGCAAAAGTGCCGGCCAGCGAGATCGACATGTCTGCGGCGCCCTCGGCGTCGCCGCCGGTCACCGCCATGGACTCGGTGCCGGCGGTGACCGAAGCGCTGCTGCTGGCCAGCAGGTACAGCGCTCCGGCATCGAGCTTGCTGTCGAGCACCAGGGCCTGGGTCGTGCGGTTGATCGTGTTGCTGGCCGACGCGACGCCGATCTGCACGTTGTTGAGCAAGGGCACTGCGGCCGAGAAGCCGCCGCTTTGGGCATCGAAGCTCGCTTGGTCGCGCGCGACCACGATGACATCGCCGATCGCGCCCATGTCGGCGTTGAGCAGCAGCGCTTGCACGCTGCCGCTGGCGATGTTGCGAGCGACCTTGGCCGACGCGCTGTCGCTGACCGCGTTCAAAGCCAGGACTTGCAGTCCGTCGACCTTCAGATTGGCGCCTTGCACGCGGGCCAGCACCTGGTCTTGGAGGCGGTTGGTCTGAACACCGACCAGGCTGGAGTTGACCGCACCGGTGATGCCGCCGCCGTCGCCGTCGGCGTTGGCCGCGTTGACCTGGACCAGCCCGGCGCTGGCCGACCCGGGACCCTTGAGCGAGACCAATTTGCTGGCCAAGTCACGGCTGTCCGAATCGCCGAGCGTGGCGCTGGTGTTGCGAACCAGGCCGATACTGCCCAGACCGAGGTCGAAGCCACCGGCAAAGCTGGTGACCAGGCTGTCGGCGGTGTTGAGCTCGACGCTGACATGGCTGCGGTCGACGGCTTCGATCAGCACGCTGACGACGGCCTGCTCGCCCGCGACCAAGGCCTTGGGGGTGATGAGCAGCGTGGCGCCGCCGGCCACGCTGGCGCGGGTGGTCTGGTCTGCGCTGATGTCGACCACGCTGGCCAGGCCCCCCTGCGACGCGATCTGCAGGTCGTTGTCGGTGTAGGCCAGCAGTTGCAGGCCCTGGGCCTGGATGCGCGCGCCGGCGCCAAGCTGCGCAATGGCCTGGCTGGTCAGCTTGATCTGGTCGTTGGCGACCGCGACTTTGTGCTCGATCGATGCGCTGGCCTGCAGCGAGGCTTCGAGCACGACCTGCCCACCCGCCAACATCGCGCCTTGCACATCAACGAGGGCTTGGAGGTTGAGCGTGATGTCCTGCGCCGAGGTCTTGGCTGCCGTCGCCAGGCCACGCAGCACCAGGTCGGCGCCGCTGGTCAAGGACTTGCCGACGGGCAGGCTGATGGATTCGGCTTCGACGATCAGGCTGGCGCTGCCCAGGTCGGCGTCGCCGAGCAAGACATGGTCCAGGCCGTCACCACCGCGTATCGCCAGGATGCCGGTCGGGCGCGGGAACACCAGGTCGTGGATAGAGCTGCCGCTCAGCCGCAGCCGGCCATCGGCCTCGGTGCTGAGCTGCACATCGTCATGGCCTGTGCCCAGGTCGAGCACCAGGTTGATCATCTCCTTGTTCAGGGTCAGCAGGTCAGCGCTGCCGCTGAGCGCGCTGTTCTGGCTCGCGCCAGCGCCGGCACTGCTCAGGTCGATGCGGGTCGAGTAACTGGCGAAGCTGGCGATGTCGTAGGCGCTCTGCACCTTGCCGACCTCGATCTGGATGTTGTCCACCGCCAAGGGCTGGGTGTCGTCGGGACGGTTTTGCTGCAACATCGGCTCGGCCGACAACAAGACCCGGTCTTCCAGCCGTTCGACGACGGTGCGCTTGCGCAGAAAAGGCGGGCGCAGAGCCTGGAACATCTTCAAAGCCTTGAAGGTTTTGAATTTTGGGTTCTTGGTCATGCACAGACTCCGGGTATCGATGGGGCACGAGGCAGCGCTGCGCGCTGCGCCTCGGCAAAAGCAAACAATGCTTGGTGGGCGTCGCGGCGATCGGCCGCAACGTACAAAGTGAAAAACGGCAGCCCGTCCGAGCCGGTGCCGGCGGCAAGCCAGCCGAGCTCGCGAGCGCTGATCGCGTCGAAGACCGCGCCGACTTCTTTGGCCTCCAGACCCCAGCAGGCTGTCAGCCGTGACAGGCCTGGGCGCAAGTCGGCTGCACGCAGCGAGCTGTCGTAGAACTTGGCGGCCCAGGACGCGCGTGGTGAAGCGTCTTCGCTGACAGCGAGCAGCAGCGCGGGCCGCTGGCCTGGCTTGCGGCCGGCCGCGCTTTGCAAGGCCTGCGCCATCAGCGCGCTGGGCGAAGCCTGGGTCGACGCACCCGCCTCGCGGATGGCGGCTTGTGCCAGTCGCGCCTGGGCGTCGCTAGGCCAGCGGTATTGCGTTGTTCGCGCCGGCGCTGCGTCACCCGGGGCCTGCGGGATCGGCCACTTGTAGCCGACCAGGTGCAGGCAGCCGGCCTCAGGCAGCTCGCTTGACACCTCGCTGGAGTTCAGCGGAAATTCCAGATAAGCCTTGGCCACAGATTGTTGCTGACCATGCTCGACCGCCAGCAGCACCTGGCTGCTGGCGCCCAGGCGCAGCAGGAAATCCGCAGCCGCAGCCGTCGGCATGCCCAGGCGCTGCGGCAGTTCGCGTAAACGTTTAGCGGCGACCCCTTCCGGCGAGAAGCCTTGCAGCAACCGGCCGGTCGCTATCCCCGAAGGGCTGAACTTGCACGAAGCCTCCCAGCCCGTGACCGACAGACCCTCGGTCGCGTCGAGCATCGCGCGAGTCTGTCGATACAGAGCTTGAGCGGCCTGCGGCCAGGGCCAGGGCTTCATGCGAACGCCTCCGGCGAGCGGTGGGCGAGCGGTGCCGCCGACAGGTCGACATTGGCCAGCGACACCTGGTGGGCGTACAAGGCCCGCAGCCAGCCGTGCTGGCGCAGCACGCAGAGCTCGGCGTCGGCGAGCCGGCACAGGTCGGTTTCGTCGACTTTGTAGACCTGGCGCCCGGCGTCGCCCGCGATCTGACCCGAGATCGGTGTGAACAGCCCGAAGTGCGCCAGCGCGCGGCACAGCTTGTCGGTCTGCAACCTGAGCTGGTTCAGCGCAGCCAGCGCGGCCATCACCTGCGTCAGTGCCGCGGAGGCTTGGCCGTCGCGGTCGAACAGCGGCGCGCCTTGCTCGCGCGACAGCAGGTCGCTGGTCGTGTCGATGCACACACTCAGGTCGGAGGGCCCGTCGCGCGTGGCCAGCGCGAACGGGTGGTAGCGCAGCGCCATCGGCACATACATCGGCACATAGGGCGGAGCCCAGCGGCCGTCGGCGCCGACGCATCCATCAACCGCGCCCGAGCGCTTGAGCAAGGCCACCGGCCGGTACAGGCCATCGGCTTCGCGAACAAAGACCAGCGGGTACAGGCTGGCCGCGGGCTCGAACTCCGAGACCACCAGGTCGGCGCTGCGCAGCCCGCGCGCAAAGTCATAACCCTGGTGGCTCAGCACCTTGAGCTGCCGGTGGCTGTGCGCGTTGAGCACTTCGTAGCGCGGGGCTGGCGTTCGATCAGCCATGGCCGGACTCCTCGAAGGGCAAAGCGCCTTCCATCCAGCTGTCGTTTTGCAGCACTGCCCAGCGGCGGGCGAAGGCATCGGCCTCGGCACGGCGCTGCGCGATGCGCAAGCACAGCCGAACGACGGGCTGACCCAAGCAGCGCAAGTGCCGCTCCAGCACCCACACGCAGCGCAGTGCGCTGCTTGAGAAATAACGCCTGAGCAACGCATCCTCTAGCGACAACCATTGACTGACGCTGCCCGGGTCACCCTGGCGGCCGCAGCGCCCGGCGAACTGGCGGTCGACCCGGCCCGATTCGTTGCACTCGGCGATCACCACGTGCAAGCCCCCCAGGCTCTTGACGCGCGCGCTGAGCCCGATGTCGGTGCCGCGCCCGGCCATGTTGGTGGCGATCGTGATACGGCCGGCTTCGCCCGCGCCGGCGACGATCTGCGCTTCCAGCGCATGCTGCTCAGCATTGAGCACGCTGGGCTTCAAGCCCTGCTGGCGCAGCATGCCGGCGAGCTTTTCGCTCGACTCGACGCTGCGCACCCCCACCAGCACCGGCCGGCCTTGGGCATGGACTTGCTGCACGTCTCGCAGCACCGCCTGCCACTTGCGGTCCAGGCTGTCGAGCACCTGGATCGCTTGGACCTTGGTCAGCCGCGGTCGGTGCGTGGGCACCGGCAAGACGGCGAGCCGATAGATTCGCCACAGCTCCTGCGAGGCTTCGCGCGCCGTGCCGGTCGTGCCCGACAACCGGCGGAAGCGCCGGAAGAAAGACTGGAAGCTCATCTGCCCCAGCGACTCGTTGGGGTCGGTCAGGACCAGGCCTTCGTGGGCTTCGATGGCCTGGTGCAGGCCTGCGGTGAGCGTTCGGCCAGGGGTCATCCGGCCGGTGAATTCGTCGAGCAGCACGACCTCGTCGTCGTGCACCAGGTACTGGTGACCGCGCTGGTAAAAAAAGCGCACCGACAGCGCGTTGCGCAGCAGCTCTTCGCGCCGGGCTGATGGCCGCCAGGCCGGGGCGAGTTGCTGCGACCTGGCCTGCATTGCGGCGCGCGCGCCGGCGCCCAGCTCGACCGCCCGGTTGCGCAGCTCGATCTCGAAGTCGCGCCCTTCGACCAAGGACATCGCCAGGTCGTGCGCCCACAGGATGCCGTCGCTCAAACCCGGGTTGGGGCGCGGCGATGACAGGATCAAGGGCGTGACGGCCTCGTCGATCAACAAGCTGTCGGCCTCGTCGACGATGGCCGTGTGCAAGCCTCGGCACTGCAAGGCACCGGTCAGGCCTTGCGCCGCGGTGTCCTGGCCCAGCCAATGTGCCAGCGCGGCTTGCTCAGGACCGCGGCCCGATCGCAGCGCGAGCAGGTCGCGCAGGTGGTCGCCCAGCAACTCCTTGGCAGTGAGGTAGACCACATCGGACAGGTACTGGCGCTGGCGCGCGACCGGGTCGTGCTCGCCGGCGACGGTGTCGACCGACACGCCGCAGGCCTGGTACAGCGGGCTCATCTCCTGGGCGTCGCGGGTCGCGAGGTAGTCGTTGGCGGTGAGCACATGGCAAGCCCGACCGGCCCAGCCGGCCAGCACCGCGGCCAGCGCCACCGTCAGCGTCTTGCCCTCGCCGGTGGCCATCTCGGCGAGCCAGCCGCGGTGGATCGCCAGCGCGCCCATGAACTGCACCGCGTAAGGCTGCTGGCCCAAGCTGCGCCAGGCCATCTGGCCGACCAGGGCCAGGCTCTGGATCAACTCGCCTCGGGCTTGTTGCGGGTCGCAGCGCAGGCGCTCACGCGCTTGTTCGAGCCTTGCCTGCAGGTCGCTGGCGGCGCAGCCGCGCAAGGCCTCGCAGGCCGTCAGGCAGGCCAGCGCTTCGCGGCGCAGCGCGCTGGCGCTGCCGGTTCGGCGACGCCAGCGGCCTTGCAAGCCGTGGACGAGCCCGTCCAGGCCTTCGGGCAGGCGTGCCAGCGGGGGCAGTGCGATCGCGCTCACACGCCGCTCACACGCGGAACCTGCGTTGGAAGAACTGCCGCAGGCCACGCACCCACTGCACCAGCAGCGGCCGATCGCCCAAGGTGATACGCATCACGCCGAGCCGGCCATGCAACAGCCTGGGCCCGTCGACGCTGGCGGCGGGCAGCAGCGCTTGAACCTTGAAGAAGGGCTCGGCAGCGGTCAAGCCTTGCGGGTCACTGGACTGCACCGCGATCTCGCCGCCACCGGCCATGCCCAAAGCACGCGAGGGCAGCTGGCCTTGCTCATGCGGCAGCACCAGCGCTTGACGCGCTTGCAGCATCGCTTCTTCCTGCCCTGAGAGCCTGACTTCTGCCGACCGGACCTGGTCGTCGAACAGATGCGTCGCGACCTGGGGCAGGACAGCGACGAAGCGCCAGGCGCTGTCGTCGACCACGAGGCCCAGCGCGTTGCCTCTGGCGACCCAGCGGCCTAGCGCGATGTCGAGGTCGGCGACGCCCCAGACACCGTCTATCGGTGCACTGACCTGCAAGGCCTTGCGCTGGCGCTGCAGCTCGGCCAGACTGTCTTGCAAGGCCAGACGCTGCGCCAGCAAAGGCTGCAAGTCGGCGCGGGCGATCGCCAGCGCCCGCAGCTCCTGCGCGCCGATCTGCTGCAGCTGCATCTGCACCGACTGCATGTCTTTGTCGAGCTGCGGGTTTTCCAGGCGCAGCAGCAGCTGACCGGCTTTGACCTTGGCGCCGGGTTCGACCAGCAACTCGACCAGCTCGCCCGAGGCCTCGCTGTAGAGCTGGCGGTGGTGCAAGGCTTCGACCACGCCCGGCACACGCACATGCTCGGCCACCGGCACGCCGCCCAGTCCGCCTGCGACCAGCCCCAGCAAGCCCAGGCTGATCAGCGCCGAGCGGCTGCGGTGCTGGGCCAGTTTCGGGCTCACCGCCAGGTAGCGCAGCAGCTTGAACAGCGGCAGCACCAATGCCGTGAAAGCCACGAACCAGGCCAGCGCGACGCCAAAGTCCAGGTACTGCTGGGCGATGAACAGCACGATGGTCGACATCAGCATCAACCAGTACACGACGCTGAGCACGCCGTACAGCGGCAGCAGCAAGACCTCTGAACGGTTGCGCGCGGCGGGTTGGGCGCCGGGCAGGGCCAGGATGAATCGCTCGGCCAGGTACTTCAGCTGGTCGCGCGATCGCTGGTACAGGTTGGGCACGTCGATCGCGTCGACCAGCATGTGGTAGCCGTCGAAGCGCATCAAGGGGTTGAGGTTGAACAGCGCGGTCGAGACGCTGGCCGCGAAGATCACGTTGTAGGCCAGCGCGTTGATCGCACCGGGCGCCGTGTTGGCCCAGACGCAGGCGGCCAGCGCTGCCACCGCCAACTCGGCCAGCACCCCCGCAAAGCCCACCAGCAAGCGCTGGCCGCGGCTGCGAAAACCCCAGCTCGAGGTGGCGTCGACATACGGCAGCGGCGCGAACATCAGCAGCATCACGCCCACCGAATGCACCTCGCCGCCGAAGTGCTTGCACACCGCCGCATGGCCCCATTCGTGGACCAGCTTGGCGATCAGGAAGCCTACATACAGCAGCACCAGGTTGTCCGGCGCCAGCACGCCCTGGGTGTGGCTGAACAAGCTGTCAGCGCCGTGCATCAGCGACAAGCCCGCCACCAGCATCAGCAAGGCGTAGCTCGCCAGACCCCAGGGGCCGAGCACCCAGGCGATCACCGGCGCGCTGCGCTGCAGGAAGCGGTCGGGGTCCCAGAGCGGGATTCGCAGCGACAGAAAACCCGCCAACAGCGACAGCCGCTCCTTGTTGCGGCGCTTGCGAAAGCGCTCGAACAAGGTCACGCCCGAGATCGAGCGGTCGTGGTGCAGCAGGTTGGACAGGTTGAGCTGACCGACCAGCTGCACGACCTCTTCCTGCGTCAAGGCCAGCTCGGGGTGGGTCTCGAGCATCTCGACCCAGACCTCATCTATCGTGCGATCGATCGACAGCCTCGACACAAACGCGTAGGCCTCGGCGGTGACCCGGTACCAGTCGTTGCTGAGGATGTCGCGCAACACCACCCATTGCTCGCCATGGAACATCTGCCGGTGCGCGCGCACGCTGGTTCGCAGCGCCGCACGAACGCCGCCCACGCGGTGCCAGGCCTCGCTGAAGGTTCGCGACTGGGCCTGGTCGGCGCTCACAGCCAGAACACCTGACGCAGGAAACGCACGGTGCGGTGGGTCAGCACCCAGATCAGCCGGCGCTCACCGGCCTCGAGCTTGGCGTTGCCGCCCATGCCCGGGCGCCACCAGGCTTGCGGGGGGGACTCCACCCGGCCGCGCGCCAGGTAGACGTTGCGGCCTTCGCGCTGGGTCGCCGCCGGGTCGATGCGGTCGATCACCAGCGCAAAACGCTGGTCGGGCTGGCCAACCAGCGCGAATTCGCCACGCGTGCCCAGGCCCACCTCGTGGACATCGACCTGGTCGATTTCGAGTTCGACGTAGTTGTCGTCGAGTTGCCCCAGCTTGAGCATCAGGTCGCCTTTGCGCACTGGGGCGCCCAGGTTTTTCTTCAGCTCGCCTTCGACGACGATCCCGGCATAAGGCGCTTTGAGCTGTGCATGGGCAAGCTGGTGTCGGACCAATTCGACCCGAGAGACCGATTGCTGCTGGCGCGCCAGCGCGATCTGCATCTCGGCGAGCTGGCGCGCGGCCATGGCTTTCTCGGCCTCTCGGGCGTAGCGCCCAGCGTCGGCAGCGGCCATCGACTCTTCGATCAGCAGGTCGCGGGTGTCGAGCTCGGCCAGTACCGCGCCTTTGGCCACCGCGTCGCCGACCTCGACATGGACCCGACGCAAGAAGCCGTCAAACGGCGCTGGCATGAACAACATGTCTTTGCTGCGCAATGCAACGCCGGCGTCGACCCGGTAATTCCACGGCACGAAGACCAGCGCGAGCAACACGACCAAGCTGCCCACACCGGCGAGCTTCCAGCTGGTGTGCTGGGGCCCGAAGACGCTGGACCGCCAGTCGCGCCAAGCGTCGCGCCAGCGCAGCCCGAACCAGCGCTCGCGCTGGCGCAACTGCTGCAGCTGGTGCAAGCAGGACTGGCTGATCAGCCCCAGCTCCCAGGCCTGGGCTTCGCTCAAATGGCCAGCGCGGCGCTCCAGCCCGAGCACCCCGATGACCTGGTCGCCAAGCCGCAGCGGTACCGACATCAGCTGCGGCACGCCGTGCTGACGGGCATAGCGCTCGTGGGCACGGTTGACCTGGCGCGTCGCGACCGCCTCCGGGTAGCGGATCGCCACCTCCTGGGCCAGCGCCTCTTCCATCGCCAGCTCGAGGTCATAGGCCGCGCTGGCCTTGCGGTCGAACTTCTCGATGTGGCTGACTGCCGTCAGCCGGACATAGCGACGGTCGACCCAGCCCAGGCAGACCCGGTCGCAGTCAAATCGCACCGCCAGGTCGTTGCACAGCGACAGCGCCATCTGCAGGAAACGGGGTTCCTGGTTCAGGCGCTGGGTCAATCGCAGGATCTCGAACAGCCGGTTGGCGCCGAGCAGCCCCGATTGCGGGTCAGCCTGCGACAGCCGCCACTGGAACTGCAGCGGCACGGTGGCGGCGAGTTCGGTCAGGTTTTGCCACAGCGGCCAGGGCTGCAGCGTGTCGCTGGCGACGTACAGCACCGCATCGGACGAGAAACCCAGCGGCGACGCGGCCAGCTGCACCGCGACCGCGCTGGGCTCTGGCGCTGTGGGGTCTGGCGCTGCGTCGGCGCATGCCGCAGAGCCCAGCATCGCCTGGTCGGCCAGCCGCAGCATCGGCTCGACGTCGGACGGCGTGGCATCAGGCGGCCATTGGCCGTGGGCTTGCCAAGCCGCAGGCGGCTTGCGCACCAGCAGCACGACCCGCCGCGCACCCAAGGCTTGGCCGACCGCCGCCAAGTAGCGCGGCCAGAAGGCCTGCGCCGAACCCTCGAAGCGCGCCATCGCGGCCAAGCCGGGCGCCGGCTCGCTGGTGCCTGGCTTGGCTGTGGCCGGCCTGGCGGCGGCCAGCAAAGCCGTGTCGACGCTCACTTGGCACCCGCGATCGGGCGGCGCTCAGCGGCCGGTTGCGGCGCGACGATCTGACCCGAGATGCCGGGTCGTACCGAGCCGTCGTGGTTGTCGAATTCAGCGATCAGCTCGACCAGGCCGCTGGCCGAGTCGGTCACCGGCGAGACGAAGATCAGCTTGGCTTGGCGCAGCACAGACCGGCCCTCCATGGCCAGGCGGATGCTCACGTTGTGGCCGGGCTTGAGCGGCGACAGCGATGACACCGGGAAGGTGCCGATGAAGCGAACCCGGCTGACGTCGACGACGGTGAGCACCGGCTCGTTGGGCACCGCGCTCTCGCCGACGCGCAGCGCGACCTTGGTCACCACGCCGTTGATGGGCGAGCGCAGGTGGCGCCGCTCGTAGCCCTCGCGCGCCAGGTCAAGCTCCAGCTTCTCGCGCAGCTTGGCGAATTCCAGCGCTTTTCTCTCGGCCACATTGGATTGCCAGGCCAGCTCCTCGTCCTCGGCCTGCTTGCGTGAGACCCCACCCGACTCGAACAGTTTGCGCGCTTCGGCCGCTTGGCCGCCGAGGATGAGCTCGCGCCGGCGCAACTCGACCAGTCGCGAGTTGTCGTCGAGCATGACCTGACGGCGCTTGATCTCAAGGTCCTCAAGCGCGCGGTCCAGGTGCATCAGCAAGTCGCCGCGCGAGACCCGGTCGCCCTCTTTGACCAGCACCGCCTCGACCCGCCCGGCGGCGGCCAGACCGAGCTTGGCTTCGTGCAAAGCCTGTGTCACACCGACCATAGACTGCGCCCAGGCCGCGTTGGTCAACAGCAGCAGCCCGATGAACAGCCAGCGTCTCATCGCAGACGCTCCAGCA
>JBILYN010000307.1:0-5556 GCA_044377715.1 Aquabacterium sp.
GTGAAGTCGTCGTCTGCGAGTTGCATGCGAAGGTGAACAGGTGGTGGGTCGGCTGGTCGAAAGCCCAGGCCAATCGATCAAAACAAAGGCGCGGTGGACTCGTCACCGCGCCTTGTTGCAAACCGATGGACGGGTCAGACGCGGAACGACTCTCCGCAGCCGCAGCGGTCTTTCTCGCGCGGGTTGTGAAACTTGAAGCCTTCGTTCAAACCCTCGCGGACGAAATCGAGTTCGGTGCCGTCGAGGTAAGGAAGGCTCTTGGGGTCGATCATCACCTTGATGCCGTGGACCTCGAACACATGGTCTTCTGGCGCAATGTCGTCGGCGTATTCGAGCTTGTAGGCCAAGCCCGAACAGCCAGTGGTGCGCACGCCCAGACGCACGCCAACGCCTTTGCCGCGCTTGCTGATGTAGCGCGACACATGGCGCGCCGCGGCTTCGGACAAGGTCACCGCCATAGTCAGTGCGCCGCGGCAGGCTGCGCCGCAGAGACTTCGGCGTGGCGTGACTTGTAGTCCTGCACCGCCGCCTTGATCGCGTCCTCGGCCAGGATAGAGCAGTGGATCTTGACCGGCGGCAGCGCCAGCTCTTCGGCGATGTTGGTGTTCTTGATCTCGAGCGCCTGGTCCAGGGTCTTGCCCTTGATCCATTCGGTGACCAAGGAGCTGCTGGCGATCGCTGAGCCACAGCCGTAGGTCTTGAACCGTGCGTCCTCAATCAGACCGGTGGCCGGGTTGACCTTGATCTGCAGCTTCATCACGTCGCCGCAAGCCGGTGCGCCGACCATGCCGGTGCCCACCGAATCGTCGCCTTTGTCGAAAGCGCCGACATTGCGCGGATTTTCGTAGTGGTCGATGACCTTGTCGCTGTATGCCATGTCAATCTCCAAAATTCACAAAAAAACCAGCGTCCTCACCCCTTGCCAGCAAGCGCCAAAGGCGCTGCGGGGGTGAGCCCTGTCAATGCGCAGCCCATTGGATGCTGCTGATGTCGATGCCGTCGCGGTACATGTCCCACAGCGGCGAGAGTTCGCGCAGCCTGGCCACCTGGTCTTTCAGGGTCTCGACGGCGTAGTCGATCTCGGCCTCGGTGGTGAAGCGGCCAATCGTCATGCGCAAGCTCGAGTGCGCGAGCTCGTCGCTGCGGCCCAGCGCGCGCAGCACATAGCTGGGCTCCAGGCTGGCCGAGGTACAGGCCGAGCCTGAAGACACGGCCAGGCCCTTGACGCCCATGATCAGCGACTCGCCCTCGACATAATTGAACGAGATGTTGAGGTTGTGCGGCACCCGGCGCTCAAGGTCACCGTTGACGAACACCTGCTCGATGCCGTTCAGCCCGGCCAGCAGCTTGTGGTGCAGCATGCGGATTCGCTCCTGCTCGGTACCCATCTCGGCCTGCGCGATCGCGAAGGCCTCGCCCATGCCGACGCATTGGTGGGTGGGCAGCGTGCCCGATCGCATGCCGCGCTCATGGCCGCCACCGTGCATCTGCGCCTCCAGCCGCACGCGGGGTTTGCGCCGCACGTACAGCGCGCCCACGCCCTTGGGACCGTAGGTCTTGTGGGCCGACATACTCAGCAGGTCGACCGGCAACTCGGCCATGTCGATCGCGATCTTGCCAGTGGCTTGCGCCGCGTCGACGTGGAAGATGATGCCGCGCTCGCGGCACAGCTTGCCGATCGCGACGATGTCCTGAATCACGCCGATCTCGTTGTTGACGAGCAGCACCGATGCCAGGATGGTGTCGGGACGCAGCGCGTCCTTGAACTTGTCGAGGTCGACCAGGCCGTTTTCCTGCACATCCAGGTAAGTGGCCTCGAATCCCTGGCGCTCCAGCTCACGCACGCTGTCGAGCGTGGCCTTGTGCTCGGTCTTGAGCGTGACGATGTGCTTGCCGCGGCTCTTGTAGAACTGCGCCGCGCCTTTGAGTGCGAGATTGATCGACTCGGTTGCGCCGCTGGTCCAGACGATCTCGCGCGGGTCGGCGTTGATCAGTGCGGCCACTTGCTCGCGTGATTTCTCGACGACGGCTTCGGCCTCCCAGCCCCAGGCGTGGCTGCGCGACGCGGGGTTGCCAAAGTGCTCGCGCAACCAGGGAATCATCGCGTCGACGACGCGGGGGTCCACCGGCGTGGTGGCACCGTAATCAAGGTAAATGGGAAAGTGCGGGGTCATGACGGGCTGGGTATGGGGTTGGACAGAGGGCTGGCCGGCCGGCTCACTTGAACATCGCCGTGCCGAGCGCGAAAACCGAATTGGGCGCGGTGATCTTGATCGGCTTGACCACCGGCACCGACGAGATCGCCCGCTTGATCGGCGACTCTTCGATCGACACGCCCTTGGCCAACTGGTCATCGACCAATTTCTTCAGCGAGATCGAATCCAGGAACTCGATCATCTTCTGGTTCAGGCTGGCCCACAGGTCGTGCGTCATGCAACGGCCCGCATCGTCGCCCATACAGTTTTCACGGCCAGCGCAACCGGTGGCGTCGATCGGCTCGTCGACCGCGACGATGATGTCGGCGACCGTGATCAGATCGCTCTTGCGGCCCAGCGAGTAGCCGCCGCCCGGGCCCCGGGTGCTCTCGACCAGTTCATGCCGGCGCAGCTTGCCGAACAACTGCTCGAGGTAGGACAGCGAGATCTGTTGACGCTGGCTGATCGCTGCCAAAGCCACCGGCCCGTTGTTCGAGCGCAGCGCCAGATCAATCATTGCCGTGACGGCAAAACGGCCTTTGGTGGTCAAACGCATGAATTTCTCCTGTGGCGGGTTGCAAGCGGCGCTAGTCAACGGTCAAGGGCTAGGAAATACCCTTGCCGCGATCACAGCAGGGCCAAAGACCGTGACACCAAGCTGTACCCGACTGATGTAGTCAACTATAACCGAAAGCGCCCAAATCAGCCTGCCGCTTACCCCGACGCCCAATCGGGTCAATGCATCGCAGACAGGCCCTGCGCAGGGTTCAGCGCAATTCGGCTAGCCGGCGCCACAGCGTCGACAGCAGGCTGTCGCAGGCAGGTTCGATCAAGTCCAGCGCCAGGTCGAAATCAGCCACGCTGCCGTAATACGGATCAGGCACCTCGCCCAAGCGCGCAGCAGCGCCGTCGGTGACAAGGCCCGAGGCCTGGGTCGCTGGCGGCAACAGCATGCCCAGGCGGCGTTGCTCGCCAGGCGGGCAACGCGAGACCATCGCTGCGAGGTTGTGGCGGTCCATCGCCAACAGCAGGTCAAAGCGGCTGAAATCGGCCAGCGCCAACGGCCGCGATGTCTGGCCTGCGAGCCGATAGCCGCGCAGCCCGGCGCGCGCGACGGCCCGCGGATCGGCCGGCGCGCCTCGGTGAAAACCATGCGTGCCCGCCGAATCCACGGCCACCTGGGTTGCCAGCCCGGCACCCGCGAGCTTGGCGCGCAGCACCGCCTCGGCCATTGGCGAGCGACAGATGTTGCCGGCACAAACCATCAGCACAGCGAACCGGTGCCGGCGTTTCAGCGGCCTGAACCACATGTTCAGGCGATCGCGGCGGCTGCCAGGCTCGTCATTCAGTGCCCTGCTCGACCGGCAGCGACTCGGCACGCCAGCGCAACATGCCACCGGCCAGATTCGCCAACAGATTGAACCCGGCTTTTTGCAGCAGCACGGTGGCCTGGGCCGAGCGCGCGCCGGAGCGACACACGGTGACCACCGGACGGTCCGCTGCAATCTCGCCGATGCGCGCTGCCAGTTCGGACAAGGGCAGCAAGCGGGCGCCGCGGATATGGCCCAGCGAATCGGAAAACTCGGATGGCTCGCGCACATCGACGATCTGGATCTCGCTCGCCTTCTTGCCGGCGATCTGCTCTTGCAGCGCCGTCGGCTGGATCTCCCAGATACCGCTGAAACGACAGGTCAGCGGCGCCCAGGTCGGCTCTTGCGGCAACACCGTGCGGTCATCGGGTTGGCCGCAGCGCAGGTTGGCGGGCACGGCGATGTCCATCAGCTTGGGGTGAGGCAAGCCCAGGTGGTTCATGTAGCCGGCAAAGTCCGCCGCATCGGTGTCGCCACCCAGCCGCGGGTTGTAGCGCTTTTCCTCCGCCACACTCGTGACGGTCAGGCCTCGGTAATCGTGCCCTGGGTAGAGCAGGCAATCGGGCGGCAGCGACAGGATCTGGTCCTGCACCGATCGGTAGAGCAGCGCCGGACTGCCTTGCTGGAAATCGGTCCGCCCGCAGCCGCGGATCAGCAGGCTGTCGCCGGTGAAAGCCATGCGCTGATCGTCCAGCACATAGGTCAGGCAGCCGTTCGTGTGGCCGGGCGTCGCCCGCACCTCGAGGTGGCGGGTGCCGAACGCCACCTGGTCGCCATGCCGCAGCGGCCGGTCGACATGGGCTGCGGCAGCCGCCTCGGACAGCAGGATCTGGCTGCCGCTGCGGGCTTTGAGCAACCAAGCTGCGGTGACATGGTCGGCGTGAACATGGGTGTCTAGCGTGGCCGTCAAGCGCAGGCCGAGTTCGCGCAGCAGCGCCAAGTCTCGGCGGACGTTCTCGAACACCGGGTCGATCAGCACCGCTTCGCCGGCATCGCCGAGCAAGTAGGTGTAGGTCGATGAGGTCGGGTCGAACAGTTGTCGGAAGACAAGCATGGTCAGGCACTCCTGAAGCGGGCGAAGAGCGAGATGCTACGGCCTTAACGCCGGTTCAACGCGGCTTGGACAGCCCGTCGTGCAGTGCCATGCCAGCCAGCATCGCGATCACGAAAATCCAGGCTGACGCCAAGCCACTGCCCAACGCCACCAGCGCCGGCCCTGGACAGAAACCGCCGATGCCCCAGCCCAGGCCGAACAGCATGCCGCCGACGATCAGCCGACGGTCGATCACGGCGATGGTGGGCAGTTCCATGTGCTCACCGGTCCAGGACTGGGTGCGGCGCCTGGCAGCGGCGAAAGCGAACACACCGACCGCGATCGCGCCACCCATCACCAGCCCCAAGCTGGGGTCCCAAGCGCCGAACAAGTCCAGGAAAGCCTTGACCTTGGCCGGGTCGGTCATGCCACCGGCAATCAGGCCGAGGCCAAAGACCAGGCCACTGACCGCTGCAATCAAGCTGCGCATGGTCAGCCTTTCAGAGAACGTGACGGAGCACGAACACCGCGGCGACGCCTGCGCCCATGAAGGCCAGCACGTTGACCAACGAGCGCGGGGACAAGCGGCTCAAGCCGCAAACGCCATGGCCACTGGTGCAGCCATTGCCCATGCGTGCGCCTATGCCCACCAGCAAGCCCGCGACCACCAGCCCGACCACCCCGACATCGACCGTGGCCGTCGGCAGCGGCGCGAACAGACGCCAGACCCAGGGCGACAGCAGCAGGCCAACGATGAACAGCAAGCGGTTGCGCTCGGGCAACAAGCGCGCACCGGAACTCAGACCCCGCAACGGACTCGCCACGATGCCGGCAATGCCCGCGATGCGACCGTTGCCCAGCACATAGAGCGCCGATGCCAAGCCGATCAACAGACCACCGGCCAACGAGGCCCAAGGGGTGAACAGGTTCCAAGCAACAGTCATTCGGGTTGATCCTT
>JBILYN010000072.1:0-16566 GCA_044377715.1 Aquabacterium sp.
GCTGCTGGCGGTTGATGACGCGACCGCTTTGATGCCGTTCGAGGCCACGCGCGCGCTGCCGCTGCCCGCGCAGGCCGGCCAGGCGCGCGACCTGCTGTGCTGCTTCAGCACCTCGGGCACCACCGGCGCGCCCAAACTGGCAGCGCACGACCATGCCAGCATCGCGCGCCATGCGCTGCAGGTGGCCCGCGCGATAGACCTGCGCCCGGGCGACGCGATGCTGTGCGCGCTGCCACTGTTCGGCGTGTTCGGCTTCATGACCGCACTGGCTGCTTTGGCAGCCGGCGCAAGCTGCGTGCTGATGCCGGTCTTCGACGCCAGCGCCGCTGCGCAGTCGATCGCCAGCCAACGCGTCAGCCACGCCGTCGGCGCCGACTCGATGTTCGACCCGATGCTCAAGATTCCGGACGCAGACTTCAGCAGCCTGCGCCGTCTCGCACTGGCCGATTTCGCCGGGCTGACGCTGCAGCTCACGCAGCAGGCCGATACGCTGGGCATACGCTGCTCGGGCACCTACGGCTCGTCCGAGGTGTTCTCACTGATCTCGCTACAGGATTGGCAAGGGCCGGCCGAGCAGCGCGCGCTGGCCGGTGGCACGCCGGTCGACCCGGCGATAGCGATCCGCGTCGTCGATCCGCAGACCGGCCAGCCGGTGGCAGACGGCCAAGCCGGCGAGCTGCAGATCCGTGGTCCCAACGTGTTGGCGCAGTACCTCAACAACCCCGAGGCCACGGCCCGCGCGCTGGACGCCGACGGCTGGTTCAGCTCGGGCGATCTGGCCACCGCCCAGGGACAGCGCTTCCACTACCTGGCGCGCATCGGCGACAGCCTGCGGCTGCGCGGTTACCTGGTGAACCCGGCGGAGATCGAGGCCTGCTTGATGCAGCACCCGGCAGTCGCGGGCGCCCAGGTGGTCGGCGTCAAGGTCCCGGGTGTCGGCGACCAGGCCATCGCCTTCGTCGTGCTGGCGCTGGCCGACCCCGGCGAGGACGCGTTGCTAGCGCATTGCCGGCAGCATATGGCGTCGTACAAGGTCCCGCAGCGGGTGCGGGTGCTGGCCTCTTTCCCAAGCCTGGACGGACCGAATGGCGTGAAGATCCAGAAGCGCTTGCTGCGCGAAATGGCCAACGACTTGTCGGCCGCCCGCTGACCCATTCCAGAGGAACCCGATGCCACATGACGCCCCGCCGCAAGACCTAGACCGCTACCCGTTCTGGACCGAGGAGAAGCTGCGCAACGCCGACACCGACCGCCAAGGTCATGTCAACAACGCTGTGTTCGCGACCTTCTTCGAGGCCGGCCGGATCGAGGTGCTGGGCGATCCACGCATCGCCGCCATCACCGCGGCGACCAGCATCGTCGTGGTCAGGCTGCTGATCGACTACAAGAAAGAGCTGTTCTTCCCCGGCCGGGTTCGCATCGGCACGCGCACCACGAAGGTCGGCAGGACCTCGTTCCAGTTCGAGCAGAGCTTGCAGTCGGCCGACGGTGAACACGGCCATGCTGAGGCCACCTGTGTGCTGATCGACAAGGCCAGCCACAAACCAACGCCGGTGTCCGAGGCCTTGCGCAGCTTCCTGCTCGACCCGCAGGGTCGATAGCGGGCCCTCTCTAGCAAATGTGGCTTTGCGGCTTGACCCCCATGGGGGGCGGCCGGCTTCGGCCGGCCTTGGGGCGCTCAGTACAGGTCCATCAGCGCCGCGTTGTCGGCGAGTTCAGAAGGCAAGGCTTCACGCACCATTCGGCCGGCTTTCATCACGACCACCCTATCTGACACCTTGAGCGCCTCGCGCACGTTCTGCTCAACCAGCAGGATGCTCATGCCGCGCGCTTGCTGCAACGCGCGGATCGGCTGCATCAAGTCCTGGAACAGCTTGGGCGCCAGGCCTATCGAGGGCTCGTCCATGATCAGACAACGCGGCTGGCCGAGCAGCGCGCGGCCTATCGACACCATCTGCTGCTGGCCGCCCGACAACAGGCCGGCGCGCTTGGTGTAGAAGCCTTTGACCGGCGGCAGCACCGACAAGACCCAGTCGATGCGCTCGGCGCGCTCGGCCTTGGCAATGCGGGCCAGACCCAGGCGCCAAATCTCCTCGACTGTCAGGCTGGGGAAGACGCCGCGCCCTTCGGGCATCAGCGCGATGCCCAGGTCGGCCAGCTGGCTCGGCAAATGCGCCGCCAGCACTTGGCCGTCGACTTCCATCCGACCACTGCTGGGTTTGATCAGCCCGAACAAGGTGCGCATCAAGGTCGACTTGCCGGCACCGTTGTGGCCGATCAGGCACAGCACCTCGCCGGGCTTGAGCTCTATTGAGACATCCATCAGCACTGGCTTGCCGCCGTAGCCAACATGCAGACCTTGCGCCTTGAGCACCGGTGTCATCGCTTAAGCCCGCTCACCAAAGTAGATCGACGCCAGCGCCGGGTCGGACAGGATGCTCTGCGGATCGCCTTCGGCGAGCAAGCGGCCCTGGTCGAGAAAGGCGATCCGGTCAGAGATGCCTTTGACGATGTCGAGGTTGTGCTCGATGATGCAGATCGTGATGCCGCGACCGACCTGGTCGCGCAGCAGCTTGATGAAACGCTCGTACGAGCGAGGGTCCAGGCCCGATGCCGGCTCATCGAGCAGCCACAGCCTGGCGCCTGCGCTGAGGATTCGCGCGATCGACAGGAACTTGCGCTCGGCATAAGCCAGATCGATCGCGCGGGTGTGGCGGTGGTCGGCCAGCCCGACTTGCTCAAGCGCGGACTCGGCACGGGCCAGTCGCTCGGCAGCAGCAGCACGGCCACCCGACTGCCACAACCAAGACCTGCGCTCGGTCACCGTCAGCGCGTTCTCCAGCACCGTCATCTGGTTGAACAGCTTGAGGTCTTGAAAAGTCCTGCCGATGCCGGCTTGCGCGATTTTCCAATGCGGCTGGCCCTTGATCGATCGGCCCAGCCAACAAACGTCGCCGGCGTCGGGCTCGAGCTGACCGGTGATCAGGTTGAACAGCGTCGTCTTGCCCGCGCCGTTCGGGCCGACCAGCGTCGTGATGATGCCTTCGCGCAAGGCCAGCGAAACCCCGTCAACCGCCTTCAGCCCGCCGAAGGTGATCGCCAGGCCCCGGGTCTCGAGCAGGATGTTGGGCGATTCGCTCACGCGCCAGCCTTTGACTTCGCGGCCCACAGCCCCCCCGGCCGGTAGATCATCAGCAAGACCATCGCCAGACCGTAGACGATCTGCTGGATCGAGCCCACCTCGGTCTGCGGCAAGCCTGGCAGAAACGACAGCACAGCCGGCAGCAACAAGATCAGCACCGTGCCCACCACCGGCCCCCACAGCGTCGCTGTACCGCCGATGATCACCATCGCCATCAGGTAGACCGAGGTGTCGAGCGTGAAGCTCTCGACATTGATGAAGCTGAGAAAGAAGGCGTAGAGCGAGCCCGCGACCGCCGCCAGTGCCGACGACACGACGACAGCCATGGTCTTGATCACCGCGACGTTCTTGCCGGCGGCCGATGCCGCGGTCTCGTCATCGCGGATCGCCTTCAGGCTGCGGCCAAAGCTAGAGTTCACCAGACGTGAGACACCCCACATCACCAGCGCCAGGCAGACCAGCGCCAAGACCAGGTACTGCGGCGGACTGCTGACCTCGAATCCCGGAAACCTGGCCGGCGGGATGTTGGTGATGCCGCCGATGCCACCGGTGACGGCTTTCCACTCTGAGAACAAGGTCAGCGCCAGCATCTGCAGCCCCAGCGAAGCGGCGACGAAGTATTCACCCCGAACCCGCAAAGCCGGTAAGGCCAGCGCCAGCGACAGCAAGCCCGCAACCGACATGCCCGCAGCAGTCGCGAGCAAGAAGCCGCCACCGAGCTTGATCGCCACCAGCGCCGCGGTGTAGGCACCGATGCCGAAGAACGCCGCATGGGCCATCGAGAAGATCCCGGCATAGCCGAGCACGAAGTTCAGCGTGACCGCGAGGATCGCGTTGATTGTGATCAGCACGGCCAGGTTGTTGAGGTAGGCCCACATTGGCGCTCGTCCTGTCTATTTCGCGTTTTGCGCCCGGCCCAGAAAACCGGCAGGCCTGAAGATGATGAAGACGAAGAGCACGACGAAAGTCACTGCCTCGCTCCACTGCGGGTCGAGCTTCCAGACTGCAACGCTCTCGGCCAAGCCCAGCAGCATGCCGCCCATCGCCGCGCCCTTGAGCGAGCCGATGCCTCCGACGATGGTCGCCGCCAAGCTGATCAGCATGATGTGCGAGCCCATGCCGGGGTTGATCCCCTGCGAAACCGCGGTCAGCGCTGCCGCCGGCACGACCAGCGCCGACCCGAGCGCGAACGCGACCTGCGCCAGCCGGGTCGGCTCGAGACCGAAGATCCGCACCAGGTCCGGGTTGTCGGACAGCGCGCGCAAGCCGGTACCGACCTGGGTTCGCGCCAGGAACAGGTTCAGCCCGAAGTAAAAGATCAGCCCGACGGCGATCGCGACCCCGGCGATCGGTGCGACGAACAGGTTGGGCGCGATCTCGACCGAGCGCGACAGCTCAGCGCTGACGGTCTCGAAGCCGCGACCGAACACCGTCCCGACCAGGTTCTGCACCACGATCTGCATGCCGAATGCGGCGATGAAAACGGTGAAGAATGCGCCCTCGTGGCGCTGGATCGGCCGGTAGATGAATCGCTCCATGAACAGCCCGAACAGCACCACTGCGACGACCGCAAGCGCGATACTGGCCAGCCAGTGCCACTTGAGCGCTGTCATGCCCCACCAGAACAGATAGCCGGCCAGCGTGAACGACGCGCCGTGCGCGACGTGGAACACCTTGGTCGAGCCGAAGATCAGCGCAAAACCGACGGCGGTCAGGCCGTAGATCGCGCCAAGCTGCAGCCCGTTGACCAGCAGTTGGAGCAGCAGCACGCTGGCAACCTCTCGGTGTCAGTTCGGCGCGAGATTGGCCTTGACGACCTTGGTCGTGCCGTTGTCGATCTCATTGAGTTGCAGCGGCATCGACACCGTGCCGTTGGGCTGGAACACCATGCGGCCGCCCGCGACATCGAAACTGGCGCTGCGCAGGCGCTGCTTGAGCAGGTTCTCGCCGGTGATCGGCAAGCCGGCTTTCTCCAGCGCTTGCGCGAGTTTGACGAACACCATCACCGCGTTGTAATAGTTGGCGGTATAGGCGTTGGGCTCCTTGCCCTTCTTCGCCTTCCAGTCGCTGGCCAGGCGCTGCGACACCGCGTCGGCGGCCCAGTTGATCGACTGGGTCGGGAACAGCGCACCCTTGGCTTCGGGCAGTTGCAGCACGGCCGGTATTGAGAATGCCGAGTAGCTGGCGATCTGCTGCTTGACGCCGTTGTCGCGCAGTTGCTTGATGATCTGCGCCTGCTGCGCACCGAACGAGGCGATGAACACCACGTCGGGTTGCGACTCGCGCACCTTGGCGGCGATGCCCGAGAACTGCTGCGAAGCCCGCGGCACCTGCAGCGCCGTGACCAGCGAGCCGCCGTTCTTGGGCACATGGATCTCCAACTCCTTCTTGATCGCTTCACCGGCCGGGTCGTCGACATAGATCAGCGCGACCTTCTTCCAGCCGCGCTCCTTGATCAAGTAAGGCGCAAAAGCCTGGACCTCGAAGTTCACCAGCGGGATCACGTTCCAGAAATAGTCACCCAACTCGGCCAGGTCCGGGCTGACGCCGCCGCCGTTGATCGACACCACGCGGGCTTTGTCACCGACCGGTGCGATCGCCTTGGAAACGCCGGTGAAGGCCGACAGCACATAAGGCACTTTGTCGACATTGACCAGCTTGTTCATCGCGACGACGCCTTGCTGCGGCGTGGCCTGGCTGTCCTCGATCAGCATCACGAGTTTCTTGGACAGCATCTTGTCGGCATTGGCATGCTCGACCGCGATCGCCGCAGCGCCGGCGAACTGTTCGCCGTACTCGGCATTGGGTCCGCTCATCGGCAGATTGGCGCCGATCCTGATGTCCTGCGCCCTGAGCGGCGAAGCCGCAAAGATGGAAGCCGCGACCAGCAGCCCTAGCAGTTTAGGCAATTTCATCGATCATCTCCATCCTTCAGGTAGAGCGTCATTGTTGGTCAAATCGGCCCCCCGAACCAACGAAGATAGGTGGGTAATTACCCTGATGAGCCCGCCAAAGCCCGAGAGGCCGCAGGCTGCGGCAGAAGGTCCAGCCCATCACCCGCCAGCCATCCCTACGGCCCTTCGGCCCGTCGGATTGAAATATCATCCAAAACTCATCGAAGTGATGTCGCAGCGCCTGGCTGCAGCGCCGCAATCCAAGCACCGGCCCGCCGGAGACAAGGCCAAGCGATATGGAAGTCCAGTTCACCGAACAGGTGGCCCAGCTTCGCCTGGGCGCGGGCGCAGTCTTCCACGGTGAAGGCATCCTGGCGATCACCAAGGCAATGCTGCAATCGGATGTGAGCTATTTCGGTGGCTACCAGGGCGCGCCGGTATCGCTCCTGCTCGATGTGATAGTCCAGGCCAAGCCGCAGCAAGCTCGGTCTGATGCGCGGCCAAGCGTGCAGTGATGGTGCTCGAAGAAGGTATGCCCGTGTACATCGAGAATGACATCCGGGTTGCGCTGCACCGGGCCGGCGCCAACACCGCGCTGCACGGCAGGGACTGGACAGACGCCCAGGGCGAAGACAAGGTCGAGTTGCTGGCGCGCGGGCTGCTGGCCTTGCTCGACCGCCACGCGCCCGGCACGGTGGCGCAGCCCCCGGTCGTGCTCAGGCGTCAAGCTGACCCAATGAATTCGATCCACTGATGCGAATTCTGGGCATCGACCCCGGGCTGCAGCGCACCGGCTTCGGCGTGATCGAGATCGAAGGCTCGCGGCTGCAGTACGTGGCGAGCGGCACCATCAGCACGCTGGAACTGGCGCGCGGCAACCTGCCGGGACGCATCAAACTGATCTACGAAGGCGTGGCCGAGGTCAAGCGGCGCTACCAGCCGCAGGCAGCGTCGGTGGAGATCGTCTTCGTCAACGTCAACCCGCAGTCCACGCTGCTACTGGGCCAGGCCCGCGGCGCGGCGCTGGCAGCGCTGGTCAGCGACGACATGCCGGTGGCCGAGTACACCGCGCTGCAGATGAAGAAGGCCGTGGTCGGCCACGGCCTGGCCAGCAAGAACCAGATCCAGGAGATGGTGATGCGCCTGCTCAAGCTGCCCGGCCTGCCCGGTAAGGATGCAGCGGATGCGCTGGGCTTGGCCATCACCCACGCCCATGCAGCGCGCAGCTTCGAGGCTCTGGCCGGCGCCAACACGCCGCGCAGCCATGCCCAGTTCAAGGCCGGCCGCAGTTACTGAACAAGGCCGGTTGACAAAAGCTAGCATCGACCCATCACACAACCCACCTGTCCCAAACCGCCATGAGCCAACCTGTGCACACCCAATGGATCAACCTGCCCACAGCCAGCGGCGGGATCGACGCCTATCTCGCGCTGCCACCTGGGGGCCGAGGCCCCGGGCTGCTGCTGCTGCAAGAGATCTTCGGCGTCAACGAGCACATCCGCGCAGTCGCCGAGCAGTACGCCTTGGCGGGTTTCGTGGTGCTCGCGCCCGATGTGTTCTGGCGCCAGGCGCCGCGCGTCGAACTCGGCTACGAAGGAGACGACCGCCAGCGCGGCGTGGCGCTGGCCGGCGCGCTGCAGCCAGCAGAACTGCAGGCCGACCTGCAAGCCGCGGTGGCAGCGCTTCGTGCCCGGCCTGAAGTGGCCGGGTCAAAGATCGGCGCGATCGGCTACTGCCTGGGGGGCCGGTTGGCCTATAACGTGGCCGCGCTGACCGACGTCGATGCTGCGGTCGCCTACTACGGCGGCGGCATCGCTGGCCAGTTGGCGCTGGCCCCGAAAGTGAGTTGCCCCATCCAGTTCCACTTCGCCGCCAGCGACGCCCACATCCCGCCCGAGGCCGTGGCCGCAGTGCGCGCCGCGTTTGCCGGCAAACAAGCCGAGGTTCACGAGTACCCGGGTTCGCTGCACGGCTTCAACTGCTGGGCCAGGGCCAGCTACCACGCTCCGAGCAGCACGCTCGCGCTGGGCCGCAGCCTGGTGTTTCTGGCACAGCATCTGTTCTGAACCTGCACCGCCGCGCTTGAGGCCGGCCCGGCTACAGCATCAGCGCCAGCCGCTCAAGGATCAAGACGCCAAAGAATCCCGCCGCCGCGATCAGCGCCCATTTCAGGATCTTCACGCCGCGGCGACGCCAGACCGCGTCACCGGTGCCCACGCCCATCGCAAAGCACAGCACGCAGCCGAGCAACAGCAGGCCGAAGACGAGGCGGAAGATCAGCATGTTGCGGTCGATATAGGTCCGGCGCCGGGCGACACCGAAGCGGTTTTGGGGGCAAACATCACCACGCCGGCGCCAGGTCAGCAAAGCCAGCGGGCGCCAGCGCGGCATCGTCGAAGCTGACGATCTCCCAGGCCTGCGGCCGCGCCAGCAGTTCGCGCAGCAACAGGTTGTTCAGCGCATGCCCGCTCTTGAAGCCGGTGTACTGCGCCAGCATCGGGTGGCCGACGTTGTAGAGATCGCCGATCGCGTCGAGGATCTTGTGCTTGACGAACTCATCGTCGTAGCGCAGTCCGCCGCTGTTGAGCACGCGCGAGTCGTCGACAACGATCGCGTTGTCCATGCTGCCGCCCAGCGTCAGCCCGCGCGAACGCATCGCCTCCACATCCTTGGTGAAGCCGAAGGTGCGGGCGCGCGCGATGTCTCGCTTGTAGCGTCCCGACCCCATGTCGAAGCTCACGCGCTGTCCGGTGGCGTCGACCGCCGGGTGGTCGAAATCGATCTCGAAACTGAGCTTGAAGCCGTGGCAGGGCTCGAGCCTGGCCCACATCAGGCGCTTGCCCTCGCCTTGGCGAACTTCCACGGTCTGCTTGACCCGCAGAAAGTGCTTGGGCTTGTCCTGCAACGCGATGCCCGCGCTCTGCAGCAAGAAGACAAAGCTGGCCGCCGAGCCGTCGAGGATAGGCACCTCGTCAGCGGTGATGTCGACCTGCAGGTTGTCAAGCCCCAAGCCGCAACAAGCCGACATCAGGTGCTCGATGGTCTGCACCTTGGGCGCACCGGGGTCACCGCCGACCGAAATCGTCGAGGCCATGCGGGTGTCGCTGACCGAGTCACAGCGAACTGGAATGTCCACCGGCACGGCCAGATCGACCCGGCGAAAAACGATGCCAGTGTCGACGGCCGCAGGCCGCAGCGTCAACTCGACTTTTTGGCCGCTGTGCAGGCCCACACCGACGGCGCGGGTGATCGACTTGAGGGTGCGTTGTTGGAGCATGAAGGTCTATTTTCGCCGATCCGCAGTCAGCGCGGTTCGGACGCGTCCCCCGCCCCCGGCACAGGGGCGGGATGACACGATCAATCGGCTTGCTTGCGCAGGAAAGCCGGTATCTCGATCTCGTCCATGCCGTTCGACGACAAGGCCTCGACCTTGGCTGCCGCCTGGGTGCGCGGCGAACGCCAGACGCTGGGCGTGCTCAGCGCGCTGTAGTCGCTGCGCCCAACACCGGCCGGCTTGCCGCCAGTGACGTTGAGGATGGGCATGTTGTCGGTGCCCGTGCGCAGGGTGGGCTGCACCATGGTCAGCGGCGGCTGCAGCCGGGTCCGCGACAAACCGGTGGCGATCACCGTGACGCGCAGTTGGTCGCCCAGGCTCTCGTCGTAGGCCGCGCCGTAAATCACATGGGCGTCCTCAGCGGCAAAACGGCGGATGGTGTTCATCGCCGCACGGCTCTCGTTCAACTTGAAATTGGCCTTGCTGGCCGCAATCAGCACCAGAACGCCTCTGGCGCCTGACAGATCGATGCCTTCGAGCAAAGGACAAGCAACCGCGGCCTCGGCCGCCTTGTTGGCACGGTCGGGACCCCCGGCCACCGCCGTGCCCATCATCGCCTTGCCCGGCTCGCTCATCACGGTCTTGACGTCCTCAAAGTCGACGTTGACCAGGCCGTGCATGTGGATGATGTCGCTGATGCCGCCGACCGCGTTCTTGAGCACGTCGTTGGCATGCGCAAAAGCCTGGTCCTGCGTCACGTCGTCGCCCAGCACGTCGAGCAGCTTCTCGTTGAGCACCACGATCAAGCTGTCGACATTGGCCTCGAGCTCGGTCGTGCCGGAGTCGGCCTGCTTCATTCGGCGCGGGCCTTCAAATTCGAAGGGCTTGGTGACAACGCCTACCGTGAGAATGCCCATCTCCTTGGCAATGCGCGCGACGATCGGCGCCGCGCCGGTACCGGTGCCGCCGCCCATGCCGGCGGTGATGAACACCATGTGCGCGCCTTCAAGCGAGGCCCGTACGCGGCTTTCCGCTTCCTCGGCTGCAAGCCGCCCCTTGTCAGGCTTGCCCCCCGCGCCCAGGCCGTTGTCACCGAGTTGGATCAGCTGGTGGGCGCTGCTGCGGTTGAGCGCTTGCGCGTCGGTGTTGGCACAGACGAACTCGACGCCTTGCACCCCCTGGCTGATCATGTGCTCGACGGCATTGCTGCCGCCGCCGCCCACGCCCACCACCTTGATGCGGGTCCCTTGGTCGAATTCTTCGATCATCTCGATAGGCATGTCAATCTCCTCTTTCGTCGTCAAGCGGTTGCCAATGAAAACTCTGTTGTCAAATCAAAGAGCGCGGGACTAGCCATCGTCCCGGTGATGCGGAAAACTTCAAAAATTGCCTAGAAACCAATCCTTGGCGCGGCCGAAAAGGGTCTGAACCGATCCCGCCTGCAACGCCACTTTTTGCCCACGCGCTCTTGCTGCGCGGGCTTCTTCGAGCAGGCCCATCACAGTGGCCGAGCGCGGGTTGGCCACCATGTCGAACAGCGGGCCGTTGTAGGTCGGCAAGCCCTTGCGGACGGGCTTGAGAAAGATGTCTTCGCCGAGCTCGACCATGCCGGGCATCACCGAGGTGCCCCCGGTGATCACGATGCCCGATGACAGCAGCTCTTCGTAGCCCGATTCGCGGATCACCTGGTGCACCAGCGAATAGATCTCCTCGACCCGAGGCTCGATCACACCAGCCAGCGCCTGGCGCGACAACAAACGAGGCGCTCGGTCGCCCAAGCCAGGCACTTCAAGGTTCTCGCTCGGGTCGGCCAGCATCTGCTTGGCCACGCCGTACTCGACCTTGATCTCCTCAGCGTCCTTGGTCGGCGTGCGAAGCGCCATCGCGATGTCGCTGGTGATCAGGTCGCCGGCGATCGGGATCACCGCGGTGTGGCGGATCGAACCCTCGGTGTAGATGCTGACGTCGGTGGTGCCGGCGCCGATGTCGACCAGCGCGACGCCGAGCATCTTCTCGTCTTCGGTCAGCACCGCGGCGGCGCTGGCGCTGGGGTTGAGCACCAGGCGATCGACCTCGAGACCGCAGCGGCGCACGCATTTGAGGATGTTCTCGGCAGCACTCTGGGCGCCGGTGACGATGTGGACCCTGACCTCGAGCCGGCTGCCGCTCATGCCCACCGGCTCCCTGACCTCATGGTTGTCGATCACGAACTCCTGCGGCTCGACCAGCAACAGACGCTGGTCGTTCGGGATGTTGATCGCCTTGGCGGTCTCGACCACCCGGTGTACGTCCAGCGGCGTGACCTCTCGGTTGTCGCGAACGATCACCATGCCGGTCGAGTTCTGGCCTCGGATGTGACTGCCAGTGATGCCGGTGTAGACGCGCTCGATCTTGCAGGCGGCCATCATCTCGGCCTCTTTCAGCGCGGCCTGGATGCTCTGCACCGTGGCATCGATGTTGACCACCACGCCGCGCTTGAGGCCATGCGAAGAGGCCACACCCAGACCGGCCAGCCTGAGCTCGCCCGAGGGCATCACCTCGGCAGCCACCACCATCACCTTGGCAGTGCCGATATCGAGTCCGACGATCAAGTCCTTGTATTCTTTGGCCATGGGTGGGCTGTCTCCAGTGTCTAGCGTTTGGCCGGCTTTGCTGCCGGCGCATAGGTGACGCCCTTCAGGCGCAGGGCAAATCCATCGGCGTGACGCAAGTCGGCCGACGCCAGCGCTTGCTGGAAGCGCGCACCCACCCGAGGCATGGTGCGAACAAAGTGCTCGGTGCGGGCGATGACCTCGTCGTCACTGCCGCGACCGAGCTCGATCGTCGCGCCTTTTTCGAGATCGGCACGCCAGGAGCCGCGCGCTGATAGTGTTAGCAATACCAGGTCACCCGCATTCAAAGGCGCCAGCAAGACGCTGAGCCGACGTTGCATCGCCAGCATCTGCGCGGCGCTGCCTTCGGGGCCGGACAGGCTAGGCAGGTCGTCGTCCTCGACATCGCCGACGTTGGCCTCGAAAACCTCGCCGAAGCTGTTGACCAGGCGATCGTTGCCGTCCGCGCCGGTCCACAGTGCGACGGGCTGGTGCTCCTCGAGTTGCACCGACAGTCGCAGCGGCCAGATCCGGCGCACCACAGCGCGTCGCACCCAAGGCACTGACTCGAAAGCGGACCGGCAATCCTGCAGGTCAATCGTCAGAAAGTTTCCGCTCAATCTGTGCAAGGTGTTGGCCCGCAACGTGCTCTCGCTGTTGCGCGTGACTTGACCATCGACCCGCAAGCCCTGGATTGCCAACACCGGCAGCCTCGAAGCCCACCACAGCGCGACCGCGCAGGCGGCCAGCGCGACCACTGCAAACAGCACGTCGGCAGTGGCTTGCATCAGGCGCACCTCGGCCGGCAGGCTGAGCGGGGCGACGAACGGGGCAGCGCGGGCCATGGCGGGTCAGGTGCGCGGGCCGCCTACAGGCTTGGCGCCCGCAGCCTGGTCCAGGCTTGCGGTCGACAACAGGTACAGGCAAAGCTGCTCGTAGGAAATCCCTGCCGCGCGGGCCGACATCGGCACCAACGAGTGCCCGGTCATGCCGGGCGAGGTGTTCATCTCGAGCAGGAAGGGCTGGCGGTCGGTGGCGCGCACCATCAGGTCAGCGCGGCCCCAGCCGCGACAACCCAAGGCCCGATAAGCGGCGACGACGATGCGCTGGATTTCGCGCTCTTCGGCCGCCGGCAGGCCGCTCGGGCAGAGATAAGACGTGTCGTCGGTGAAGTACTTGTTCTGATAGTCGTACTTGCCATCTGGCGCGACGATGCGAACCACCGGCAGCGCCCTGGCTTGGGCGCCGCTGCCGATCACCGGACAGGTGAGCTCTTCGCCTTCGATGAAGGCCTCGCACAGCAGGTCGGGGTCGTAGGAGGTGGCCAGCTTGACAGCGTCGCTGAGGTCGGAATAGCCGCAGACCTTGGTGATGCCTATCGACGAGCCTTCGCGCGGCGGCTTGACGATCAGCGGCAGTCCGAGTTCGTCGGGCACGGCGCGCAAGCGCTCGCGTGACTGCTCATCGGCGTCCAGCCAGACAAATCGCGGCGTCGGCAGCCCGACCGCGCCCCAGATGCGCTTGGTCATGGTCTTGTCGATCGCGATCGCCGAGGCCATCACGCCAGACCCGGTGTAGGGGATCGCCATCAACTCCAACGCACCTTGGACCGTGCCGTCCTCGCCATGGCGGCCGTGCAGCGCGATGAAGACGCGGTCAAAACCCTCGCGCTTCAAGTCACCCAGATCGCGGCTGGCCGGGTCGAAGGCCTGTGCATCGACGCCTTGGCTGCGCAGCGCGGCGAGCACGCCGCCACCCGACAGCAGTGAGATCTCGCGCTCCGCGCTGCTCCCCCCCAGCAACACGGCGACCCGACCCAGCGCAGCGGCAGCTGTCGTCGGCAACGAGTAGGTCGCGCTCATGCGGACACCGCCTGCTCCAGCACCCGGCCCGGCACCGCGCCGATCGACCCCGCACCCATGGCGATCACCACATCGCCGGCACGGGCCTGGCGCAAGATCGCTTCGGGCAATCCGACCACGTCGTCGACGAACAAGGGGTCGACCCGACCCGCCAGACGCAGCGCGCGGGCCAAAGCCCGGCCGTCGGCAGCGACAATTGGTGCCTCGCCTGCGGCGTAGACCTCGGTCAGCAAGACCGCGTCGGCGCTGCCCATGACCTTGACGAAGTCCTCGAAGCAGTCGCGGGTGCGGGTGTAGCGATGCGGCTGGAAAGCCAGCACCAGGCGTCGGCCTGGAAAAGCCCCGCGCGCCGCGGCGATCACCGCAGCCATCTCCACCGGATGGTGGCCATAGTCGTCGATCAGCGTGAATTCGCCGCCGCCATTGCGCGCCGATGCCGGCACTTCACCGCATTGCTGGAAGCGGCGACCAACACCCGCGAAACCAGCCAAGGCCCGCAACACCGGGGGGTCAGGCAGCTCAAGTTCGGCGGCCACCGCGATCGCCGCCAACGCGTTGCGCACGTTGTGTTCGCCGGGCAGGTTCAGCGTGATGTCCAGATCGGGCATCCGCGCGGCTTCATGCGCCGAATACCGACGTTGGCAGACGAAGCGCATCTGGCCGCCCGGCAGGTGCCGGACATCGACCGCGCGGACCTGCACATCGGCGCCCAAGCCATAGCTGACCACCGGTCGCGAAAGCATCGGCAGGATGGACCGCACGCCAAGGTCGTCGCCGCAGACGATCGCCGCACCGTAGAACGGCATGCGGTGCACGAAGTCGACGAAGGCCGCCTTCAGGCGCGCAAAGTCGTGGCCATAAGTGTCCATATGGTCGGCGTCGATGTTGGTCACGACGCTCATCACCGGCAGCAGATTCAGGAACGACGCATCGCTCTCGTCGGCCTCGACGACGATGTAGTCGCCCGACCCCAGCCGTGAATTTGCGCCCGCCGAATTGAGCTTGCCGCCGATCACGAAAGTGGGGTCGACCCCGGCCTCGGCGAGCACGCTAGTCACCAGCGAAGTGGTCGTGGTCTTGCCGTGGGTGCCGGCAATCGCGATGCCAGATTTCAGTCGCATCAGCTCGGCCAGCATCACCGCACGCGGCACCACCGGAATTCGGCTGGCGCGCGCAGCGACGACCTCGGGGTTGTCACCGCGAACCGCGGTGGACGTGACGACCGCCTGCGCACCGGCGATGTGCTCGGCAGCGTGCCCTAGGAAAATCCGCAAGCCCAGCCCTGCCAGCCGACGCGTGCTCGCACTGTCGGCCAGGTCCGAGCCTGAGACCGCATAACCCAAGTTGTGCAGGATCTCGGCGATGCCGCTCATGCCCGCGCCGCCCACGCCGACGAAGTGAATGCGCTTGACTGCGTGTTTCATGGCTTGCTCACCAGGCGTTCGAGTTCGTCGGCGACCCGCGCGGCCGCATGCGGTCGCGCCAACGCGCGGGCCTTGTTGGCCATCGCCAGCAACACCTCTCGGCTCGAGTTGTGCAGCTGCGCCGAGAGCGATTCGGCGGTCAGGCCAGATTGCGGCAAGTGCAGCGCCGCACCATGCCCAGCCATGTACTCGGCGTTGTCGCGTTGGTGCGCGGTGGTGCTCAAGACCAGCGGCACCAACAGACTGGGCACACCGGCCGCGCACAGCTCGCTGACCGTGACCGCGCCAGCGCGGCAGACGATCAAGTCGCAGGCCGCCAGCCGCGCGGCCATGTCGTCGATGAAAGGCAAGACCTCGGCCTCGACACCATGCAGCGCATAAGCCGCGCGCACCGCATCGAGTTGCTGCGTGCCGGTTTGGTGCACGACCCGAGGCCGTTGCCCGGCAGGCAACAACGCCAGCGCGGCCGGCAAGGTCTGGTTGAGCACCTGCGCGCCCAGGCTGCCGCCCACCACGAGCAACTGCAAAGGCCCGCTGCGGCCGGCAAATCGCTCGTCCGGCGCCGGCAGTGCCTCGATCTCGCCACGCACCGGGTTGCCGGTGACCAAGCCGTGCCGGACCGCTGCGGCAGGACCCTCGAATCCAAAAGCTATGCGGTCGGCGAACCGCAGCAAGACCTTGTTCGACAGCAACAGCGCAGCATCCGCATTGACCAGCACAAGCGGCTTGCGCAGCAGGCCGGCCATCAGGCCGCCAGGCAAACACACATAGCCGCCCATGCCCAGCACCGCGCTGGCACCGCGCCGGCGCAGCACAACCGCAGCGTCCCAGAAAGCTCGGATCAGCCGCAGGCCACCGCCCAGGCTGTGCAGCAAGCCCTTGCCACGCATGCCGCTGAAAGCCAGGCGGTCCAGCGCGATACCGGTCGGTGGCACCAGGCGGTTCTCCATGCCGGTGGTGGTGCCGAGCCAGCTCACGCTCCAACCGCGGCGCTGAAGCTCGCGGGCGACCGCGATGCCGGGGATGATGTGGCCGCCAGTGCCAGCGGCCATGATCACGAGGTGGGGCATCATGCGCGGCCTCCGCGCATGAGCTGTCTGTTCTGGCTCCGCCGGAACCGGCATCGTGCGCTGCGCGCCCGCGCCCTGCTGCGCACGGCGATCATGCGCGGCCTCCGCGCATGAGCTGTCTGTTCTGGCTCCGCCGGAACCGGCATCGTGCGCTGCGCGCCCGCGCCCTGCTGCGCACGGCGATCATGCGCGGCCTCCGCGCATGAGCTGTCTGTTCTGGCTCCGCCGGAACCGGCATCGTGCGCTGCGCGCCCGCGCCCTGCTGCGCACGGCGATCATGCGCGGCCTCCGCGCATGAGCTGTCTGTTC
>JBILYN010000073.1:0-16553 GCA_044377715.1 Aquabacterium sp.
CCGCGCGAGACCGCACGCGATGCGGTCGCCGATTGCCGCGCTGCCGGCATCCGGGTCGTGATGGTCACCGGCGATCACCCGCTCACCGGCATGGCGATCGCCCGCGAACTCGGCATCGCCAAGCCAGGCGACCAAGCGGTCGACGGCCCGACGCTCGAGCGCATGAGCGAGGCCGAGCTGCGCGACGCGCTGCCGCAGGTCGCGGTGTTCGCCCGCGTCCAGCCGGTGCACAAGCTGCGCATCGTCGAGGCGCTGCAGGCCCGCGGCGAGGTCGTGGCGATGACCGGCGACGGCGTCAACGACGCGCCGGCACTGGCGCGCGCCGACGTCGGCGTCGCGATGGGCCTGACCGGCACCGAGGTCGCCAAGAGCGCAGCCCGCATCGTCATCACCGACGACAACTTCGCCACCATCGTCGGTGCGGTCGAGCAGGGCCGGGTGGTTTACGCCAACCTCAAGAAGGTGATCCTGTACCTGTTCGCGACCTCGGTCGACGAGGTCGCGATCCTGTTGCTGGCCTTGCTGGGCGGCTACCCGCTGCCGCTGGCCGCGGTGCAACTGCTGTGGATCAATCTGGTCACCGAGGGCACGCTGACGGTCAACCTGGTGATGGACCCGCCCGACGGCGACGAGATGCGCCGCCCACCGGTGCCGCGCGACGATTCGCTGGTCGACCGGGCGATGCTGGGTCGGATCATGCTGATGGCTGCCACAACGGTGACGCTGTGCTTTGGCTGGTATGCCTGGCGCATCGGCGGTGGCGCATGGGCGGCTGAGGCCCAGGGCGCCGAGCTCGCGCTCGTGCGCACCGAGACCTTCACGCTGCTGGCGATGTGCCAGTGGTTCAACCTGCTGAACTGCCAGTCGGCCCAGCGATCGGCGCTGCGCTTGGGGCTGCTGCAAAACCCCTGGCTGCTCGGCGGGCTGGCACTGTCGGTCGCGCTGCAGGCAGCAGTGCTGTGGGCGCCGCCGCTGCAAGCGATGTTCCACACCCAGGCGCTGACATTGGCCACGCTGGGCCTGCTGCTGGCCTTGGCCAGCGTCGTGCTGTGGGCCGAGGAGTTGCGCAAGCTGCTGGCGCGCAGCCTGCTCAAGCGCTCTCAAGCGAATTTGGCTTTGCCACGTTGATGGCCCCCATAGAGGGCTTCGGCCGGCTTCGTCCGGCCTGGAGGCGCTCAGGTGTCCTTGCTGACCTTGATCGTCGGAAACTTCGATGAGAAGTCCTTGGCCTTGTCGGCGATCTTGACCGCCACCTGGCGCGCCACGGCCTTGTAGATCGCGGCGATCTCGCCGTCGGGGTCGGCCACCACGGTGGGCCGGCCCGAATCGGCCTGCTCGCGGATGCTCATGTTCAAAGGCAGCGCGCCCAGGTAGTCGAGCTTGTACTGCTCGGCCATCTTCTTGCCCCCATCGGCGCCGAAGATGTGCTCGGTATGACCGCAGTTCGGGCAGCAGTAGACCGCCATGTTCTCGACCAGACCGAGGATTGGCACGCCGACCTTCTCGAACATGGTCAAACCCTTCTTGGCGTCGAGCAACGCGATGTCCTGCGGCGTCGTGATGATGATCACGCCGGTGATCGGCACGCGCTGGCTCAAGGTGAGCTGAATGTCGCCAGTGCCGGGCGGCATGTCGACGATCAGGTAGTCGACTTCCTTCCAGTTGGTCTGGCGCAGCAACTGGTCCAGCGCCTGGGTGGCCATCGGGCCACGCCAGATCATCGCCTGGTCGGGGTCGACCAGAAAACCGATAGACGCCACCTGCAGGCCGTGGCCTGACATCGGCTCCATGCTCTGGCCGTCGACGCTCTCGGGCCGACCGCTGATGCCCAGCATCATCGGCTGGCTCGGGCCGTAGATATCGGCGTCGAGCACGCCCACGGTCGCGCCCTCGGCGGCCAGCGCCAGCGCCAGGTTGGCCGCGGTCGTGCTCTTGCCCACGCCGCCCTTGCCCGAGGCCACCGCGATGATGTTTTTGACGCCCGGCAGCAACTGCACGCCGCGCTGCACCGCGTGCGCGGTGATGCGCGTGACGATGTTGACGCTGACATTGCCGACGCCGGGCACGCTGCGCGCTGCAGCGATGAACTGCCGGCGCAGCGCCGCGTGCAAGCTCTTGGCCGGATAGCCGAACTCGACGTCGAAGGCCACTTCGTCCCCTTCGATCTTGAGGTTCCTGATCTGGCGACCGGTCACGAAGTCCTTGGCCGTGTGCGGATCGACGACGGTCTTCAAGGCGGCAAGCAGGGCGGCTTCGGTCACGATGGACATGGTGGCAACAGTGGTTTGGGGGTTTGGGTTCGGATTGCGCCAAGTCGGCTGAACAACCCGCAGCCAGCACCAGGAAGGAAAACCAGGCGAGAGACCCGGACGAGCAAGCGCGCGAAGTCTAGCCCAGCCCTACCACCATCACCGCGGGCATGGCCATGGCGGACTGCCGGATCCGCGCCCGGAATGCGCGCCGCGCTCGATGCCTGCCCGGGCTCGCCCCGTAAAATCGACGCTCAGTTACCAGGATGGCCTCATGCCCCGCAAGCTCTTCGTCACCACCGCCCTGCCCTACGCCAACGCGGCCTTTCACATCGGCCACATGATGGAGTACATCCAGGCCGACACCTGGGTGCGGGCGCAGCGCATGAAGGGCTCGGAGGTCCACTTCGTCTGCGCCGACGACGCCCACGGCGCGCCGATCATGATCGCCGCCGACAAGGCCGGGCTGACACCGCAGCAGTTCGTCGCAGGCATCGCCGCCGGCAGGGCCCAGTACCTCGACGGCTTCCACATCGCTTTCGACAACTGGCACTCGACCGACGGCGTCGAGAACCATCGGCTGGCGCAATCCATCTACCTCGCGCTGCGCGACAACGACTTGATCGCCACCCGCACGATCGAGCAGTTCTACGACCCCGAAAAGGGCATGTTCTTGCCCGACCGCTTCATCAAGGGCGATTGCCCGAAGTGCGGCGCCATCGACCAGTACGGTGACAACTGCGAGGCCTGCGGCGCGGTCTACGCCGCCACCGACTTGAAGAACCCGAGATCGGCACTGTCGGGCGCGACGCCGGTGATGCGCAGCAGCGAGCATTTCTTCTTCAAGCTCAGCGACCCGCGTTGCGTCGAGTTCCTCGAGCGCTGGACCCAGGACGGCAAGCTGCAGTCCGAGGTCGCGAACAAGGTGCGCGAGTGGTTCAGCCGCGACGACAACGGCCTGTCAGGCCTGGCCGATTGGGACATCAGCCGCGACGCGCCTTACTTCGGCATCGAGATCCCGGGCGCGCCAGGCAAGTACTTCTACGTCTGGCTAGACGCGCCGGTGGGCTACCTGGCATCGCTGGAAAACCTGTTCGCCAAGCGGGCCCAGGATGGCAGCGACGGCGCCGCGGCCTGCGCCGCCTACCTGGCCGACCCGCAGCTCGAGCAAGTGCACTTCATCGGCAAGGACATCGTCACCTTCCACACCTTGTTCTGGCCGGCGATGCTGTATTTCTCGGGCCGCAAGGTGCCTGACCACATCCACGTGCACGGTTTTCTGACGGTCAACAACGACAAGATGAGCAAGAGCCGTGGCACCGGCATCAGCCCGCTGCGCTACCTCGAACTCGGCCTGGACCCGGAGTGGCTGCGCTACTACATCGCGGCCAAGCTCAACGCCAGGGTCGAGGACATCGACTTCAACCCCGAAGACTTCATCGCCCGGGTCAACAGCGATCTGGTGGGCAAATACATCAACATCGCCAGCCGCGCTGCCGGCTTCCTGGCCAAGCGATTCGGCGGCCAGCTCTCGTCCGATCTGGGCGTCGAAGGCCGCTTGCTGCTCGACGGCCTGCGGGCCCAGCGCGCAGCGATCGAAGAGCTGTACGAGACGCGTGAGTTCGGCAAGGCAGTGCGCGAAACCATGCTGCTGGCCGACCGGGTCAACGAGTACGTCGACCTGCACAAGCCTTGGGAGCTGGCCAAACAAGCCAGCGCTGATGGCGAGGCCGGCGCCGCCCAGCGCGCCGCGCTGCACGATGTTTGCTCGGTCTGCATCGAGGCCTTCAGGCTGCTGACGATCTACCTCAAGCCCATCCTGCCGGCGCTTGCCGCGCAGGTCGAGGCCTTTCTGCAAGTCCCGCCGCTGCAATTTGCAGACGCCGACCGGGCGATGGGCCAGCACCGCATCGCCGACTACAAACACCTGATGCAGCGTGTCGACGCGGCCAAACTCGACGCTTTGCTGACGCCGCCAGCACCTGCCGTGGTGCTGCCCGGCGGCGAGGCGATGGCCGACGAGATCTCGATCGCCGACTTCGCCAAGGTCGACCTGCGCGTGGCCAGGATCGTCAAGGCCGAGACCGTCGAAGGCAGCACCAAGCTGTTGCGGCTCACGCTCGATGTCGGTGAAGGCCTGGACGCCCAAGGCCAGCCCCGGCTGCGCAACGTGTTCTCGGGCATCCGCAGTGCCTATGCGCCAGCCGACCTGGTCGGCAAGCTCACCGTGATGGTCGCCAACCTGGCGCCGCGCAAGATGAAGTTCGGCCTCAGCGAGGGCATGGTGTTGGCCGCCGGCGACGCTGACGACAAGACCCATCCGGGCCTGTACGTGCTCGAGCCCGGACCAGGCGCACAGCCCGGCATGCGGGTGCGTTGATGCGCCGCCGCGCCGCGCTGGCTGCGCTGGCGTCGTTGCTGCACAGGCCCATCAGCGCCGAAGCGGCGGCGATCGAGCCCTTTGATTTCGTCGCGCTGGGCGACATGCCATACGGGCCCGACCTGATCCAGGGTCAGGCCTACCGCCAACTGATCGACCAGATCAACGCCTTGGGGTTGCCGCTGACGATCCATGTCGGCGACTTCAAGAGCGGCATCGCCCCTTGTAGTGACGCCGAGTACACGCTGCAGCAGCAGTACTTCCAGCGCTTTGCCCAGGCCCTGGTCTACACCCCCGGCGACAACGACTGGCTGGACTGCCAGCGCCTGGGCGACGCACCGCTGGAGCGGCTGCAGGCGCTGCGCCAGCGCTTCTTTGCCGGCCGGCAGTCGCTGGGCCAACGGCCGATCGCGGTCGAGCGCCAAGCCGACCTGAGCCCGGTATTCGGCCGCCATGTCGAGAACCTGCGCTGGACCCAGGGGCCGCCGTCCCAGGGTCTGGTGTTCGCGACCTTCCACACCGTGGGACCGAACAACGCGGTCGACGATGGCCATGCCGACGTGCGTGCCGAGGCGCGGGTCCGCGAAGCCGCCAACGCGGCCTGGGTCGCCGAAGCCTTCGCGCTGGCGCGCCACCGGGGCGCACGCGCGCTGGTGCTCGCGACCCAGGCCGAGACCCTGGTCTACCCGGACCGCAGCGCGCCGCGCCGCGGCGTCGTTCGCGAAGGCTTCGCCCGCAGCGTCGAGCAGACCTTGCTGCCGCTGGCCGACGCAGCGCCCTTCCCGGTGCTGCTGATACACGGTGATGGCCACCAGCACATCGTCGACCGGCCTTTCCGCAACGCCCGAGGCGAACCCATCGCCAAGCTGTGGCGCATGGAGGTGTTCGGCGATTCGCGAATGCATGCGGTGCGGGTTCGCGTCAACCCGCCGCCGGACCCGCACAGGCCGGGCGACACAGGCGCAACTCCGTTTGCCTTCACGCCGATACGCAACCTGATGTCGCCCGACCCGAGCATGCCCAGCCGGCTTGAAACCTGACGCCGCAGCGTCCATGGCGGCGAAACCGAGGCCGCGTCGAATCGGGAGCATGATCGAACACCTCCGATCAGACCTGCGCCGCAGCGAACGATCTCAGCCCTCGTCCCGCGCCAGGAGTTCGCATGCGCTTGCCCAGCCAGTTCCACCCCTTCCGCCCGCGCCTGCTAGACGCGCTGCGCGGCTATGACCGTCGGTGCTTTGGCGCCGACCTGGGCGCCGGTCTGACGGTGGGCATCGTCGCGCTGCCGCTGGCGATGGCGTTTGCGATCGCCTCGGGCGTCAAGCCCGAGCAAGGCATCTTCACCGCGATCATCGCCGGCCTGCTGATCTCGGCACTGGGCGGCTCGCAGGTGCAGATCGGCGGGCCGGCCGGCGCCTTCATCGTGATTGTCTATGGCATCGTCGAGCGCTACGGCCTGGCCAACCTGCTGATCGCGACCTCGCTGGCAGGGGTATTGCTGTTCGTGATGGGGCTTTTCAAGCTCGGCGCGCTGGTGCGCTACATCCCGGTATCGATCGTGATCGGCTTCACCAACGGCATCGCGGTGTTGATCGGGCTGAGCCAGTTCAAGGACTTGCTCGGCCTGACCACGCCCAAGCTGCCGGGCGACTTTTTCGGCCAGGTCGCGATGCTGTCAAGCCACCTCGGCAGCTTCAACCCGGCAGCGTTTGGCGTCGGCATGGCCTGCCTGGCGCTGGTCGTGATGTGGCCCAAGAGCTACACCATGCCGCAGTCGCCTGTGGGCCTGTTGCCTCAGCTGCGGCGCTGGGCCTCGCACCTGCCCGGCACCATCGTCGCACTGGTGCTCGCGACGCTGGCGGTGGTGCTGTTCAAACTGCCGGTCGAGACCATAGGCTCGCGCTTCGGCGGCATTCCGCAGTCTTTGCCGGGTTTTGCGCTGCCCGATTTCAGCTGGGCGACCGCCAAACTGCTGGTGATCCCGACGATCACGATCGCCTTGCTCGGGGCGATCGAATCGCTGCTGTGCGCCAGAGTGGCCGACAACATGGCGCCACAGCACCGGCGTCACGACCCCAACCAGGAGCTGATGGCGCAAGGCCTGGCCAACATGGTCACGCCCTTCTTTGGCGGCATCCCGGCCACCGGCACGATCGCCCGCACCGTGACCAATGTGCGCGCCGGCGCGGCCTCGCCGGTGGCGGGCATCATCCATGCGCTAGCGCTGCTGGCGATCGTGCTGGTGGCCGCGCCGCTGGCGTTGCACGTGCCGCTGGCCGCGCTGGCAGGCATCCTGCTGTTCGTCGCCTGGAACATGGGCGAATGGCGCGAGTTCGCGCGGCTCAAGCAATTTCTGCTGCCTTACCGGTCGACACTGCTGGGCACTTTCGTGCTGACGGTGGTCGTCGACCTGACAGCCGCGGTGGAAGTGGGGCTGCTGATGGCCTGCGGATTTTTCATCTACCGCATGGGCACGATGTTCTCGGTCAAGCCGCATCCCGCGCATGACCAGGCCGGCGGCCTGCCGCCGGGCGTCGCGGTGTTCGAGCTGTTCGGCGCGCTGTTTTTTGGCGCGGTCGGCAAGATCGAAGCGCTGGCGGGCCAGCTGCCAGCGCACACGCGCTGCGTCGTGCTGGACATGCACAGGCTGATCTCGATCGACAGCTCGGGCATCGACGCGCTGCAGCAGCTGCACCGCCAGCTCAAACGCCAGGGCATCGCGATGGTGTTGGCCAACGTCAACCCGCAAGCGCTGAGCTTGATACACCGGTCCGGATTCGAGCGCGAGATCGGGCTCGACCGGATCGTGCCGACGGTCGATGCGGCGCTGCTGGGTCTGGCCGCTTGATCGAGGGTGGCCAGATCGGGCGCCAGCCCAGGTCGATCAGTCCAGCATGCTGCGACGTCCGGCCAGCCGGGCCAGCGCCAACGCGCAATCTGCTTCCAGCGCTGGGCGGCGGGCGCTGAGCCAGCCGACCGCAAACCAGGCCCGCGGATCGCTCTGCGCCAGCGCCAGGTAACACGTTTGCGCGACCACCAAGTCATTGAATTCGCCCAGCGGCGTCTGGGCTTTCTGCAGGCCGCGCATGAAGCGCGCCGAGGTCTTGACAGGCCACAAGCTGGCGCCAAGCTCGGCGGCATAGCGCAGCCGCTTGATGCGCCGCCTCAGCCTGTGCCTGGCCTCGTCATCAAGGCGGTCGAATCGATCTGCGTCGCGCCGGACCTGGCGCTGCAACGCGCGCAGCGGTTCGGCCAGCAGCCGGCGAAGCTGTCGCGGTTTCAGGCCTGCCGGGTCCGGCGCGCCCGAGGCCGGCTGGCAAAAGCCCAGCAAGTCCAGCCACAGCCGCTGGGTGGACTGTTCGCCAAGCAGCGCAGCGATGTCGACACCCGCTGACACCTCGCTCGGCAATTCGACCAAGGGCGCACTCGCTGCGCGCAAGGCCGGCCAGAGCGACTCGGCCATCGCGTCGAGGTCGCGCGCAGCGCCGAGCTTGCCGAACAACGCGGCGAGCGCCGGCGCCAACGCGACCAGCTCGGGCGGGCTCAGGTCGGCGTAGACCTTGATCAGTGCCCGCAGCCGGCGCAAGCCCACGCGCAGCTGGTGCAGGTGTTCGGGCGTGCCGCCGGCCGGATCGGCCAACTGGCTGGCGTTGGCCAACAACTGGCCCAGCGGGTTGGCCAGCATCGCCCGCAAGACCTGGCCAGCACTGGCGCGCGGCGGCAACCGCAGCGAGCGGGCACGGGTCGGCGCGCTGACGGTCTGGCCCCGCGCCAACATCTGGCCGCGCTCGCTCTTGCTGCGCATGTCTAGCACCAGATCGAAGCGAGCGACCCAGCGCGCTGCCAATGCCAGCAATTGCTCGGGTTCGCCTCGCAGCAGCTCGAACTCGATCTCGCAGACGGGGATTTCACGGACCTCGGAGGGCGCCGCCCCTGCCATGATCCGACCCTCGTCGAGCGCGATCTCGATCAACGCGCCACCCAGACGCAGCACACGCCGGGTTCGCTGCACCTCGGTGGCATAGCGCTCGACCAGCGGCGCGGCACCGACCAAGGCCCGGGCCAACAAGGCGCCAGCTTCATGGCTGTCATGTAGCGACAGGTCTAAGGTCGGCCGGTCACCATCGGCAGCCTCACGCAACACGTTGTGCTCGAGCCGCTGCATCGGGTTAGCGCCTTCGGCCTTGAGGGTCTGCACCCATTGCCCGCCTTCGCAGCGCAGCCGCAGCGCCATCCTGGCTTGCGCCAGTGCGTCGTCCGCGGTGTCGAAATAGACCGCTGCCAGCGGCTGGACCTGCGCGGTCCGGGTCGCGACCGCGCGCCGCAGCGCGGCCCAGCGACCGGCCGGTATCCGGAACTTGAGTTCGATTTCAGGCGACATATGGCGATGCTGCCATGTCCGCGGGGCCGCAACAAGCAAGGTCGACCGTGTTCGCCGATTAAACTCTGCCTCTTTGTCCCTGGACCCGCCATGCCGCTGTTCTGGAAAGCCTACACCTCCGACGTCACGCAGTTCATCGCCGAGCTCAAGGCCAAGAAGCCGACGCTCGAAGCCGAACAGCGCGCCGGCCGGGCGCTGCTGTGGGACAAGCAGATCGACCGCAGCGCCCAGGCAGACTTCAGCGACGCCAAGGTCGCGCAGTCGCCTTACGTCTATTTCTCGCGGCCGCCCAAGCCCTGATCGCCGGCTGACCCGGCGCTGATTGAGAGCCAAAGGCAGCGGCTTGACAGACCATCCCGCCATCGACGCGGGCGCAGACCGCATCGATCCGGCGCTGGCCGCGGACTGTGCAAGCCTGGCCAGCGAGCACGACCTGCTACCGGTCGACCGGGTGGCACTGGCGCGGCTCTACGGCGAGCCGCTGTTCAAGATGCCGCACGACCTCTACATCCCGCCGGATGCGCTAGAGGTGTTCTTAGAGGCCTTCGAGGGTCCGCTAGACCTGTTGCTCTACCTGATCAGGCGGCAGAACTTCAACATCCTCGACATCCCGCTGGCCGACGTGACGCGCCAGTACCTGACCTACGTCGACCAGATTCGCCAGCACAACCTCGAACTCGCCAGCGAATACCTGCTGATGGCGGCGATGCTGATCGAGATCAAATCGCGCATGCTGTTGCCGCCGAAGAAGACCGAGGACGGCGTCGAAGGCCCAGACCCGCGGGCCGAGCTGGTGCGCAGGCTGCTCGAGTACGAGCGCATCAAGAGCGCGGCGGCCCGGCTCGACCGGCTGCCAGTGATTGGCCGGGACTTTCTGCGGGCGCAGATCCACATCGAGCAAAGCCTGCAAGTGCGATTTCCCGACGTCGGCGTGGCCGACCTGCAAGCCGCCTGGGCCGACATCATCAAGCGCGCCAAGCTCAACCAGCACCACCAGATCAGCCGCGAACAGCTCTCGGTGCGCGAGCACATGAGCATCGTGCTGCGCCGGCTGGCCGGGCGGCGCTTTGCCGAGTTCCACGAGCTGTTCGACACCCACCGCGGCACGCCGGTGCTGGTGGTGACCTTCATCGCGATGCTCGAGTTGTCGCGCGAGAACCTGCTCGAAATCACCCAGGCCGAGGCCTTCGCGCCAATCTATGTTCGCCTGACCTACCAGCCTTCCTGAGCTCCCTCGGTCAACCATCACCAGGCGCTGCGCTGCGTCGAAGCCAAAGCCTGTGGCACAGTGCCGGCTTTGCCGTCGAACGGCCTGGCCTGAGACGCTGTCGTGACATCGGCGCTGCCGATCGGCACAGCGCCTGGGTCCTAGCCCACGGCAAACACGGAGCCGACCTGATGGCCATCAAAGCCACGATTTACAAAGCCCATCTGCAGATCGCCGACATGGACCGCAATGTCTACGGCGACCACGCGCTGACCTTGCCGCTGCAGCCGTCGGAGACCGAGGAGCGGCTGATGACCAGGCTGCTGGCTTTTGCGCTGAACGTGCCTGCCGACGACCACCAAGGCGGCTTGCTGCTGGCGCGCGGCATGGCCGATGCGGACGAGCCCGATCTGTGGCAAAAAGACCTGACCGACCAACTGCTGCACTGGATCGAGGTCGGCCAGCCCACCGACGAGCGCCGGCTGGCCAAGGCCTGCGGCCGCGCCCGGCGCGTGACGCTGTACTGCTACAGCTACTCGGCGCCGATCTGGTACGCCGGCATCGCCAACAAGATCACCCGTTTGCGCAACCTCGAGATCTGGCAACTGCCGTCCGAGCAAAGCTTGGCGCTGGCAAAGATGTGCAGCCGCTCGATGCAGCTGCAGGTCAGCATCCAGGACGGCCATGTCTATGTCAGCGACGGCAAGGAATCGGTCGAGTTGCTGCCGCAAGCGCTGTGGCGCGGCGGCCAGTAGGCACTGCCCTTCTAGACCGTGCCGCTGCTGCCCGCCTTGTTCGCTGCCCTCCTTGCCTGCCTGCCCATGACCACCCTGCCTGCCGACACCGCTGCCCAGCACAGCGCCGACCCCTACCGCTGGCTTGAAGAGGTGCAAGGCGAGCGAGCGCTGGCCTGGGTGCGCGAGCGCAACGCTGCCTCGCGCGCGGTGCTGGAGGCGCAACCGCGCTTTGCCGCGATGCGCGACGGCTTTCGCGCGATCCTGGACTCGCGCGACAAGATCCCCTATGTGACCCGTCGCGGCGACGCGCTCTACAACTTCTGGCGCGACGCCGAGCATCCGCGCGGGCTGTGGCGGCGCAGCACGCTGGCCGAGTACCGCCAGGCCGCGCCGGCCTGGGAGACCGTGATCGACCTCGACGCCTTGGCGCTGGCCGAGGGCGAGAACTGGGTCTGGGCCGGCGCCACCTGCCTGGCGCCCGACTACCGGCGCTGCCTGGTCAGCCTGTCGCGCGGCGGCGCCGACGCCCATGTGGTGCGCGAGTTCGACAGCGCCAGCAAGACCTTCGTGGCGGGCGGCTTCGAGCTGCCCGAGGCCAAGAGCGACATCGCCTGGTGGTCTGCAGACACGGTCTATGTCGGCACCGATTTCGGCCCTGGATCGCTGACCGATTCGGGCTACCCGCGGGTCATCAAGCGCTGGCAGCGAGGCCAGCCGCTGGCAGCGGCCACCACCTTGTTCGAAGGCCAGACCCAAGATGTGGCCGCCAGCGCGCAGGTCGACCGCACGCCAGGTTTCGAGCGCGTGGTGTTGTCCCGTGCGACCGATTTCTACAACAGCGAGCAGTTCCTGCTGCGAGGCGAGCAGCTGCACAAGATCAACATCCCGAGCGATGCGTCGATCAGCTTCTGGCGCGAGCGCGCGCTGCTGCAACTGCGCAGCGACTGGGTGCTGGGGTCCACGCGCTGGCCGGCCGGATCGCTGCTGGTGGGTGACGCAAGCGCGGTGCTGGCCGCTGCCGATGGCGCCGCGATGCCACCGCTGCAAGCGCTGTTCAGGCCCAGCGCGACGCGCTCGCTGGCGGGGTTCAGCACCACGCGCAGCCAGGTGCTGGTCAACGTGCTGGACGATGTGGCAGGCAAGCTCGAGGCCTGGCGGCCAGAAGGCGAGCCGGACCGGCAGCGCTGGGTCGGGCGCGAGATCAAGACGCCCTTCCCCGGCACGCTGCACGCCAGCGCGCTGCACGACCCCGAACTGGCCGATGGGCCAGACCTGTTGGCCGAGGCCTACACGCTGACCTACACCGATTTCCTGACCCCGGACTCGCTGCTGCTGGGCCACACCGACAGCGAGGCGCTGGAAACCCTCAAGGCCTTGCCGGCCCAGTTCGACAGCAGCGGGCTGCGGGTCGAGCAGCGCTTCGTCAGATCCAAGGACGGCACCCGCGTGCCTTACTTCATCGTCTGGCCCAAGGGCGCGACCGCCGATGGCAGCAACCCGACCTTGCTCAACGGCTACGGCGGCTTCGAGGTCTCCAAGCAGCCCTGGTATTCGGCGGGCTTCGGCACCGCCTGGTACAGACACGGCGGCGTGCTGGTGGTGGCCAACATCCGCGGCGGCGGCGAGTACGGTCCGGCCTGGCACCAGGCGGCGACCAAGGCCGGCAAGCAGCGCAGCTACGACGACTTCGCCGCGGTGGCCGAGGACCTGATCGCGACCCAGGTGACCTCGCCCAAACACCTGGGCATCCAGGGCGGCAGCAACGGCGGCTTGCTGGTGGGCGCGGTGATGCTGCAGCGCCCAGAGCTGTTCGGCGCAGTGGTCTGCCAGGTGCCGCTGCTCGACATGCAGCGCTACCACCTGCTGCTGGCCGGTGCGTCGTGGATGGCCGAGTACGGCGACCCGGCCATTGCCGCCGAATGGGACTGGATCTCCAAGTACAGCCCTTACCAAAACGTCAAGGCCGGCATGAAACTGCCCAAGCTGCTGCTGACCACCTCGACCCGCGACGACCGGGTGCACCCCGGCCATGCCCGCAAGATGGCGGCGCGGATGACCGAGCAAGGCCATGCGCCGCTGTACTACGAGAACATCGAAGGCGGACACGCCGGCGCCGCCGACAACGGACAGAAAGCCGACATGATGGCGCTGGAATTCGCCTTCCTGTGGCAGCAGCTCGCTCGCTGATCGCCCATCACCTGGAACCAAGACCATGACCCAGCTCACCGTCACCCATGACCCGGCCGCGGGCCGTTTCGAGGCCCGCTTGGCCGGTGGGCTCTGCGTCGCCGACTACCGGTTGGTCGGCGACGTGATGCACATCGTCCACACCGAGGTGCCACCGGCGCTGCAAGGCCAGGGCCTGGCCGCCGTGCTGGTGCAAGAGGTGCTGGACCAGGCCCGTGCGCTGGGCTGGCAGGTCCGTCCGGTCTGCGGCTATGTGCAGGCCTACATGCGCCGCCATCCCGAAACCCATGACCTGCTGGAAACCCGCTGAAAGCGCCGCGATGCACACCACCGCCTACGAAGTGCTCGATTTCTGGTTCGGCGCGCCCGACGATCCCGGTCACACGCTGCCGCGCGCCGCCTGGTTCCAAAAAGACGCGGCCTTCGATGCCGAGATAGCCCGGCGCTTCGGGCCGCTGATCGAAGCCGCTTTGCTGGCCGACGAGACCGACGTCAGCCGGGACTGGATCACCCGCCCGCTGCAGGGCGCGCCGGCGCTGGCCCGATTGATCCTGCTCGACCAGTTCACCCGCAACGCCTTCCGCGGCACGCCGCGCAGCTTTGCCGGCGACGGCCAGGCCTTGCACATCGCCCGCGCGCTGGTGGCCTCGGGCCGCGACCGCGACCTGACCGGCGTGCAGCGCCAGTTCGTCTACCTGCCGTTCGAGCATGCCGAGGACTTGTCGCACCAGCGCACCTCGGTGCAGTTGTTCGAGCAACTGGCACGCGACGAACCGGCGCTCGCCGGTCTGGTCGACTGGGCCCAGCGCCACCTCGACATCGTCGCGCGCTTCGGCCGCTTTCCGCACCGCAATGCAATCCTGGGCCGGGCCAGCACGGCCGAGGAGTTGGACTTTCTGCAGACGCCGGGGTCGAGTTTCTGAGCCCCACCGACAGATGCGAGCGTGAGTTTTTCGTTCGAGACCACCCTGTCGGGCCGCGTGTGGACTCCTGGGCGCTGTACGACAATTCCGGTGCCATCACGAAGCTGCTCAAGTGGAGCGAAAAGCCATGAACGACCGCCCAATCGAGGAAGCCAAGGACCCTGACTTGCGTTCGTCCATCGTCGCGATGCGCCGTGCGGCCCAGCGCGCGCGCGAGATTGCGCAACGAACTGGCACCTCGTTGGTGGTCAGCCGCAACGGCGTGATCGAGTACCTGGACCCCAGCGCCGACAGCCTCACAGACGAGGTCCAGCCGCCCGCAAAAGACTTGGACGAGACAGCCTGACGGCTGCGCCCGGCCGCCAAGGTCCGGGGCGTCTGCTTCAGCCCGGCGCCGGCTCTCGTTCCTGCAGCAGCCGCCACATCACCTTGCCCGACCCGCTCTTGGGCAGAGACTGCGCAAATTCGACGATGCGCGGCACCTTGTAGGCCGCCATGTGCTTGCGGGCCCAGGCGATGATGTCCTCGGGTTCAGCACGGCCGCGGGCTTCCTCGCGCAGCACGACCACCGCCTTGACGGTCTCGCCGCGGTAAGCGTCGCGGCTGGCGATCACGCAGGCTTCCTGGACCAGCGGGCACTTGAACAACAGCAGCTCCACCTCGCTGGGCCAGACCTTGAAACCGCTGGCGTTGATCATCCGCTTCAGCCGGTCGGTGATGAAGAAGAAGCCCTCCTCGTCCATCCGGCCCAGGTCGCCGGTGCGAAAGAAAGCCTTGCCGTCGATCTCGATGAACGAGGCCTGCGTTGCCTCGGGATGGCCCCAATAGCCCTTGAAGACCTGTGGCCCGTGGCTGACGATCTCGCCGGTCTCGCCGATGTCCAGTTCGCGCCCGGTGTCGGGGTCGATGATGCGCGAATCGGTGTCGAAGATCGGGATGCCCAGGCACTGCAGCTTGGCCCGCTCGGGCAGGTTGGCATGGGTCGGCGCAGCGGTTTCGGTCAGGCCATAGCCCTCGGCGAAGACCAGGTCGAACTCGGCCTGCAGCCGCTCGGCCACCGCCTGCGGCATCGCAGCACCACCGCCCGAGACATATTTCAGGCTGCGCAGGTCGAAGCTCGCGCTGTTCGGACTGCCCAGCAGGTCGATCACCATGGTCGGGATACAGCACCAATGCGTGACCTGGTGGCGCGCGATCAGCCTGGCGGCCAGTTCGCGGTCCCAGCGCGGCAGCATCGCCTGGGTCAGGCCGCAGGCCACCGCACCCAGGCAGCCGTAGATGAAGCCCGAGATGTGGAACATCGGCAGCACGCCCAGCGCCACGGTCTCTGGCCCGGCAAAACTCCAGATCGATCCGCCGATGGTGTTGTGCATCAGCGTTCGGTGGCTGTGCATGCAGCCCTTGGGCAGGCCGGTGGTGCCGCTGGTGTAGGGCAGCAGCGCCAGGTCGTCGGGCTGGGCCAGGTGCTCGCCCGGCCGGTGGCCGGCGGCCAGCGCGTCGGTCCAGCGCGTGACACCGGCGGGCAACACAGGATCGGCCAGCAACCACTGCAGGATCGCCGGGCTGGGCAGCTCGGCCGGGTCGATCTGGCCGGGCATCGCATCGGTGAATCGGGTCGCGACGACATGGCGCAAGCGCTGCGCCGCAGGCAGCCGGGCATCGGCCTCGGCGACGACGCTGGCCAGGTCGGCCGTGGTCAGCACGAAACGGGCGCCCGGGTCGGTGATGTAGTGGCCGAACTCGTCGGCCTTGTTCATCGGATTGACGGGCACGACGACCGCGTCGGCACGCAGCACCGCGTGCACCGCGACGATGAACTGCGGGCAGTTCTGCATGAACACCACGACCCGGTCGCCCTTGGCCAAGCCATGGGCTTGCAGCCAGCCGGCCAGCGCCTCGGCCTGAGACAGCAGTTCGCCGTAGCCCAGCGCGCGGCCGAAAAACAGGCAAGCGGGTTTGCGCGGGTAGCGTCGCGCCGAGACTTCGAGGTTGAACCACAGACTGGTCTCTGGCAGCACCAGGTGGCGCGGCAGGCGCTTGGGCCAGGTCGCGTCGTGGGCACGGGCGGCAGCTAGGTTCATCACGGGCTTTGGTTGATCGGCTCAGCCAGAGGTGTACCTCAGCCGGGGCAGCGCCGACATCCCGGCGAACCCGCGAAATGTCACGCAGGTGACCGTTGAAGCGGCCGGCGCGCCAAGCCTCAACCGTCAACCGTTAAGCGCCGACCGCAGCCTCGCGCAGGATCGCCTGGGCCCGCAGCAGCACCGGCCGGTCGACCATCTTGCCGTCGACCGCCACCGCTGCGCCGCCGACTGCCGCGGCCAGCACCCGCTCGGCCCAGGCCAGTTCCTCGGGCGCCGGAGCGAGGTGGCGGTTGACGCTGGCGACCTGGCGCGGGTGGATGCACAGCTTGCCGCCAAAGCCCAAGCGGCGCGCGCGCAACACGTCGCGGCGCAGCCCGTCCTCGTCCTCGATCGCGGTGCTGACGC